>CAYGTC010000066.1:0-24699 GCA_964352735.1 uncultured Alcanivoracaceae bacterium | reverse complement strand
ATCTCATTTTAACAAATTGTACTTAAATTTTCAGATAGTTATGCTGAGGTCTCATTTAACTATTTATTTTACTTAATTTAGATATTTTAGTAAAGTTGCAACCCCATTTATTTTTTGTGAATATTTGCACATAAATTTATTATAAATCATTAATTTAGTACATCTAACGGCTTTTATGTTTAGACATGACCTCAAATATTTTATATGAGCTTATACTTTATTATGAATTCACTATATTGTTATCATTAATCACTTGTCTGAATTACAATTTTTTTGCATAAAAAAAGCCAATCCTTAACTTGGATTGGCTTTTCAATAAGTGTGATGGAAATAGCTTATTTTTTCAGTGTTTTTTTCAAACGACTGAGTGCTTGAATCTGAGCTACAGCTTTGGCAAGATCTGCTTGAACTTTTGCCAAATCTTGTTTCTTTTCAGAATTTTTCAATAACCTTTCTGCTTCTTCTTTCGCTTGAATTGCGGCAGCTTCATCAATGTCTTCAGCTCTTGTAGCAGTGTCAGCCAGCACAGAAACCAAATAAGGTTGTACTTCTAATATACCACCTGAAACATAATAGTTTTGATGCGATCCATCTTGTAGCTCCACACGAACTTCGCCTGCTTTTAGTAAAGTAATCAACGGAGTATGTCGAGGTGCGATACCAAGTTCTCCTTCGACGCCAGTGGCAAAAACCATAGCCACTTCACCAGAATATATTTCTTTTTCAGCGCTGACGATGTCACATTGAATTGTACTCATTATTTAGTCTCCTAAAACCATTTGCATGAATTTACGCAGCTTTATCTTCCATGGCTTTGGCTTTTTCAATCACTTCATCAATTGAACCAGCCATATAAAATGCTTGTTCTGGTAAGTGATCATATTCACCTTCTACAATGCCTTTAAAACCACTGATGGTTTCAGCCAATGTAACATATTTACCAGGACTGCCTGTAAAGACCTCAGCTACGTAGAAAGGCTGAGAGAAGAAACGTTCAACTTTACGTGCTCTGTAAACAACTTGTTGATCTTCTTCCGAAAGCTCATCCATGCCCAAAATAGCAATAATATCTTTCAGTTCCTTATAACGTTGCAATGTACCTTGTACAGCACGTGCAACTTGGTAATGCTCTTCACCAACTAAATTTGGATCCAATTGTCTAGAAGTAGAATCCAATGGGTCAACCGCAGGATAAATACCCAATTCTGCAATTGAACGTGATAATACAACAGTCGCATCCAAGTGAGCAAATGTTGTTGCTGGTGATGGATCAGTTAAATCATCCGCTGGTACATAAACGGCTTGAATAGAGGTAATTGAACCTTTTTTGGTTGAAGTAATGCGTTCCTGTAGCATACCCATTTCTTCAGCAAGTGTTGGCTGATAACCAACCGCAGAAGGCATACGACCCAACAAGGCTGATACTTCTGTTCCTGCCAATGTATAACGGTAAATATTATCAATAAACAACAATACGTCACGACCTTCATCACGGAAATATTCAGCCATTGTTAAACCAGTCAAAGCAACTCGTAATCTGTTTCCTGGTGGCTCATTCATCTGTCCGTAAACCATGGTTACTTTAGAATCTAAGAAATTCTCTACATTAACAACGCCGGCTTCTTGCATTTCGTAGTAAAAGTCATTTCCTTCACGAGTACGTTCTCCAACGCCAGCAAATACTGATAAACCTGAGTGTTTGGTCGCAATGTTGTTAATTAATTCCATCATGTTAACGGTTTTACCAACACCAGCACCACCAAATAAACCAACTTTACCACCTTTGGCAAATGGACAAACCAAATCAATAACTTTAATACCTGTTTCTAAGATTTCATCAGAAGCAGCTTGCTCTTCATAACTTGGTGCTTGACGGTGAATTTCCCAACGTTCTTCTTCACCAATATCTCCTTGGTGATCGATTGGGTTACCCAATACATCCATAATACGACCTAAAGTTTTTTCACCTACAGGTACCTTAATTGGTGCCCCTGTAGACTCAACTTTTAGATTGCGTTTCAAACCATCAGTTGAACCCAATGCAATGGTTCTGACTACGCCATCACCCAATTGTTGTTGAACTTCCAAAGTTGTACCAGTTTCGTCTATTTTTAATGCATCATAAACTTTAGGAACATCTTTACGGTCAAACTCTACGTCAACTACCGCACCAATAATTTGTACTATAATACCTGAACTCATATCTAAATCCTCTTGGTTGAGCAATGCTCTTTAAACTGCAGCGGCCCCGCCAACAATTTCTGAAATTTCTTGTGTAATGGCAGCTTGACGCGCCTTGTTGTATATCAATTGTAACTCTTTAATTAAATCACCGGCATTATCGGTTGCATTTTTCATTGCAACCATTCGTGATGCGTGTTCACTTGCAAGGTTTTCCAAAACACCTTGAAAAACCAATGACTCAATATAACGGCCTAAAACAAAATCCAGAACGACTTCAGCATCTGGCTCATAAAGATAATCAAAGTTATCTTTAATAAGTTCGTCGTCCTCATTTGGTTTTAGTGGTAATAATTGTTGTACAGTTGGCTTCTGCACAATTGAGTTTACAAAATCATTAAAAACCAAATATAAACAATCAATTTTTTCTTCACTGAAAGCATCAAGCATCACCTTAACAATACCGATGAGTTTTGTCAGCTCAGGGTTATCACCCAAAGAACTGATACTGGCTTTCATGTTTACATCAATTTTTTTGAAAAAAGCCGATGCCTTATTCCCAACAGTTACAAGATCAACTTCAACGTCTTTGTCTTGCCATACTTTCATATCTGCAACACACTTCTTGAAAAGATTGGTATTCAGTCCGCCACATAAGCCTCGATCAGTAGAAAGCACAATATAACCCACTCTTTTGGTCTCACGCTTCAACATAAATGGATGTTTATACTCTGGTGATGAATTTGCCAGATGTCCAATTATCTTCTGCATTTGTTGTGCATAAGGTCTGGACTCTAACATTTGGTCTTTGGCTTTTTTAATCTTACTGGCTGAAACCATTTCTAAAGCTGAAGTCACCTTTTTGGTAGACTGTACACTTTTTATTTTGGTTACAATTTCACTTCCAACTGCCATAATTATTACTCTGAATTAATTAAATTAGACTTACCATGTACCTGTTTTTTTGAAAGCTTCAATACCGGCTTTCATGGTTGCTTCAATTTCGTCATTGTAAGCACCAGATTCACTTAAGTCATTCATGAATTTTTCTTCGCTGTTATTCATGTGTAACAACATTGCAGATTCAAAATCACCAATTTTATTTAATGCCACATCATCCATGTAACCTTTATCAACTGCAAATAAAGTGACAGCCATTTCTGCAACACTCATTGGAGAGTATTGTAATTGCTTCATCAACTCAGTTACTTTTTGACCACGTTCCAACTGATTTCTGGTAAGTTCATCAAGGTCCGATGCAAATTGAGCAAATGCAGCCAATTCACGATATTGCGCCAATGCCAAACGAACACCGCCGCCTAATTTCTTAATGACTTTAGTCTGAGCAGATCCACCAACACGTGATACAGATAAACCAGCATTGATCGCAGGTCTAATACCAGCATTGAATAAATCAGTCTCTAGGAAAATTTGACCATCAGTAATAGAAATTACATTGGTAGGAACGAATGCAGATACATCACCTGCTTGCGTTTCAATAATTGGTAATGCTGTCAAAGAACCCGTTTTACCTTTAACTTCACCATTGGTGAAATTTTCTACATAGTCAGCATTAACACGTGCAGCACGCTCAAGTAAACGTGAATGAAGATAAAAAACATCACCTGGGTAGGCTTCACGACCCGGAGGACGTTTTAACAACAATGATACTTGTCGATATGCCCATGCTTGTTTGGTTAAATCATCATAAACGATTAATGCATCTTCGCCACGATCCCTGAAATACTCACCCATTGCACAACCTGCATAAGGAGCGATGTATTGTAATGCTGCCGAATCTGAGGCAGTTGCCGCAACGATAATGGTATGTTCCATTGCGCCAAACTCTTCAAGTTTTCTAACAAGTGCAGTAACTGAAGAACGTTTTTGACCGATTGCAACATAAATACAGGTTACACCTTTGCCTTTTTGGTTGATGATGGCATCAATTGCAACAGCTGTTTTACCTGTTTGTCTATCACCAATGATCAACTCACGTTGTCCTCTACCGATTGGTACCATGGCATCAATAGATTTCAATCCAGTTTGAACCGGTTGATTTACTGACTGACGTTCAATAACACCTGGTGCAATTCTTTCTACAGGAGAAGTCATTTTTGCATCAATAGGACCGTTTCCATCAATAGGATTACCTAAAGCATCAACTACACGCCCAACTAATTCTGGACCGACAGGAACCTCAAGGATCTTACCGGTACATTTTGCCTTATCGCCTTCAGAAATGTTGGTGTAATCACCCATGATCACCACACCTACTGAATCACGTTCGAGATTCAATGCTAAAGCATAAGTGTTGTTAGGTAATTCAATCATTTCGCCTTGCATAACATCTGTAAGGCCATGAATACGAGCAATACCATCAGATACACTGACTACGGTACCTTCTGTTTTTGCTTCTGATTGTACTTCGAAATTCTTGATGCGATCTTTGATAAGTTCGCTAATTTCTGATGGATTCAATGTCGTTTGCATTGTATGTCCTCTTTCCAATTATGAATGATTTTATCATCAATAAATCATTCGTTATTTAATTTAATATACTATTAAATGCTAATTTAACAATTCAGTCTTTAACCTTGCTATTTTTGCTTTCAATGAACCGTCAATGACAAGATCTCCAGCAACAATTCGAGCACCACTTAACAGAGATGTATCTATGTGCTGAGTCAAGTTAACCGTTTTACCAGTTCTCTTCTCTAATGAAGCACTGATTGCATCTAATTGATCACCGGTTAATTCAATGGCACTGTAAACATCTGCACTGAGTGTTTTAGCATCTTGTTCACTGATGAACTTATACAAAGCAGTCATATCAGGCAATAATGCCAAACGGTTATTATCCGCCATCAACATGAGGAAGTTTTTGTAAGCCTGATCTGCATCGGCACCAGCTAAAATTTCAACCAGTTTTTGATTGCTTTTAGTTGGAGATAAAAAAGATCGAGCCACTTCATCAAGTGAAGCAATTCCGGCTGATACGGTTAACTGTTGCATCCAAGAATCAACCACACCTGCACCTTTAGCATAATCAAAAGCTGCTTTTGCATATGGACGAGCCAGTGTTACATATTCAGCCATAATTAAATCTCTTTAACCAAATCATTCAATAAATCAGTATGAACTTTTTCATCAACTTCTTTATTCAACAGTTTTTCTGCACCAACCAGAGCCAAATGTGAAACCTGTTTGCGTAGATCCTCTTTAGCACGGTTGGCTTCCTGCTCTATTTCAGCAGTAGCAGCCGCTACTTGACGATCTTTTTCTGCCAGCGCTTCAGATTTAGCTTGATCCTTTATCTTTGTTGCCATTTTATTGGCTGACTCACGAACTACACCAGCTTGATCTTTGGCTTCATTCAATATCTCATCAGCTTTATCTTGTGCTTCCTTTAAAGCAGCTTCTGCTTTATCGGTTGCTGCCAGACCATCAGCAATTTGTTTTTCACGCTCTTCCATAGCACCCAATATAACTGGCCATATGTGTTTCATTGTTATTAATACAACAACAAAGAAAACAACCATTTGAATGATTAATGTTACATTTATACTCATTGCGATATTCTCCTAATTCAATCTAAAATGTGAAATGATTATTTTCAGATTGATTTAGCTAAGATTTAAAGGCCCTAAAAATGGGTTAGCAAAGGTAAAGAATAATGCCAAACCAACACCAATCATTGATACCGCATCAAGTAGACCTGCGATTAAGAACATTTTACCTTGTAACATAGGAGCCAATTCAGGCTGTCTTGCAGAAGATTCTAAAAGACGACCACCCAAAATAGCAAAACCGATTGCTGTACCTAATGCGGCCATACCAATAATAAATGCTACTGCGATTACTGTCATACCTTGTATATCAGCGACTAAAGCCAAGTTTTCCATCGTTTTCTCCGATTATTTATTTTGACGAAATTAAAAAAATTAAAAATTTGTTTTATTTAGTGTCCTGTATCATGTGACTGTGATAGATAAACCACACTCAACATCATAAAAATGAACGCTTGTAATGTAATAATTAGGATGTGAAACAATGCCCACAATAAACCTAAAAGAAACTGTCCAATGACCATAACAACACCACCAAATGACAGCAGTTGTTCAAGGCCATAACCTAATGTAAACACAGCGATCAACATAAAAATCAATTCGCCAGCATACAA
Organism: uncultured Alcanivoracaceae bacterium; assembly: GCA_964352735.1. Classification (GTDB taxonomy): domain Bacteria; phylum Pseudomonadota; class Gammaproteobacteria; order Xanthomonadales; family Marinicellaceae; genus NORP309. Next base: position 18,335 of record CAYGTC010000066.1, on the reverse strand, counting down.
GTTACCGAATAATCGAAGACCCAATGAAATCGGTTTTGCCACCGTTTCTACAGTATTCAACAACATATTCGGTAGTACTAAAATGAGTTTAACTACAGGGTTTTTCGCTTCAAATGGGTGTCCAAAATATTCTTTGGCGTAGCCCAAGGGCCCTTTCTTTGTGAAGTTATAGTAAAGTACCAAAAGTATGACACCTATGGCCAATCCAAATGTTATATTCAGATCTGTCGAGGGCACAACCCTCATGTATTCAATACCCATGGCATGTCCTGCCGCAGGCAACATATCTACTGGAACCAAATCCATGAAATTCATCAAAAACACCCAAATAAAGATACTCAAAGCCAACGGCGCGACCACTTTACTTTCATAATGGAAGATGTCTTTTACTTGTTCATTGACGAACTTGATGATCATTTCGACAAAATTTTGAGATTTGGACGGGACTCCGGATTTAATATTTCTAGCGATACTGCCAAAAAATCCTAAAAACACCACAGCAGTAAGTATTGTGTAAAATACACTGTCAAGGTTTACAGTCCAAAAAACAGAACCCTCAACAAGTTCATAGGTATTGTTTTTAAGGTGGTGCTCGATGTATCCGCCAATAGATGCTTCACTCATTGCTTAATCTCTTTATACTTCTAAAGTATATTTATCTAAAAACAGTCAATAGTGCTACAAAAAACATAATATATGTAGCCATAAACCCAATAATTACCGGCATAATTGGCAATACCAAAACCGCCGATGCAAAATAAAACATGGCAGCCACTGCCAATATTTTAAGTCCTTCTGCTCTGAACATTTTTCGTGTTATATTTTTCGGGTCTTGATCACCAAAACCAAATAAAAAAAACGCGAATACCAAACTGCCAACAAAACCCACACTTGCTCCATAAAAGGCTGCAAAAGCGGATATTTTCCCTGAAAACAGTAAAAAAACCAATGCCACAACAACTCCCAGTACCAATTGCCACAACGGCAATAAAAATACGACCTTTTTTACTTCAGAGAATGAAGGATGTGATGCCATAATTTTTTGGAGTTCCAACTCTTGCTTTTGTTTGAATTAAATAAGGACGCTCTTGCCCTCATTAAAAGCGGGTGCATTATAAAGGTATAAGCCACTTAAAGCAACTTTAGAAGTTAATAATATCAGATTTATTATAATTTGATTCTGCTGTCAAAGTTTACAATAATCGGCTTCATACAATTTAAATCTATTTGAGGTAAAATAACCACATTAAATTGTTGCCGCCTTTGCTCTAACATTTTAACTCTGTAATGATTTTTTCCAAGTTTTTCTTCAATGAGCTTGTGGCTACACCAATACATTTGTGCATACCGTTTGTTATCTGAATGATAATTTAATAAGGCATATATATTCTTGGATTCAGCTAACCTCCAGTCATCAGCTGGCAACTGTTTCTGTCTGACTTTAATGACCTGATTAATGGCTTTGGGCAACTGTTCAAAATTGTTGAGTTTAATACCCAATTCAATTTTTGCTGCCAATGTCTCTACATAATTCAAATTATCTACACCTATTTTTTCCTGCCTCATGCTCAATGCTTTATCAATCCAGTCTTTTGCTTGATCTGTTTCATTCAGTTGTAAATGCATTCTTCCCATATTTGTCATAGAAAACGCCAAAGCTACATTTTCAGGCCCACTGCTATCATAGATGCCAACATAGGCTCTTTTAAATAATTCTAAAGCGCCTCTCATATCACCACTATCAGCTGCAACCATTCCCAAATTGTTATTTAGACTGGCAACATCAATATGATCAGGACCCAATAGCTTTTCTTCTATTAATTTGGCATGATTAAATGTTTTAGCTGCTTTCGCATATTGCCTATTTTGTCTTTCAACCAAACCCAAATTATTTAAGGTGCGCGCATATTTGAGCGACGCATGCATGCCTAAGTTTTCATAAGTTTCTTTTGCAATCGTTAATTTCTTGTTCGCTTGTTCATAATTTGCAACTTCGTAATAAACAACACCTAATCTGTTATAGGCTTCTGCAGTGTATATATGTTGACGTCCTAGTTTTTCCAATCTGGCATTTGCCACATATTTAAAATGCTTTAAAGCACTGTTAAAATCACTTTGTGAGAAAGCCAGGACACCAAGAGATGATCTACTCATTAACGTTTTATGGTTGTCATCACCCAATACACGGGTATTAATATCAAATCCTTTTTGATAGTAATATTTTACTTGATCAAATGCCCCCATGCGCCAATAGGTATTCCCCAACAGCTGGTATGTATCTACGATCAATTGATGCTCATCACCTAATAAAGATATTCTTTTTTTTAAGGCTGACTCAAATAATATTTTTGCTTGATCATATAAACCTAAACTGTATTTAATTTGACCATTCAATATTTCTATTTCTGCCTGCTTATCAATTGTCATTGAAAAAACATCATTGGTGCTTAAAGCTGTTTTCATTTCATCTTTTGCTTTATTAAATTCACCGTATTGTTGTAAAATTTTGATTTGAGCCATCTGCATGTCAAATAATCCCGATGCATGATTGTGACTTTGATACAGATGACGTGCCTTTGTAAATAATTCTTCTGCCTGTGGCAACTCACTCATATTCAAATAGACATTGCCTAATGTTGCATACAACTGAGCTTTGGCTATTGGCTCACCATCAAATTGTGCATCCAACTGTAGACTAGAGTAATCGAGTAAATCTTTTACTTTCACTATCTTTTTATCTGTGACCAACGGATCGGATATTTTAAAAATATCTTTTAAAAAATTGGTAACTTGAAGTACACGGCGTTGTTCTTGATTAATGTCTAACAGTGATTGTTTTAAGTCACTTGATTGAATGAACAATATAATTGACAAGGCCAACAATGATGTTACCGCCATTGTTCCAAGTGTGATGCCAACGGCATGTCTTTGTATAAACTTTATGCATCGATACCAATGGGAGTCTCTTTTTGCCAGTACTGGTTTGTTTTGAAGATAATTTTGTATATCATCTGAAAACTGCACCGCTGATAAATACCTTCGCTCAGGCTCTTTGGCTATTGATTTTGCAATAATCTGCTCTAACTCCCCTGACAGCTTTTTATGTAAATGCCTCTCAGTTTGAGCAACAGTGGACTGATTATTCAAATTATTGCTTGCCAATGGAGGCACTTGCTCATGAATAATTTTGATCGTTGCTGATAAATTGTGCGAGTCGATTTGATAAGGTAACTTGCCCGCTAGCAAATAATGCAGCAGTATCCCCAATGAATAGATATCACTTGCAGTGGTGATGCCCGTTGCATTGGACATATTATTAATTTGCTCTGGACTTGCATAAGCCAAAGTCATCATGAAATTTGAGAGGGTTGTTTCATGAGAAGCTTGAGCGTTATTACCTGTTAACTTTGCCAAACCAAAGTCCAACAGTTTAGGCTCACCATCTTTTCCGATCATGATGTTGGCGGCTTTTATATCCCTGTGTACTATTAGTGAACGATGAACAGCATCCACGGCTTGACAAATTTTTTGAAACAGTTTCAAACGTTGGTCAACCGTTAACCCATGCTGATCACAATACTTATCAATATGTGTACCATCAATGTATTCAACGATCAAAAATGGTACCTTATCATCTGTAACGCCTCCATCAAAAAGACGTTCAATGTTGGTATGATTTAATGACAACAAAACTTTAAGTTCGGTATTAAAGCTATTCAACACATGCTTGGAAAACCGACCAATGGTGGCAAACTTTATCGCTACTTTGCGTGTAAATCCATCCTCTTTTTTACTCGCCAGATAAACATCTCCAATTCCACCACTGCCTAACTTTCTTTCAATTTGATAGCCATTAATATATGAGGGTGGTTGAAACACCTGATCGAATTCACTTTGCCAGTAAGGTTGTGAATCCAAGATAGTAGATTGAGAATAATGCGCTTGTAGTAAGTGCTGAAGCTCCGTTTTCATGTCTTCATTGTCAATAGCAAAAGATGCTATTACTTCTTCATGTTGAGTTCTCGGCAATGCAATGACTTTTTCAAATATATTCCACATCTCATCCCAGTGGTATTGAGGCCCATTTGTGGTATTATGGTTCATTGTATTATTACAGTCTTCATTTCTGAATATGAAAGACAATTATAACATAGGTGTTCGAGCACAAAGTCAATGATAATTGATACATTAATTACTCCTATTTTTATCTACTTATGACAAAAACCAATGAAACCATCAGTCAAGTAACACAATTATTGTCTCGTCAAGACTTAACTGATGAGGACATTAACAATCAACTGCTATCGCTTGTTTACTCAGAACTGAAGTCTATTGCTCAACATAAAATGTTTTCTGAACGAAGCAATCACACATTGAGCCCAACAGCTCTGGTTCACGAAGCTTATATTCGCCTTGTTAATAACCCCAATCTCAATTGGCAGTCTCGCCGGCATTTTTTTGCAGCTGCAGCTGAGGCCATGCGCAGAATACTCATTGACTCTGCACGCCGTAAATATACCGTTAAACACGGCATTAATGCACCTCATACTGATAACATTGAGGCCATTGCTATCGAGGACAGTACTTTTAGCAACAATATTATAGATTTAGATCACGCCCTATCCCGACTAGAAGAAAAAGATCAAAACATGGCATTTGTAGTTAAACTGCGTTACTTTTCAGGACTGACTATAGATGAGACAGCACTGGCATTAAACACCTCTTCGCGAACTGTTAACCGACTGTGGACTGCTGCTCGAGCCTGGTTAATTGCGCATATGTAAAATTACAAATATATGCCGCATTAATCACATCATTCAAAACCGTTAACAAAAATCCTATCTAAAATCACTTCTACTTTTGCAAAATTATTTGCCATGACATTACCTGCTTGCCTGAAGGCCCCAGCAATATATAAATCGTTACCATCAAGCAATAAGCGACTGCCAAAACTGCCAATCAAACCATTGCCCATTGGTGACCAACTATCTCCATCCCAATAAGCCAAATTATTAGCTGGCAAAGACCCTGCCGTATCAAATTGACCTGTCACAAAAACATGATTATCAACCACCACAACATCACTTACACTCAAAAACGGGGCACCACTATTCTCTACTCCAGTTCCCAAAGCATGACAGGTATTGCCATCCCAACGCATGATATTATTCGCTTGAACAAATTGCTCACCACTACATGCCCCACTAAAAATTCCACCGACATATAAATCATTGCCACTGGCAGCTAATGTTCTAATGTTAGGAATATTACTCAATATGTTCTGCCATGAACCATTGCTGTACATGAAAACATCAGAATCACTTGAGGCAACAAGATCTCCTCTATAAATTACTAAATCGCTCGCTCCGAATAACCCTTCCAATTTAACCAGCTGACTTCCATCCCAGCTTACCACAGAATTTAGGCCGTTTAACACGCCAGAAATTATCAGTTTATTATCCCATACCACCATTGGAGCGCTATTAGCAAAAAAGCCTGGGATTGCAGGTGTCCAATTGTTTCCATCCCATTTAGCTATTTGATTAACACTGACACCATTAGCAAAATTAAACAAGCCTGTTGCATAAAGCTCACCATTATACTCCTGCATATGACTTACATTGCCAACTCCACTACCTGTCCATGTAAGCTGGCTTATTGCTTTCCACTTATTCCCGTTTAACTGCCCAATAAAATTGCTTTTTTGATCACCAATATTAACAAAGTCTCCCCCATGGATAATTTTTCCCTGAAACTTTGACAAGCTATAAACCACATTAGATTTTGGCGAATTACTGATACCACGCCAATTATTGCCATCATAACAGATGGCACGTTGCCAATAAATTTCCGAATCCGCCGGAACCCCTCCTTGGGTCAGCATACAAAATTCATCTGCCCCTTGTTGCATATCAAGGATTGTTCCTGCATTTATATCCCCTAACATTGCTGCCTGGGGAACAGCTTGCCAATCATTATTTACAAAAATAGCAACGCCTTTTGCATCAACATCCACACTGGAAAAGTCACCTGTGGCATATAGAGGACCTAAACCAAAAGCCAGTTGCGCAAATTGGGTATTGATACCTAAAGAAGTCCCTTTTTCTGACCATTGCTCTGATCCAATATCATAATCAGATATACTGCCTGCGGGGTCTCCTGATACCTGTGTTGCACCTTTGGTACTGGCAGTTAATAATGAACCAAATGAAACCATATCAGCAACACCTGTCAATCCGCCATTATGTGTCCCTCTTGTCAACCACTCTGGCACGCTTGAATTCCAACTCATTATTGAGGCTCCACTGCCTACAAATAAAAAACTGGCCGTTGGCAGTATAGAATTAACCGTGGCATTAACACCATTTGAAGTTTGTGACATATCGGAATACAGTGGCTCCCATGTCAATCCATCTGTCTTGACAATTCTATTGGCTGATAAACCGCCATCAATACTATTTACACTCGTGAATAGACCACCAACATACAGATGAGTACCAGTAAGACTTATTTCAATTGAATAGACAGAATTGTTAGGACCATTACCGATTCCATTAGGCTGATACCAACCTAATGTAGGAGAATAACAAGCAAAATAATTCAAGCCATCTTGACCACCAAGCTGAGTGAAATCTCCTCCAATACAAATATCAGCTCCAAAAGCCTCAATGACTCTGATTGGTCTTGCCCCCGATAATAATGGACAATTGACCCCTCCATTATTTATGTCTCCAGTACTTGAGAAAACACCTTGCTTGAATTGGTAAAGAATATGACATTCAAGCTCGCCATTATCATTAATGAATTCAGTTGGTACAAAACTGGCAGTTGCAGCGACAAAACCTTCATTATTTCCATCGATTACCCCAATGGTAGCCAGAGCGCTTCCGGTAAAATACGGAGACCATGAAAACTCTGGCTCAACAGATTGCGCAAATGATACATCGTGAAAGATGACAACAAAAAGAAAAATACTGAGACAATTTTTAAAACACATGTGACTTTCCGGTTATTTTTATAACCTATACATGCGAGATCAGCTTCAAAACTGCGCCAATTATTTTTAATAAGTTTTTTTAAAACCAAATAACAGAAGTACAACCACAGGTAATGAATATGATTTATAAGGTTTTTTATTTCATTTCGCGATCATAAACTAACGTGACAATAATTCAATATATTGTTTAACGACCTGCTCAGGAACGACCAAGTGTCCATCATCCTCAGCTGGCCACGCTTTTGACCTCAATTGTGTTTTCATTGGTGGAGGTTGAACTGTAAAAACATCGACATGTGTATTTTCAAGCTCTTGTTTTAAAGTCTGAGCAAAATGCATCAGTGCTCCTTTAGTGGTGCCATAAGCACCCCAATAAGCTTTTGATACCGTTGACAAATCATCAACAGTAAAAATGATTGACCCTTGTGATTTTCGCAGCAATGGAATAAATGCCTGTGTTAAAAATACAGGAGAATTGAGATTGATTTGTAACTCTTTCAACCAACGTGTGGCCTCGTAATTTACGAATTCAGTTAAACCACTGAATTCAGCTGCAGTATGTATCAGCACATCTAAACGACCCACCTTTGTGGTCACCACATCTACCAATTCAGCAAAGTCATTGGGCGTTGCTCCCAACAGATCCATAGGAAAAACCATGGGTTCCTTGCCACCTTGTTCAACAATTTTGTCACACATTAGATTGAGTGAGCGTGGATTTTTATCTGAGATGATGACATCTGCACCTAACTGACAAAGCGTCAATGCCAGTGAAGAACCTAAGCCTCCACAAGCCCCTGTTAAAAAAATGGTTTTATCTTTCAATTTACTCATGGACGTATTTTATAGCGATCATCACGAGTTTGCCAAACATAAAAACTTTTAAGCCTCATATTTAGCACCAAGCATTTCTAATATCACAATGCCATGAAGCAAAAACATAGTCACTCATCAAAACCCTAACAAACACTTGTTAAGCTTAGCATACTTTTTTTGACGATTTTGGACATTTTTGAACATATTATCGGGGTTTTCAACAATTCATTTTATGTATTTTATTTAACATTAGTTAATACTTGCAAAATAAGTGCTTATTTGAGATGATCTTCACCAATTTTAGAGAAAGTAAAAATAAGGGGATGTATATAATGAAAAAAACCACTAAGAAGCTGCTTTTTGCAACGATAACAGGTTTATTAACTAGCGCAAATATTTCGGCAAATCAATCAGCGTTTGAACAAGCGACACAAGAGTTTGCAAATGCCAAAGAGAACTATGAAATCAATCCAACATTGAATAATGAAGCGCAAATGAGAACCGCTGAAATTCGATTCAATAGCTTGATTTCTGAGAACAATGAGAACTTTGAAAGCAGAGCACAGGTTGCTGAAAGTGAACCCAATGGTACATTCGGCACTGCTGATGCTTTGGGTGCAACTGATTCAGGTACTGCTGCCATCAGTCCAGCTGCTGATAGAGATTTTTGGAGTGTTTCTGGCGTTTCAGTTGGTGATGTGTTTTTTGTAGCCATCGATACTGAATTTGGCACCGCTATGGATACTGAAATGAATGTATTTGAAAATGATGGATCCACATTGATTGAGATGGATGATGACAGCGGCGATGGTTTAGCATCTTCTGTGGTAACAACCATTCCTACTGCGGGCAGTGTCTTTTTTGAATTTCTAGAATTTGGAGACAATAATGAAATTACTCAATATGAAGTATTTCAAGCAGTAATGGCTCCAGGCGCTACGGCCGCTGAAGTTGAGCCTAATGACACATCAGCTCAAGCGAGCCCAACGTCAGACATGATCAATACTGGCGACATTGCTGGTTCAACAGACTTCTATCAGGTTGAAGCCACAGCAGGCGACAGACTGGCTGTTATTGTTGATAATGATGATAACAACGATAACAACTTAACTGATATTGAGATATCTGTGCTTGATACAGATGGAACAACAGTATTGGCTGCAGAAGCTCCATTTACTGTAACAACACAAAATGCAGCAATATTTACAGCAGTAAATACAGGCACGCATTTTATTCAGTTGTCTGATGGCGGCAGTTCTACTGGCGGCAGCAGCACATATCGCTTTGTGGTTGTTGGTTCTGCAGGAACTGTACCAGTTGAACTACAAAACTTTTCCATTGATTAAACATCACGCCATGTTAAAAAGAAGTGCAAACCCGCTGACCATATGGATAAGCGGGTTTTTTTTATTCCTCTCAGCTCAAATTCATGCCGGTAATCCTTGGCAGTTCACTGAAAGCGCCCTATCTATGGGCATTGATACTGAGTATGCATTACCAACTGATTCCGAACCAGATGAGGTGTTTTTCTCAGGCGGTGCAGCAGTTGGAGATATAGACAATGATGGCTGGTTGGACTTATATTTGTTGGGTGGAAAACTCAACACCAATATGCTTTTGCGCAATAACAATGGTGTTTTTGTTGATATATCATCTGGATCAGGCCTTGATTTCATTGAAGCCAGAACAGGTCCAACTTTTTCCGACATGGATGGCGATGGATTATTGGATTTGATCACCAGTCAAGCAGGCAATGGCAAGCCCAGATTATTCAAAAATATGGGACAAGGCCAATTTCAAGAACAAATCAACACCACAATATTTCCGCAAACATTGGCTGGTGCAACCAGCGGCTTTGCTGATATTGACAGTGATGGGGACTTGGATCTCTTTTTGGCGCAATGGAACTCATCATTAGCTTCTTTATTGTGGCGAAATGATGGAAACTTTCAGTTCAGTGATATCTCAGCAAGTGCCTTTGGGGACTTTCATTTTGACTTACGCTCAACATTTACCCCCAATTTTACCGATTTAAACAATGATGGCTGGATTGATATTGCTTTATCCAGTGACTTCGGCCGCAGCCAAATCTTGATCAACCAGCAAGACAATACTTTTGACAAAATTACCGATGAAACTGTGATAACTGATGAACATGGCATGGGCTCCTCTACTGGTGATTATGATAATGATGGTGATATGGATTTTTTTGTGACATCTATTCACTACGATGGCCCATTAAATCCTGGTACTGGCATTACAGGCAATCGGTTGTATCAAAATCAAGGTGATGGTACATTTGTTGATGTGACCGAAGTAGCAGGTGTCAGAGCTGGATACTGGGGTTGGGGCTCTTGTTTTGCTGATTTTAACAATGACGGCTGGCAAGACATTTATCATGTCAATGGTTGGAGAAAAGCAGGAGATGTTGAATTTGGCAACACACCAGCGCGCATGTTCATCAATAATCAAGATGGTACGTTTACTGAGCATTCTGCAACACTTGGTGTGGATGATTACAGCGAGGGTCGTGGTGTCACCTGTTTTGATTATGACAAAGATGGCGACTTGGATATTTTAACTGCGAACAACAGTGGAGCCTATCAATTGTTTCAAAATAATCTGTCTCAAATGAATACCAACAATGCTCACTGGCTTAATGTCAATCTCAAATCCAATGGCACCAACAGCCATGGTGTTGGTGCAGTCATACAAGTCATTACTGATGAGATGACAATGACCAGAGACATCCAAAACAGTGGCAACTATTTATCTGCCAATGTGTTACAAGCCCACTTTGGCTTATCCAGTCACTCCCGTGCCATTCAAATCATCATTAAATGGCCTTATGGACAGATCACTCGACTCTATGGTGTCACATCAAATCAGTTTTTAACCATTGATGATGACATCATCACAGCTGGCGGATTTGAATAGCACATAACTTATGAATAGCACATCCCAACAATGGCTCAAACCCATTGATGCTGCAGCCTTAGGCGCTTTTAGATTTTTCTTTGGCGCCATTATGCTGTGGCAAACCTACCGTTATTTTGTGCATGACTGGATTGGATTGTTCTACGTCAATACTAAAGTGCATTTCAAATATTATGGTTTCTCCTGGGTACAAGCGTTACCTGACCAAGGCATGTATTGGATTTTTGGGCTATTGGCAATCAGTGCTTTTCTGGTGATGATTGGTTTATTTTATCGTGCTTCTATCATTGCGCTGTCACTGTTGTTCACCTATATTTTTTTATTGGATGAAGCACGTTATCTGAACCACTTCTATTTGGTCATCTTATTTGCGTTTTTGTTGTGTTTTGTTGATGCCAATAAAGCTTATTCGCTAGATGCCATCAGAAAAAAGCACCACAGTGTTGTGCCTCAGTGGCAATTGTATTCACTGCGATTGATGATGGAAATCATGCTCATTTTTGCAGGGCTGGTAAAAATTCAACACGATTGGCTCAATGGCTTACCACTGTCTTTGTGGTTATCTGCCCGAACTGATACCACTTTCATTGGCTCTATGTTAGATCAGCATTGGATACATTTAACAGCCAGTTATATTTCAATTGCTATTCATCTGATTGGAGCACCATTATTGCTGTTCAAAAAGACCAGATTCATTATGTTTTGTGTTTATGCTGTTTTTCATGGTATGAATTCGATTTTCTTTAATATTGGTATTTTCCCCATACTGACATTGGCTGCCACAACCTTATTTTTTGCTCCCAATTGGCCACGTCGTTTCATAAAAACCATTCCATTTAGAGAAAAAACCTACCATGCCAACATTCAGTTCAAAGTGATTTCTCTAGTCTTGACAGTGTTTTTTATCTCGCAAATATTATTACCACTGCGTCACTTTTTCTATCCGGGTAATGTTTTATGGACCGATGAAGGACATAAATTTGCCTGGCGTATGAAATTACGTGAAAAAAACGGTACCGCTGCTTTTTATATCAGAGATCCTGATACCGGTAAGCAATGGACCATTAACAATCGAGATTACTTGTTGCCCAGACAAATCGTAAAAGTGGCTACACGACCTGATTTAGCCCTACAATTCGCCCATTTTCTGGCCAAAGAATGGCAATTAAAAAAAGGCGTCAAAAATCCTGATGTAAGGGCATGGGTTGCCACTTCTTTGAATAATCGCAGACCTGCATTGTTGATCAATCCTAAAATCAATTTGACTACCAGAGTACGAAGTTTAACCCCCGCTGACTGGATATTCACATCTGAGCATGACAAACCAGTTGATCAAGCTCGACTGCTAAAGTAAACCAAGACTGATAAATATTAACCCGCAACCAGTATAGACTGGACTCAAATAAATAATACCGTTTATTTCAGAGCCTTAACGCCAATGATTCTCAGTAATAACATTCTTGACCAGCGTAAGACGGGATACAAAATCAGCGCGATGGGTTTTATGCTAAAAAGTGTATAGGTTATTTTATTGAGCCAATTGGATCGAGAAGCCATTAAACTTAATGTATGCAGACCTTCACCTCCATAAAAAATGTGCTCGCCCACTTTTATCACCATATCTTTGTGAATACTGACACCTTTTGGAAACCACGGTATTTTATACACATCACATTCTCTGGCATTGATCAATTGTAATTCAATACCAGAGGCTTTTAATCGCGTTGCTGTGATCAAACGATGACAAATAGGACAATCCCCGTCATAAACCACAATCACTTGTTTCATTATTTGTTGCATATGGCCTAAATTATACCTTTTTCATGCCATGAGACCTCAGCATAACTACAGTGGCGAGTAAAATTTCTGATAAATTGAAAGAAATGTGATAAATTGCCAGTCTATCATTGTGTATGATGTGGTGGTGTATTTCACAGTCTTAACGATCGTTACCAGTAAAATGACCCATTTATTTTATGGATACGTTTTACTAGATATTTATGAGAGAGGTTAAAAATGAAACTTAGCAATACAATTGTGTTGTTGGCGATGCTCACGAGCTTAAGCGCTAATGCACTGAATTTAAACGTACCCAGTTATCCCAGAGATGAAATTATCCCTGATGATTACACTTGCAGAGCAGATGACTTTGTCGGCATATCTCCACAGTTGATCTGGAATGATGTACCCGATGGCACCATGAGTTTTGCGGTGGTCTTTAATGACGAAACCCTCAATTTTTTACACTGGAAACTTTTTAATATTGATCCATCTGTCACACACATTCCTGAAGGTAAGCCCAATGATGTTGGTACAGAAGGTTTGACCAATTTTGGTGTCAGAAGATATGGCGGTCCTTGCCCTCCGGGTACTGGCAATTATGTGATGACCGTTCACGCATTAAATACTGTTTTCAGTTCTGAGCCATCAGTGTCTCAAATAGAAGCTGCAGCCATTGAATCAGCATCTTGGGGCGCATTCAGAAGCAATAACAGTGTACAAGAGCGATACGAATATATGGCCACCTATCGAGTCACATTCAATGCAGAGTGGTCGGCAGCGAATCACCCCATTGACTTCCCAGGCCCCAGCGCACACTTCTCACCATTGGTTGGTAATACCCATAATATTGCCGGTCAAATTTGGAACAGCGGTATTATAGCAACTGATGGAATCGAGCAAATGGCAGAATCTGGTGGCACCAGTATGCTCAACAATGAAATTGACACCGTACTTAACAGTGGCGGCACAGAGAGTCGGATCAATGGAACAGATGCAGATGGTGTTGACAGTATATCCGTTGAATTTACTGTCAGTGAATCACACCCTTTATTTTCAATGGTCACAATGATTGCACCAAGTCCAGATTGGTTCATTGGTGTTCACGACCTTGATCTGCGAGAAAATGGTTTGTGGAGAGAAAATCTCAGTGTCGACTTACTGCCTTATGATGCCGGTACCCAAGATGGTGACAGTTTTACAAACATTGGTGGCGATACTTCTCCAAGAGAACCCATCAGCCTTATTACCACCAACCCACTGCCTGATGGTGTACGTCTAGGAGCTTTTGTTTTTGAGCGACTCAGTGTTGCTGGTACGCCTAATCCAGATGATATTTTTGCTAACGGATTTGAATAAGCACTAAACACAAAGATTAGCACGGATATTTCATTATAGAATGGATTTTTTTACCGATTTGATGAAATATCCGAGCCAGTATCACCACATTTTATCATCGAGATGATGTGGCGATACTGGTACAATCTCCAACAATATGTTTCAACCAACCGCTTGCCATACTGGGCTTATAAACCAATTGGATGGCTTCACTGGCATCACTTTGGCTTACATCTTTTAACTTGATTCTCACCAACTGATGTTCTGTGGCAATAAAGTCAGGCACGTATGCCAAGGCGAGGCCTTGTTCAACTAAATTCAACAATATACTGAAATCATTACAACGGTATGTCAACTTTCTGATAATATCTTTATGTTTCCACCCATCCGAGTCATCTCCTCTATTAAGGCCACAAAATGGTGAAACAGTTGGACTAACAAATGCGTGTTTAATCAATTGTTCATCACTGATTTCACCATTACTGTCACAAGCCTTTACTATGGGGTGATGTGATGCCGCCACTATGCAGAATACTGATTCCTTTAGTGACAAGGATTCAAAATTTTTGTACTTGCTATTATCAGTGGCAAACTGAGTAACCAAAGCCAGATCAGTTTGTCCTGAGTTAAGATAGGCCAATGCATCTCCTTCCCATGCAACATTTACTTGAAATCTAAAATTGACTTGATCAACCGTTTTTATGAATTGGGGCAGCCAATGATGCATAAGAATCGATGGTCCTGCAATGTTAACATTCTGGATATGAAGTGCTCCTGAAAATTCGCTGATGACTTGGTCAGTTTCATGTACCAAATTAACAGCATAGTCCAATAATTTGTATCCATTTCTGTTCAATCTGATGTTTCTGCCGATGCGGTCAAATAAACGGGTACTCAATTGAGTTTCAAGGCGCTTAATCACTTTTGAAAGAGCCGCAGGTGTTTGATTGAGTTTTTCAGAAGCCACAGACAAGTGATTGCATTGAGCAATCACAATAAACTTTCTTAAATTATTAACATTCAATTATTGTTTCCTAATAGTTAACAGTTATTAATTTTAATTCACTTTTAATTAAAGTTAAATCATTTACAATCATCTTTAATTTATTACCTGATTTTTGCTATGAATTACAAAAGTATCATTATAATACTGGTCATGTTTGCCATCAATACAGTCCATTGCACTGAACATCGAAGTGGACACCATGGCATGGCGCTATTTACAGATGGACAAGACCTGTATGCCAGCCATTTGCCATTATATCGATCACCGCATGACTACCAATTGATTTACCAAATAAAATCAAACCACCAGGATCAGTTGATCAAAAACCTTGAAAAGGGCTTGATGACCATTTTACCTCAGCATTTCGATTTGAATACATTGATTGAAGGAGGAACCCTCACCATAAAAACAACCATTTATGACGGTCATTTTGAAAGAGGGGGACAGAAAAAGTTGGAGGACGAAAGTTTTACATTCCAAAAACAAATATTCAAACGCCAAATATCCAATCTTAAAAATAACAGTTTAACCGAAGATTTTTTCTTAATAGACACAAGTAACAGTCACTGGCAATTGGCAATACATGCCATACAAGCTCGACCATCATTTGACATGATTGCATTATTCAATAACCAACGATGTCACATTAATAAAAACAAAAACACAAAAAAATTGCAATTAAAAAATAAAAACAAGGATCATCTTGATGAAGCACAAACACTACTGAATCAATGTGCCGAGCACAAAGTATTGTATTTTGAAACCCAAGACTTTAGAGAGATAAACAATGAGCATTAAAATCATGAAAAAAATATTTCTCAGTATGCTTTGTGCAAGTGTGATAACAAACAGCGCTTTTTCTGAACAAGAAATCAATCCCTCACTGGATAAGTTAATCAACAAAAAATGGATAAGTGGGTCGCAAAATTGTGCTAAAAACAAGGATCCTGCTATAGAAATTTTTCGTTATGATAAAGACAGCTATATCCTCAGACAAAATAAATGTGTCCATTATGAAGCTCCTTTTATTTATGTCTTATTTGGAGAAAAATCAGTTTTTGTATTGGATACCGGTGCGACTGCTGATGAAAAAAAATTCCCACTACAAAAAACCCTACAAAAATTGATCAAAGACCGTTATCAATCTGCACAAGACATTTCTGTCATCATTGCACATTCACACAGTCATGGCGATCATAAAGCAGCTGATGCACAATTCATTCAACAAAAATACACCACTGTAATTGAACCCAACCTTAAAGCCATAAAAATGTTTTTTGGTTTCAAAAAATGGCCCGAAGACAAAGTCACTTTAGATTTAGGCAATCGGGAAATTACCATCATACCGATTCCAGGTCACCAAACAGAGAGCATTGCTATTTATGACCAACATACTCGTTGGTTATTAACAGGAGACACTTTTTACCCAGGTCGACTTTATATTAAAGACTGGCATGCCTTTAAAAACAGCATCAAAAAATTAACAGATTTTAGCAACAGAAATAATCCTTCAGCCATTTTGGGTACACACATTGAAATGACAGATACTGATTTTCGTGACTACCCCATAGGCACTACTTTTCAGCCCAATGAAACTTCATTGGTTTTGAGCACATCTGATTTAGTTGAGCTCAACCACAGCCTTGATGCGCTTGGGGATAAACCCCAAAAGAATGTCCATGCACGATTCATCATTTATCCTGTGAATTAAGTAAACCACATACTACGCGACTCCTCTTGCGTGGCCCTTTAACCTGTCAGTCTAACAATTGACTGGCAGGTTTTTTTACTTTTCAAGACATAAACCAGAAATTTCATCAAATCGATTATAAGCCATAAATAAATGGCTTGAAAGCGATATTTATCCAACCTATTTTGCTATTTTTCGCCTAAACTCCATTCTATGATGAAATAATCGGGCTACAAATACCGCCAAATCAAATAATAAATACTGAATGCTGTTAAAGCCAGAAGAGACAATAAGGTATACCATTTGAACAATCCTTGTGGCCGATCACTAACATTCACTTCCGTGCTCATAATCACTTTATAATTCAACCAGGCATACAAAGGCGCACTGACAAAAGAAATGGTCGTAGCAAAATCGAGCAAAGCCTTAATATCAGAAATGTATTGACTGATCAAATACCAACTACCAACAGAAAGTACCAATAAAATAACCACATATGTATGTTGAGCCTTATCAGATTGATCATCTGGCCCCAAGTAAATTTGCATTGACCTCTTCCATACATTAGAGAAACCATCTGCCACTGCAAAAGTGGTTGAGAATAATGCAATGAAAGCAATAAAAGCCATGATTAACCAACTCCACTGACCAAGTGAATTGGCATACAAGTCAACCAACTGTGCGGCAAATGTTGCCGATGAACTGGAAAAACCCTCGCCATTACCAAACATAAGTAAGGCGCCAAGCCACATAAATATTATGGCTAAGATTAGACAAATCAGATAAGCGATATTAAAATCCAATTGCGCTATTTTTGACTGCTTTTGACCAAATGTATCAAACCTTGATATGGTCCATAACGAATGCCAGACAGAAACCTCAATGGCAGTTGGCATCCATCCCATCAAAGCCACTATAAAAGCAATGCTGGCAGCTGAGGTCAAATCAATACTGATATTTGGACTTGCAGGAATTATACCCAACTGATTAATGGCCAGTAACCACGCCAAGACACTGGCAATCACAAAGACCAGCATCATCCACTTTAAGAAAGTATTCAATAATGCATACTTACCAATCAATAACATACTGATCACCACCAGCAATATTGCAATGCTGTATTGTGAAACCGATATACTTTGCCCAAATAAATTAACCGCTAATGCTGATGTGACCAAAGTCACGCCCGACATGATAAAAAACATGGTCATAAAAGTCAGCACCAAAAATAAAATCAACGCCCATTGACCAACGTTCTTATAACCATCCAACAAACTTTTACCGGTTAATGCAGAATATTTAGGGCCAAATAAGAAAAATGGGTACTTGATCACATGTGCCAAGACAATAAAACCCAATAAAGCAAAACCAAAATTTGCCCCGGCTCTGGTGGCCTGAACAATATGAGAAACCCCAATACTGGTTGCTGCCCAAATAATCCCTGGACCTAGAATCTGAAAAAGCCGTTGTATGTTCATATAATTTTTGTGTTAATTGTTAAAAGAGAGGTTTTTACATCATTCATAATGATACAAATTCAGGTGTTTGTAGCGTTAAATCTACTATCCTTAATAAAGTCTGTTCTGATGTGATCAACACCATTACGCAATACCAACAAGCATAACTAATGAATGAGCAAAATCAGTATTTTAAATAGTCTAGTGGTTAATGACTGAACTGTCAAGCCTGCTTTTTAGACGATTAGCTAATATGAACTCTGCTAGATATGATGTTTTGACTTGTCCATCATAATATCGCGAGGATTATGAAAG
>CAYGTC010000065.1:0-25179 GCA_964352735.1 uncultured Alcanivoracaceae bacterium | reverse complement strand
GCTTTTGCCAATGAGTAACTTATTTTTTTAACTATTCACTAAATGCACCACGGGTTTTTGTTCAATATAATGATTTTTCATTAAGCTTTTTTACAAACAGCGATCATTAATTTCACTGTCGCGACATTTTGTGATTATGCACATAAATTGCACACTGAATTGGCCTGAAAAAAATCAGTGCGCACATTCATGTCCCTGTCAAAGAATATCGAATTAAAAAGTGCTTAATTTATAAAAGTGTACACTATGATGGTTTTTTATATGATGTGTAGGCGATCGCCCACTGAATTGTGATGTGTTCATTTCTCTCTCTCCTTCGCCCACCGCGAATGGTATCTATGGTTGAAAAATAGGCAGGTCTCCGGGCTTAGCAAGGCGGGTCTTAACGCCTTCCCAATTGATAGACAATCAGTGGCATTTGTTAAGATTAACTTGCTTACCGTTACGGGGGTAGCTCTGGATCTTCACCAGATTCCCTTTTCACTGAAAATTAAATCAGCACCCATTTCTTTTTTGGTAATTAATTTACATAATCAGATTAGCATAAGAATTGTTAAATTTTCATAAAATACGCCATCATTATTTAAATTACGAAACATTTAATATTTTATTGATTATCAAAAGGTGGAAAAATACAGGCCTTGTCTATTGCTCAAGTCATTTTCTTTTTTTTAGGTCACAAGTCTAATCTCAAAACAAAAATTAAAGCTGATTTCATGTTTGTTCATGCGATTTCTGAGCTTTAATAACGTATGCTGAAATATCCACATAAGACCCTAATGAAGCCAATATAAATCCATAATTTATGTTAATCATACATAAACTAAGGGAAAACTGTTCCTGAATCATTTTATCTTAAAACATGGCTCTCCATGGTACCGTCCGAGTAAATAATTACATCAATAAACAGTCCGTTGTTGCACTCGAATGTGATAACACGTCCATCACCTGATTGATATTCTCCAACTTTTTGACAATTTTGTGCTGCATTTGCACAAAATACAGATAAAGTTAAAGCCATCAGTAAAGTGATTTTAGTTGATAATTTTTTCATAATATATACTCCAGTAAATTCAATATCATCAAAATTAATGATGGATCTATTATTGTTGCTCAGGCAGGAGATCACCAGATGAAAATAGGGAACATATGGGTTGATAAGGCTGTTTTTCATCGATAAATAACCCATTTGTTCCCAATTTGTTTAAATTGCCGCGTATTTTTTAACTGCTCAGTTATAAACTAAACTCTACTACAATTGTATTGAAGTATTAACTCGGATATTTTATCAATTCGGAAAAAATATCGATTTTATTTTTGGAAAATATGGCGTTAAAAAAATGACTGTATATCTTGAACAAAAACCTTTTAATCTATTTTATCATTTTTCCCTTAAATTCCATTCTATGATGAAATATCCAAGTTAAGGCTTCAGATAAAACTTGAGTTGATAAATGTATGAATGAGTGGGCAGTACGATTGTGCCATACTGCCCACTGTAGATTTTACTGATTCTTATTGTGCTGATTCATTGATACTTTCACACAAGGCTTGAGTGCCAGGAATAGCTCTTTGAATTGGGAACTCACCGGTGAGTTCGCCATCATTTAAACTGTAACTGACATTGCCTGTGTTGCAGTCAGTGAACTCAAAATTCATGGTGCCTACTTGTTCAATCGCGACATCTTGTGGGTTATCAAAAAATCCGCCTGAAGTTTGAAACACAGGCAGTTCCATTGCAGAACCAGCTTTGTATGGTCCAGTTGCTGTCAACCAGCGATTGTCAGGTGAACTGACGGTTTTGGTGCTTTCTTGTTGTTCATAAGTAAACCATGCTGCAAAAAACAAGTTGTTTGCTGGATTGACATCTATCATTAAGCCAGAGCCTGCGGTTTCAGGGAAAAACCAAGCCCCTGCAATGCCTTGATTGATCAAGAAATCGGATCCTTCTCCTTGTGGTTCAATACTTAAGGCTGAGTCATCATCTCTGACAAAACGGAAAAATTCTTGGCTTGGTATGTTGCCTCTGGTACCTGACAAAACATAGGCAAGTACATAAACATTTCCAACAGGTTCTGCTGGAGGAACCCAAAAAACAGTTCTTTCCATGACATTTCCATGCTGATTGGTATGTGTCAGTGCCATTGCGCCCCCTGCGCAATCTCTGACTTGATTGTCATTGGTATCAAATGAACCGACCTTGTTGCCATTTTCATCGACAACTTCCATCATAATACCCGTAAAAGTTGGGCCATTTATGGTAATTTCAACTGGATCGGTACTGTTGTAAAAAGAAGTGTTTGAGGTCATGGTGTATGTCCCCGAGTTTGGGTTTCTTGTTCTGCCTCCCATGGCAGTAATGGTTGAATAGTCTGCCACTACATCACATGTACCTGCCCCTCCAGCGAATGCCGATACTGTGCCTGAATAAGCCACAACCAATAATACGAACGATATTAAATAGCGCATAATAAACCTCTCTTGTTTTATGAATATAATTTGACCACAAAACCAAAAAATCAAATAACTTAATGATTGTTGTTTATTTACACTATTCTATAATGTGAATGTCCAAAATTGGAAATTAATAAGTCAATACTTTTGTTTTTAATAAATAAATCACATTTTTTATTCAAAATTAATAATTAACCCTAATATTTCATTCCATCGATAGCATTTGTGTCGGTTTTATGGGTTTTTCTGCCTGCTTCTGAAAAAATGAATGATGGTTGTGTATTTTACTGTGATTCAGCTCACAAACGCCATGACTGAAGTGAATTATACTTTTGATTGAAAATTTTCTCTCAATTAATTACCATATCTCACCCATGAAAAACATTATCATTGTGTCTCTCTTTTTGCTGAGTTCTGATCTTTTTGCTTGTGATGATATCATCAGTCAATACGGATATGAATTGTCAGATGATTTA
Source organism: uncultured Alcanivoracaceae bacterium (assembly GCA_964352735.1). Classification (GTDB taxonomy): domain Bacteria; phylum Pseudomonadota; class Gammaproteobacteria; order Xanthomonadales; family Marinicellaceae; genus NORP309. The sequence goes on along the minus strand of CAYGTC010000065.1, from coordinate 22,249 downwards.
CCCAGGCTTTGTGAACCAACCGGTTCTCCATCAGATCGGCATACGGCCAGACCCATTGGTACAACCAACTCTGCTCAAGGTTATTATGAATATTTGCCGCAAGGTTATGACAATAATGACTTCAATTACCCATTGTTGGTTTTTATTCATGGTTTGGGTGAAAACGGTAATGGCGACTCACAATTGAATGATATTTTAGCAACAGGCATCCCCAGACTGATTAATGATGATCAATGGGATGAACAGCGGCCATTTATTGTATTGTCTCCACAAAATTCTCAGGGTAATTGTACCCGAAGCAGTGCCATTCATGATTTCATCAACTTTGCTAAAGAAAACTATCGGATCAATTCTCAGCGCGTATACCTCACTGGCTTGAGTTGTGGCGCTATAGGCAGTTGGAACTATTTGGCCAATCATACCAACTCGCAAATAGCAGCCATTGTACCCATCGCAGGCAATGGCAATTCAGCGTTCAATAACGCGGGTTGTGAATTAAACAGGGTGCCAATATGGGCTTTTCATGGTGATAATGATGGAACCGTCAATGTTGGTGGCACAACTAACCCAATCAACAATTTACAGGCATGTACTGATCCTGCTCCAATAGACACCAGCATGATAATATATCCCGGAGTAGGGCATGTCTCATGGCAAATAACTTATAATTTGTCTGAGGGGCATGATATTTATCGTTGGTTTCTTGATAAAGTCAACAGAGGTGTAATTGAGCTGTCGACATTAGAAGTGGACAGAAGCATTAATGTGGATTTTGGTATTGCATCAGGAGCCAGCCCAAACCCTTGGAATAACCTCAGCTCGACCAGCGGAGGGATAAGTTTGGCCTTAGATGATCAGTCTCACAATACCACTATTGCTTTCAATATTTCTGATGCGTTTAATTCAACTAACCAAAATGGAATAGGGGCCAATGATCTGGGTTTTCCAGAAACTGTATCAGCTGACAGCTTTTGGGTCGGGTCTTTTGATGGACACGATGCCGCCTTGTTGGAGTCTGCTACGGTGTCAATCTCTGGGCTGAATCCTCAAGCCACCTATGATTTGGAATTATTTGCCAGCAGATCAGGTGATGATGGTGGTCGGTTCAGGCTGACACGATATACAGTCAATGATCAATTTCAAGACTTGGAAGTTTCAGATAATACTGCCAATACTGTACTGTTCGAGAATTTAACTGGACAGGCCAGCATTGACATTCATATTACTGTTAGCCCAGACGGTACTGGGCGATTTGGTTATTTGGGTGGTTTGATTTTACATAGAGTAGATTAAAACAATTGTAATCAAACTTTCTGCCACATAAATGGTCTTATTTACTGGCAATGATAAGGATCAAGAAAGCTTCATTTTACCATGCAAAAAGCATTCAGTTTATTGCCATCGATGTCACGGAAATAGCCTGCATAGAAACCATTATTGGCATCTGCGGGTCGAAACCCTGGTTTGCCTTCATCACTACCACCTAACTCCAGTGCTTTTTTATAAAACTCATCTACCTTCTGTGTTGATTCCAAATATAAAGCAACCATTGTGCCATTACCTACAGTGGCCTTCTTTTTGTCATAAGGTATGGTGATTGACAGCGCAGGATCATCAAGTGATGCACCCCATGCCACAAAATAATTTTCTTCTTCCATACACCGACTTATTCCTATGGTTGCAAATAAAGCGTCATAATATGCAACAGCGCGTGGAAAGTCATTAGTGCCCAATGTTACGTATCCAATCATATGTGTTCTCCAATTCAACAGTTATCGTAAAAAAACCATACTTTATAAAACCATTACTGACAACGTTATGTCAGTTGGATTGGCGAATATATTAAAAAACAGATTTTTTTAATTCCACACCAGTTTTTTAAAAGCAATCGAGCAAGCAGGGTTAAATTGCATCAGTAATCATGATCTATTAATCAGTTAAATCATTGATAGCGGTTTCATTGAGTTGCCAGTTTTCCCATACTTGATCGTGGTCGGCGCCAATTTTTTGATAAAAGGATTTTGCTTTCGGATTATTGCTTAATACCAGCCACTTTACTCTCGGGGCCCCAATGTGTTTGGCGTGTCTGGCCACTGCCTGCATCAATAACTGCCCCACGTTTTGGCCCCTTGCCGATGCTTTGACATACAATTCTTTTAATACCACCGTTGGTTTTAAATCAAAAGTCCAATTAATGTGATATAACACCGCCATGCCCAGTAAATCATGGCTGTTTGCTTTGTGTGCTACATAACAGTGAAAACGTGGTGATTCATTTAATCCATATTTTACCAAACTTTCTTCAGTTATTTTGAATTGTTCATCATAGTTTTCAAACACTGCCAACTCATACATCAATTGCCACAAGGCTTTGACGTCTTGTTGAATAAATGGTCTGATTTTTATGTTATTTGTATCAATAGTCGCCATTTTGCATATGCCTTTTTAAGTATGAATTGGGATCAGAGTCATTGTTTAATAGGGTATCTATCCACAATTGGTGTTCATGGTTGATGATTTTATGTTCCCAAACACAGGCGTGTAATGGCCAATGATCTACGTTTTTAAATTTACAGTTATCGACTTCACTGTGGGCCATTTGTTGACAGCATATGTTTTCATCGGCCCACCAATGAGTTAATAACCATATGTGCTGATCACCAAAATGGATAATAACAAACCCTAGGCCGTTGTTTTCAAAACGTTCTTTTTCAATGGCTTTTGGCAGATTGTGTTTAACATGGGTTTGTGCCAAATCCATCACATGCGAAAAGTCACTGTTTAATTCACCAGTCTTTATGGTATATACTTTTAACTTGAGTTCTGCGATTTGCCATATGTCAATGTACTCAAATCTGCGTTTTTGATAAGCTTGTAATGTTTTATGGGCTTTAGTTTTGTTCATAGTGATGCTTGTTTTTTTGCAGGTGTCAAGGTGAATCCTTCATCTATCCATCCGGTCACTCCACCGATCATTTTTTTGACAGGGCGGTTTAATTTGGCCAATTTAATGGCGGCTTTTTCTGTTGCATTACAATGTGGGCCTGCACAATATACCACAAACAAAGTCTCGCTCGGAAAATGCGCCAAGTTTTTTTCAGTGATTCGATTGACAGGCAAGTTGATGGCATTTTCAATATAACCTTGGTGATACATCAACTCACCACGCACATCGAGTAAAACAAAATCCTGACGATCATTGCTCATGGCAAAGTGCACATCCCAACAATCCGTTTCTAGGGTTAATAAAGATTGAAAGTGAGACAAAGCGATTTCACTTGTGGCCGCAGGTATTCTTGATACAGGTGATGACATGATGAGACTCCTTAAATAATTAAATGATGTGGGTATTTTATGTTCAAGTTAAAGATCAAACAATTGGCTTATTAGTCAATATGCGTTAATATCAAGCCAATTATAATCACATCCATATGTAGTCATGAAAGTAGCCATTTTAACCTATGACCAAGCCAATTTATTTGAGTTGGGTTGCTTGGTTGAATTGTTTTGTCAACCCAGACCTGAATTTGAACAGTGGTATCAGGCTGAAGTGGTGAGTTTTACTGCTGGAAATTTACGCAGTGGTGGCGGTTTACAGATTGAAGCCAAGCACGTCAATGATCTAGAAAACTATGACATGCTTTTGATTCCAAGTTGGTGGGTAACACAAAAGAAAATGCCGACTGACTTGAGAAAAGCGCTTGAACAATTTTACTCAGATGGAAAACGTATGGTTTCATTTTGTTCGGGCGCATTTTTGCTTGCTGAGATGGGCTTTCTTGATGGCCGTACAGCAACCACACATTGGCGTTATGAGAAACAATTCCGAAAAAGATTTCCGCAAATCAAATATGTTGATGATGTGTTGTATATTTATGATATGCATATCGGGTGCTCTGCTGGCAGCGCGGCGGCCTTGGATCTTGGCATAGAAATCATCCGGCGCGATTATGGGTATCAAACAGCCAACCATGTGGCCAAGCGTTTGGTCATGTCAGCCCACAGAGTCGGTGGGCAGTCTCAATTTGTTGAAACCCCTATATTAAAAGTACCGCAGCACTTTTCACAGGCTTTACAATGGGCCACTGAAAACCTGCACAAAGCTCTTGATATCAATGACTTGGCGCAAAAAGCCAATATGAGCAGGCGTACATTTGATCGCAAATTTCGTTCTACTTTTTCCATGTCGCCTCACACGTGGTTAATTGAGCAGAGGATTGAATTGGCCAAAAGTTTATTAGAGTCTAATCAGCTGACTATAGAAAATGTGGCAGATCAGGCTGGTTTCAGTAATGCCATGACCATGAGGTATCATTTTAGAAAAAAACTCAACACTTCACCCAGTCATTATCAACAACACTTTCAATGTGATTGAATAGGTGCTTACGCAAAGAACATTATTCAAAACCCTTAACTCCAATATAATAAATGTTAAAATTTTATGCTGACATTTTAAATCATACTGCTTGTAGAAAGGCTTCATATTATTGACATTGTATAATTGACCATATCTTAAATTCTTTATAAAAACACATTGTATTATCAATAAATAATATATACTGATTCAATTTTATTCAATTTTATTCAATATTATCAATATTATTTAGCAAATATATAATGCTCCTCAGAAATAGATAAGTGCTTTAACTGGCTATCTATTCATTTTTTAACAATAAATTTTGAGGAAAATACCATGAATTATGAAAAATTCACAACATTCACAACACAAGTGAATAAAGGCATACTTACTGTAACTTTTGACTATGAAGCGGTAAATGTTCAAGGTTTACCCATGCTTGCCGATTTAAACATGTTGGCACAAAAGCTTGAAGTGGATAAGAGCATTAAGGTTGTTGTCTTTCAATCAGCCCACCCAGAAATATTTGTTTGTCATGCCGATACAAATTTCTTAAAAGATATGTCTGGTAAGGCGGTTTCAAGGGAGGAAGTCACCTTACTGGATTTACAAGTGGTTTTAGAAAGGATCAGTAAATTACCTCAGGCGACCATCGCTAAGATTGAAGGTTTTGCCCGTGGTGGTGGACATGAATTTGCTTTGGCCTGTGATATGCGTTTTGCAGCCAGAGGTAAAGCAAAGTTTATGCAAATGGAAGTAGGAATGGGTATATTACCGTGCGGGGGTGGTGCTTCCCGTATGGCCAGACAAGTGGGTTTGGGCCGCGCACTAGAAATTGTGTTAGGGGCCAATGACTTTGATGCCGATGAAGCTGAAAGAGTTGGAACGATAAATGCTGCGCTAGATGCTGATGAAATTGGTCCATATGTAGATGCCTTATCCAGCCGAATCGCATTATGGCCTTCAGAATCGATCAATGCGACCAAGCAAACGGTTTATGAGTCGATAGATTTACCCATTCAAGAAGCCCTGAAAGCAGAGGCTTATTGGTTATATCAGGCAACAAGTCAAACACCTGCTTTAAAGCGATTTAAATGGGCTGATGAGCAAGGTGCTCAATTTGATATGGAAAATCAACGAATCTGGCCAGATATGCTTGTCAACATTCAAGACGTTAAATAATACTCTGTTGGAGGCTTTTGGCCCCCAATAACAAATCACACTAGAGTATTCTAATGATTAACTTAAATAAAAAAAACGAATTTAAACCGCTCAATGAAGGGTATAACAACGTATTTAAATCGGGTAAGCTCAGCATAGGTTTGGTCGTACCTTTGGAAAGTTATGCTTCAACACATATTCCAACGATGAAAAGCCATATAAGCCGCATTCAGTTAGCAGAACAATTGGGTTTCTCTGCTGTCTGGCTAAGAGATGTGCCTTTTAATGTACCTTCTTTTGGTGATGCAGGACAGCTGTATGACCCCTTTGCCTATCTGGGTTATCTTGCAGCACAGACCTGTGAGATTACCTTAGGAGTGGCCAGTATAATTTTACCTTTGAGGCACCCAGCTCATGTTGCGAAAGCTGCTGCCAGTATTGATGATTTGTCTGAGGGACGATTGGTACTGGGCGTCGCTTCTGGCGATCGGCCACAAGAGTATACTGCCTTAAATTTACCTTATCAGAATCGAGGCAATAACTTTCGCAAAGCTTTTTCTTATCTTCGTGTTATGAGCCAAGATTATCCAATATTCGAAAATGATTATGGCACATTTGATGGTGCGATAGACATGCTGCCTAAACCAATGACTGGTAAAGTACCACTGTTGATAACGGGTGGCAGTCAACAAAATCCAGAATGGATTGCTAAAAACGGAGATGGCTGGATGATCTATCCACAGAGTCATATGACTCATGTCAAAAGTCATTAAACAATGGCGAAACGATATCGCAAAACATGATGAATTTCAGAAACCTGTGATGGAGCCATTGTACATAGATCTTGTCGACTCTCCTGATAAATCTCCTGAACCGATACATTTGGGTCTGAGATTGGGAGTCAATCATTTAGTTGAATACTTAAAGTTACGTCAAGAAATTGGCGTAAATCACATCGCTATCAATTTGCGTTTCAACACAAAAAAAACCGAAAAAACAATGAATAAGCTGGCAGAATTTGTGTTGCCAGAATTTCATAACTGAGGAGAAAATCATGTCAAAAACAATACTAATTACCGGTGCAACCGATGGCATTGGGCTTGCCACTGCTAAAAAGCTTGTCGAAGCAGGCCATCATGTTCTGTTGCATGGGCGAAATTTAGAAAAACTAAAACAAGTAGAAGCTGAACTGAAAGTGATGGGAACGGTTGATTCATTTTTAGCAGATTTATCAGAGATGGATCAGGTCAAGTCATTGGCTGAGGCTGTGGTAAACAAATATTCATCACTGGATGTACTGATTAATAATGCAGGTGTGCTTAATGCATCAATAACACAAACAGTTGATGGATTTGATATGCGTTTTGCCGTCAATACCATTGCTCCATATAGGCTGACAATTGGGCTTTTGCCTATATTGCAGACAGGTCGGGTAATCAACTTATCTTCAGCGGCTCAATCCCCTGTGAATGTGAATGCGCTCTTAGGAAAGAGTGAACACTTAGACGCCATGAATGCTTATTCTCAAAGTAAGCTTGCCATAACTATGTGGTCACGTGCATTGTCAGCAAAACTTGGTGAAAACGGACCAATGATTGTTGCAGTTAATCCAGGTTCTTTATTGGCAAGCAAAATGGTTAAAGAGGGTTTTGGGATTGCAGGCAATGATCTTGGCATTGGCGCAGATATTCTTGTTCGGGCTGCTTTATCTGATCAATTTAACAACGCATCAGGAAAATATTTTGACAATGACATTGGCTCATTTGCCAGTCCTCATACAGATGCAATTGATGAACAGAAGTGCAATCAGCTTTTGACAACACTTGAAAGGCTTATTAATTAACCCTTTCAAGCTGCAGTTTCGTTGATCTTTATTGGGTTAAGCCTTGGTACATTGTTCCCAGTAAGGGTTTTGACCAAAATAATCAGTAAAGAAGTCAATAAAAGCCCTTACCTTGGGAGCAAGGAGGCGTGAGCTTGGGTACACTGCCCAAATGGCTGTGTTTGAGACCAGTGGATGGTTTTTTAATATTTGGATGAGCTTACCATCTTGTATATGTTGGTAAGCAATCCATGTTGAACATATCGTTATGCCCATGCCTGCAACGCTTGCGTCCCTGACAGATTCACCATTGTCTGTCCTTAAGGGGCCATTACAATTGATTCTTTCTTGACCATTGACTGTATTGAAAGTCCAGGCATCAATCCCAGTAAGGTTAATACACTTGTGATTGAGCAAATCTTTAGGGGTTTGTGGCTCGCCAAATTGCTTAATGTATTCGGGAGATGTGCAAATAATTCTGTTGTCGCCAGCCAACTTACGTGCTACTAAATTAGAGTCATTGAGCTCGGCAATTCTTATTGCAATATCAAAACCACCCTCGACCATGTCAACAATGCTGTCACTTAGGCGTAAATCTATGGCCAATTCTGGATTCTTGGCTAAGAAACCTTTTAAAGCTGGAACAATATGCATCCGACCAAATGATGCAGATGCCGTCACTCTCAGCGTGCCTTGCGGAGTCAAACTGCCCGTGCCAACCGATGCTCGTGCCATTTCGACACTGGTTAAAACATCTTCGGCATGAGGCAGAAAGGCTATACCTTCTTGCGTTAATGATACTTTACGGGTTGTCCGGTGCAATAATTTGGTACCCAGCACCTCTTCTAATTTATTCATATGAGCACTGGCAACCGCAGGCGATATGCCCAATTCGTGGCCAGCAAGACTGATGTTGTTTGTAGCAGCAATTCGAACGAATAGTTTTAAATGGGCAATATTCATGAACTGATTATCAATAAAAAGTAAAAACAAATTATATAAAACGAGGCATTATCAATCAAATGTTTATGACTATAATTTCACCATCCATTTAACACAGGAATAAATCAATGAAAGCGATGATCATTAAACAGTTTGGTTCAAGTGAAGTATTCGAACCTGCAGAAATAGAAAAGCCAACAATTAAAGAAGGGCACGTATTGGTTAAAGTTGCCGCTACAAGCGTTAATACCGTCGATACCATGATACGTCAAATGGGCCAAGAATTGCCATTATCTCCCGAACCTCCAGCCGTACTGGGAATGGACTTTGCAGGGACGATCGAAGAAGTTGGCCAAGGGGTAACAAATTTCACCATTGGAGATCAAGTCTATGGTTGCGCAGGAGGGTTAGCAGACTTACAGGGAACATTGGCCGAATATATGCTGGCTGATGCAAAACTGGTTGCTCATAAGCCCAAAAGCCTCTCCATGCGTGAAGCCGCAGCTTTACCGCTTGTGGGGATTACAGCATATGAAGGATTGGTAAGGGCTGGAGTTTCTGACAATCAAAAAGTATTGGTTCATGGTGGTGCAGGTGGGGTAGGACATGTTGCTTTACAAATTGCACAGTATTTTGGTGCTGAAGTATACTCAACTGGTGGCGGTGAACCACAACTGGATTTGATCAAAGATCTGGGCGCAACTGCCATCAACTATCGCACTGAAACAGTTGAAAGTTATGTCAATCAACACACAGATGATAAAGGGTTTGATGTGGTTTTTGATTCAGTAGGCGGTGCCAATATTATCCATTCTTTCCAAGCTTCAGCATTAAATGGTCAGGTTGCCACAACAGTATCTTTGTTAGAGTTGGATCTGTCATTAGCGCATTTTAAAGGATTGTCCTTGCACGTTGTTTTTATGTTAATTCCCATGTTGCATGATTTGAAACGTGAAAAACATGGCGAAATACTGACAATTCTGGCCAATATTGTTGATGAGGGCAAATTAAAGCCCATCGTTGATGAAAATAGATTCAGTTTAAATGAAGTGGGTAAAGCGCACGACCATTTAATCAGTGGTAAAGCCATGGGTAAAGTGGTTGTGACTTTATAGCATGTGATTTTTACATTCAATCATTGTGGCAAATATTCATTGGGCGTCTGATATATATTTGCCACAAGCAAAATTTTTTCGCTTTTTTGGTTGAACATTATTCCATCTATATTTGTGGTGTTTGAATAAAATCGCTTCAAAGTCCTGAATAACTGGCATTGAAGCGATGTTTCCCCAATCTATTTTGCCATTTTCCCCCTAAATTCCATTCTATGATGAAATATAAGGGCGAGCAGGGTTAATATTGATTAATGCGCAATGATTGTGGAATAGGATTGAAGACTGATCAATTAATGTTAATTTTTCATGCGCGCAATTGTTTCGGCCAATTGGTGGCGACCTAATCTTTTCAATGCCATTACTGTGGGGTCAATGGCTTCATAAATGGGTTGTTTTTTCCAATCCATGTTATTCAGTTTTGCCTGTGCTTTTATCATTTTTAAAGCATCGGATGGGTGGTGTGCTGCAATCAATTTGATGTCATCGAATATATACCAATAATTATTAATGCGTTTCAATAAAAAATTAAATAGGCGTTTTCTGTGAGCGGCATAAAGCTCAGAGCCCAGATGATAAGAGTTAGCTAGATAATAGAGCTTCATCAAATCATCATCAGCAAGGTGAGGCAATGTTAAAGAGAATTTTAATAATGATTGAAAGAGGTTTTTGTTGTCTTTTAACTCTGGAACGTTCAATAACAAAGAAAAAATCAATGCATTCATTTTTTTAGGTTTTATAGCTTCTCTTAATATTTTTTCAAAGGCGTCGCCAGATAGGGATGTAAGGCTTTGTCTAAATGTGGAACCGTCATTGAAACAATCAATACCATGTGTGATGTTTTCTGGGCCATCATCGTACCAATCATTGCTACACAATGGTGTGATTGTTCCATTGTTAGTGATGATTAAACCTGTCTCTTTTGCTATTTCATTGATGAATATTTGCGCATGTTTATGAAACTCGAAATCTTTATGATGGGTGTAACGATTGAAAATTTGTAAGCCACCTTGATCAGTGATACCCAATAGTACTCTGCCAATGACCTTGTTTTGTAAATTTCTTGCATAAAGAACCACTTTGTTGGCATCAGCAATGTTGGAAAATACAGAGAAATAATTCATATCACCAGGTGATAAACACGTGCCAAAGTGACCTCCCATATCTAAAATTTCCAAAGGGTCTTTTTCGACTGAGATGGTGACTTTCTGTCCATTTTTAGCATCATAACTGTAATCATTTATTTTTATGGACCAGTTGATACCATCGGATTTTAATTTTTTAATGAATGTTTTGTTGTTTTGATTGCGATTAAAAAAATCATACGGACCTTTGATGCGTTCTTTGATCACTTTTATGGCCAGATTCTTTGAGGATGAGTTAAAGCTCATGATGGGCAGTAATTTGGCAACCACTTGAGGATCCGCCAACCATTTTGGAATTTGATCAGAAGCCACTGTGAATATTAAGCTCCAATCCATAAGAAATTGTTTTTCAAGCATTAACTCCCACTGTGCAAAAAGTGCATGATTGATCTTTACCTGTATTTTATTAATGATCTTTATGACTTGTTCTGGTGTAATGCTCTGAGGATTGTTCAGTTGATTTTCAAATTTGGCTATCCTTTTATTGATGGACTTGTTTAATTCTGGATTTTCACTTTTTGTCATGGACTTTAACGATGTGAGTTCGGTTTCAATCATCTGTTTGGTCCACCAGATGTTTTTGCATATATTGTGGATCTGTTTTTGTGAATCTGAATGAATAGAATTCAGCAAGGCAATGGATTTCCTCAATGATTCTGGGTATTGTGAAATCCAATCTTCATGATGGAAATCAATTTTTGGTGGTGCTGGCACCTTGTCAGCTCCAGATTTTGTAATGATCACTTGAGTCAATGAATGTATTCTGAAAATCTTGGTAATTGGCATTTCAAAAAAGAGGCATTTCGCTAGATCAAGTGCATCGAATTGTTTAAATAGAGCAAACAATGGTAACAGGCATTCATCAAATAATTCCGTGTCATAGAGCTTTTCATGGAGTTGATAAAGTTTGAATATTTCAGCGTTTTCTAAGCTGAGTCCTTGGGCAATCTGTACAACATCTTTTGGTAATGGATCATCAACTTTGTTTTTTCTCAGTGTTTTTAGAATTTGTGTGATTTCAATAGGGGTGTAATTGCATTGCAACAAATGATGAATGCTCTTCAATTCTTTGGTTTTTAATTGGATTTTGCCTTGCAAATACAGTGAGGTCAGGTTTTTAAAGAATGATTTTATCCCAGCAATGGAAACGTTCTCAAGAAGAACACAATCAATGCCGCTCCAGTTGTATTGAGGGATTTGACTCCAGGGAAACTCTTCATCGGCGTGTTCAACATGTTTAATGAATCTATTTAAGGCCAATAAATGTTCTGATACTTTTGAGGGTTTGAATCTTTCCCATTTTATTAATTCGTGAATATAAATAACAAAGGATTGGCCTGATGGGAATAGGGTTTGTTTTGATTTTAATGTATTGATCAAAAGAACTAAGGCTGAACATAATGGCTTGCTTTCAGAAAAATCTTCAATTGCAGCCAACACCTTAAATAGATTTAGATCTGATGGCTTGTTTTCATCAATGCGCTTGAGTTGATCTTGAAGCACCTGAACTTGTTCGAGACGAATGTCAACACTGAACAGGGTGTGGTTTTTTATTTTTTCACAGACTTGATTGACCTTATTCCACCAATTTTGCCATTGATTGAACTGTTCTTTTAATGGTAATTGATCCAAAATAAGCAGAGCCCTGATGATTTTGGATTTGTTCAATGTATTCAGACTATGAATGAAATTTTGTAGGATTTGGTGATTGTCTGTTTTTGGAAAAGGCACAACATTAAAGTTGAAGTTTCTTTTTTTAATGTTTTTGGTTTTTATACTTTTTAAATAAGGTGATAAATATTCAAATTTGGCATGACAGGTGGTGTCTTGATTTATACAAGACAGGGCAAAATCAATAAATTTATGGCTCTTTTTTGGATTAATACAGTGCAATCCAATCAAATTAATGAGGTCTTTACTGGATATGCTGTTGTCAATTCTTTGATGAGTACTGAAAAAGCACAGGGCTTTGTTGAGGTTGGATCGGTCGATAAAATGTTTCCATGACAGTTGTGCAGTCACCACTTTTTCATGATCCAAGTTGAGGTCTTTATTCCGGTCGTTGCGGTAATTGTGGTCTTTATCAAATAGTGAAAAAATGCCATCGGATTTGGCAAGGGCCAGTTCTTTGGCATAATCGATATAATCACAACAGCGCTGGTACCAAACTTTAGTATCTCCAACAACACGGGGTAATGCTTTGGGGTAATCACGATACAATGTATTGACTGTTCTTTGCGCAGTGCTGAGTATTTTTGAATCCACCTCTATGGCTTGATCACAACAAAAACCAGATGCTGAAACAACCCAAACCAATTTGTTGTCTTCAAAATGAGGGTAACCACTCAACCACGACAGTCGCGATTTGATCAGCATTTTGACTCTGGCAGTATTTTGTACCGCTTTCTTTTCGAAGTTAATGGGTTTCATGTTTTAGTTCATTAATTGGTTATTGCTGTTATATTTTTAATCATCTTGAATAATAATACGCGGTAATGGTTGATAATAAATCAGAAAATTTTTAAAGGATTTTATCAAATACACCCGAATTACTTTTTCATTTCCCCATGATTGAAAAGTCACTTCATTAATTTCATCTTGAAATAATGAAACAATCACTCCATTATTATCTATGATCTTCACTGTCAATGAAGTATGTCTTTCATAAGATGGATTAAATGACACAACCAATTCTTTATCAGACTCATATGGGTAAATGTAAGAAATTATGGGTTCATTTGGATTATGCTCTTCTGAAAGGCCAAAGCCCCTTTCAAAGAACGCTAGCTCTGAGGGAATATTGTAATCGTAAGGCATTTTTACTCATTACTGTAGTTATGCAAAGGTCAATACTATTTTAGCACACGTGAAAACGATATTTATATTTCCATGAGTTTATGTATGGGTTTCAATGTATTTGAAATCTCATAAAATTGTTATGTTAAGTGATAACACTTTAAAATTAAAATGAGCTTTGTTTTGTTGGTGAACTAAAATGAAAGACATTGATCAAAATATTGTCGGTTTTGTAATCAGCCAAATCTAATATTTTCAATCAAAGGAATGAATCATGTATAAGAAAGCCATTTTGTCAACTACAATAATATGGGTTTTACTGATGTTAATTATCCCCCAAAATCATCCTTTACCAGAAGGGGAAGCGGAAATTTTTTGGGAGATGGCTTGTGGTATTGAATTGGAGTCATTTAATGGTTATTTTTCATATGTAAAAGCAGTCGGGATATTCCCAAGTCAGGGAGATCAATATTTTTTTAATCAGCAAAAGCAAAGGGTAGAATATTACTGGACTCTTATTGTGTTTGAAGCACTTTTTCTGCCTTTGTGGTGGCTATTTACATTTCATCCTGGCCTATTTGGTCAATGGCAAAAAAACGCACTACATGGATAGCGCTTTCTCCATTGATTTTGTTTACCCCTTATTTTCTTGGTTATGCAAAACACTATGGTGCATTTCATGTTGCAAGTTATGATGTTCTGTATCCTGTATTCTTGATTTTTTTCAGTATCCCTTTCAGTTGGTTGCCATTGAATGCTTTTGATGAGGCTGTTTTGTCAGCTCATAATGATCATTTTCATGCAAGGATAAGTCCAACGCTTGTGTTTATTCATCTGTGTATTTTTACGGCCTTAAGTTTTTATATGAAAAAAAACAATAGTACATGAAGGCTCTATATATCGACATCACTTCAATAACTGTTAGCCCGAATATTTCATCATAAAACCATTCAGGTACAAAGTGTCTTTTTGATAAATTAGTCTAACTCAATGTTTTTCATAGATAAAATCGATTTTTTTACCGATTTGATGAAATATTCGGGTTTGAGGTATCGTTAAGAAATTAATATCCCATGATGTTTTTAATAACCTTATTGGAATTTCGAATAAATATGTCACCACAATGATCTGTATGTCGTTTTATTTTGTATAAAAATTAGATATTGATAGGTGAAAAAATGAAACTAATAACCTTTACAGCCATGACTATTTCCTTGGCTGCATGTAGTCAACAACAAACGAACTCAGGCTTAGATTTAAAGCCTGATGAAATAGTCATCACTTACCAAGCAGTTGAGGATGAGGAAGGCGGGTGCAGACCCACATATGAAGCCATAACCCAAAAAGATGCCGATGGATTGTACGCGAACAAAATCTATATGCTTAGGGGTGAAAATTATTATTACAAACAACAACAACGCATTGGTAATATCCCTTTACAGATAAAAATGGAAGATGAGACCATCAGCTTACTCAATGAGGTCATTGTGTGTGACCAATTAACCATTAAATTGGTGATTGAGGAATGTAAGTATCAATGGGATGCCGATCGTGAGGGTTGTCCACCAATTACCATAAAAGGACAAGAGGCTTTCTCAGGTATTGAGCTAACATACGAACTGAAAAAATGATGATTCCTCAGATAAGGCTCAATTGTTATGATGGGTAATTCATTAATGTTACCCAAAGCGCAGTTGATATTTACAATAAATATCGGCTGCTGATATAACCGGTCATTTTTTCAAAAAATGTTACTGACAATGTTATGTCAGTTGATTTGAATATCATGCCAAAATATTATTTTTTCCCTCTTGTCTATTTTTGACATGTCATTTAAATAGCCTTAATCGTATGGGCTGGTTTTCTGTTAGTCATATTGTTTTTTAATGTATCGTTTTGTTTTTTTAATCCTATAATGTTGAACAAATTTAAATGGCGGGAACCTGTTAGGGCCTAAGTACAACTGAGTCAATTATTCTTAGTTATAACAGTTGCATCAACCCATCATTCGATATCGTTTACATTGATAATTGTCTCCTATTGCTTCATGACTTCTTGCCAATTCACAGATTTATCGTGGTCAATAAATTTAAATTGAGTTTTTTGGTTTATCATGTCATGGATTGCTCTCTGATGGCGTAGAAAGTACCATCCAAAACAGAGAATTGAATATGAATCACATAAAGCTATTATTTTTATTGGGTTTGGTTATCACCAGCCAATTTTCACTGGCGGCCATTCACTATGTCGGGCAAAGTGCTCAATGCAATGGTACCAATCATCATGATGATCTAGCGATTGCGCTGTTTGCAGCAGCATTGAATGGTACAGAAAGTGATGAAATCAGACTGACCAACACCGTGACCTATGCAGGCAGTGGAGATGGTACCAATGTTTTATCTAATTGGAATGCTTCATCTTTGGGACGATTGACCATTATTGGGGGTTACAGCAACTGTAATGCTTCCAGCAGTTCAGGCATTACCGTGGTGGGCAATGGCAATGATGTGGTGTTCAGGATCAAGGATCAATCAGAAGTGACGCTCAAAAATTTGTCCATTACTGGTGGTACTTTTCGTGGCGTTGTGGTTGAGGGTGAATCGGTGGTTTTTATGGAATCGGTAGATATTTCTGACAACCAGGCTGGTGTTCGGGTGCTTGACGGGTCCTATTTATCCGTAGATGAAAACAGTGTTATTTTTGATAATGGCAGTATTGCAGGCATCCCCAAAGGTGGTGGTCTTTGGTGTTTCGGTGCGAATTCACAAGTAGATGTGGCTGGACAAATTGCTTCCAATCAAGCCACTGCTGGTGGCAATGTGTTTATCGAAGATGGATGTTTTGTGCAATTGGAAGGAGGTGCTGAGATCAAAGGCGATCGACAGACGTCAACGTACAGTGCCGATGAAGGTGGTGGTATATTTGTAGATGACGGCGGTGAACTGTTGGCTACTGGTGGTGCCAATCGGGTTTTAATCACCGATCATTGGGCAGATTTTGGTGCTGCTTTATATGTGACTGGCACCGGTAGAGCGACATTGCTGAACACTTTTATTGGCAGAAACAGAGCGTTTGAACGCGGCAGTGGTTTGTATGCGGTTGATGGTGGACTATCGATCACTCAGGTGGTCATGGATAGGGCGCCAACATGCCCTTTTTTGATCAGTTGCTCTGAGTTTGATGGCAACGATTTTGAGTTGGGCGTAGTTTATGTTGATGATTCAAAAGTTCAGATTCGACGCACCTTATTTGATTCAAACAACTATATCGCTCCCGATGATTTATTCAGAGGCATTATTACTGTCTTCGGCAATACTAAGATAGAAATGAGTCACAGCAATTTCATCAATAACCATGCCTATTTTTTAGTGGTAAATGGCGGAGCGTCAGTAGAAATGAGTCACATAACGGCAGTCCGCAATACTTATGATGATCCCCAGATCGGTTCAGGTAATGCTTTTGCTTGGGCAACAGCAGGGGTCAGTGCAATCACAAGAATTCAAAATTCTATTTGGCAGGACACCCAAGGCGGTAGTATCACTTCATCTGGTTCTGTATTTGGGAAATGCAATTTGGTTGATGATGGTACGCAGTGGCCTGTTGGGTCATTTGTGGTCGGTACGGCACAGTTTATCAATGCCGCTGGTGGCGATGCCCGGCAATTGGCTTCATCGCCTGGAGTGGACATGTGTCAAGAAGACACTTTTGCTTGGAGCACAGATCGTGACATTGAGTACCAAGAGGCTCCGGTCAATGAAAACACCAATCCACAGGGAAGTCCTGGAGAGCCTGGAGGTTTATACGATGCTGGATTTGATGAGGTGTATGATAACATTGGTGAAGACGAATTTTTACTGACAGTACAAAAACTGGGTTCAGGTTCTGGCCTTGTGCTCAGTGACCCGCTTGGGATTGCATGTGGAACGGATTGTACTGAAGTGGTCTTTAATGGTACATTGGTCAAACTCATGGCAACTCCCTTATCGGACAGTGTCTTTGATGGTTGGATGAATTGCCCATTGCCCAATGGCAATGAGTGTTTCATTAACGTCACGCAAAGCGCCACGATACGAGCCGTTTTTCAGCCAGATGACTTAATCTTCAGTAATGGGTTTGAGTAGGTTAACTGTAAGGTTAAACATAGGCGGTTGATCTTTATAGAAGAAATCAATACAGGTTTGAGGGAAAGTTGACCCTTTTCCTCAAATTGTCTGGCAAAAAAATCATTACGTTGATCCTTATTAACATCATTGCTAACAGGTGTGGAAGATTTTTAAGTCATGTGCAAAAAACGTTTTTTTTAATGTGTCCGAGGGCTCGGGTAAAATTTATGCTCATAACAATTGCCTCATAAGCAAGCCTTTAGAACACATCGAATGATAGTATTTATAGTCTCCAGAGTCATATTACTTAGTCTATTAAATTGAGATTCATGACTTTTTCTTTATCAACAATATTTAAATTAACATCTTGTTGAGGAAAAGGCACTTCAATGCCATACTTAGTTAAAGCGTTGTCTAATTCCCATAAATAGTTGCTTTTCATTCGACTGGGTCGTCTTAAGCCATAATTTGCTACCCAAACAAGAAGCGTATAATTGACACTGCTGTCAGCAAATTCTGTTAGCCAAATATCTGGTTCTTTTCCTGTCATGTGAGTGAGTGTGAACTCTACATTTGATGCCGCTTCTAATGCCGCTTTTTTAACCAATTCTTTGTCTGTTCCATAAGCCACTCCAAAGGGGATTTTTATTCTTCTGATTGATTCTTTCAAGGTCCAATTGATGACTTTATTGGTCACCATATCTGAATTAGGAATAATGATATCAATATTATCGTTAGTATTGATTCTGGTACTTCGGGCTCTGATTTGTTTTACAATTCCTGTTACGCCATCCTCTAATTGAATATAATCACCGACGCTCAATGTTTTATCAAACATGATGGTTAAACCAGACACAAAGTTGCTCACCAAATTCTGTAAACCAAAACCTATGCCAACAGAAAGCGCCCCAGCAATCAAGGTGATGCTGCCTAAATTGATGCCTAAAGCACTAAAACTTGTCAGTATGGTTATAAATATAATGATGTATCTGACAATGGCATGTATCAAATATGATGATGATCGGTTATGCGCGGTATCTAAGTGGTGTTTTTTTTCATACTTTTTGATAAAGTAGCTTAATATTTTAGAGGCGAGATAACCCAATAGAATGATCAATATGAGTTTGATTAAAGGCCATAAAGTCACTGGGTACTCGTTTATGGTAAATAACGGGGTGTATATTGCGCTGACCAGGGAGTCTTTAGAATAAATGATAAATTCTTTAATATTGTTCCAAATTTTAGCATAACCTTTATCAATTTCATTTAATCGTTTTTCTAATAAATCAACATTGAATGTATTGTCATCTAATAAAGTATTGATTAATTCTTGCTCGCTTAATATGTATTGTGCTTTCTTACGTTTTTTTTCATCAAGCTTAAGCTCTTTTTTTGTATATTCTTTTGGGTTTAAAATAGAAGATAGCAATATGTCTTGAGCAATTTTTTTACCATCAAATAATTGATCATTGGTTTTTTTTAATAAGGCTTTACTTTCAGTAATATGGCTTTTCAGTATTTTGAAATCTGTGGATTCACTGATGGCGTTTTCTAATAATAAAATCTGTTTTTTCTTATTGAGCTTTAAGCTGTATTTTGAGTCTTCAATTAATGCTAAAGCCAAATCTAATCTGATCAACTCATTGTTGAGCCTCGATTCGGTTGAATCTGTAAAGTCCTGTGCCAGTTGCAAATTGAGTTTGTCTATATTTAATTGGTTGCTATTTTGCTTTTCAATTAAGTTTGCCGTATCGTCTGTTTCTTTGTTGGCTTCATTTAAAACGATTTTTTGTGAGGCTTGAGAAATCTGTTGGTCTTTGGCATTAATCTTGGTATTTAAATCATGATTCTTGAAAACAATACGTTCTACACGGACTTCATCTAAAGCTTGTTTTAAACGGGTATCAATCCAGTTTAAACCAATTTCTAATTTTTTTGATGCGTCTTTAGTATCAAAGTAACTTACTTTTAATCTGTCGATTTGTTTAACTGTGGTTGCAATACCATCTTTTAATGCAATTATTTCATCTTGATTGTTATTTAATAATGTAACAAGCTTGTTTTTTTCGGTATTTATGTCCATTAATTCCTGAATTGAGTAACTGTCCTGTAACTCCACTTCATCATTTTTCTCATGTTCGAGTACAAGAAATTTCTGTTTTTGAAACTGTTTTAATAATTCAACAATCGTTGTTGATTTGTTTTCTGAAATGTTTTTATCTTCAATTAACTTTACTGATTCGGATAATTCTTGGGTGAATTTTTCTATCCGAGCATTCAGCTCATCTGTGGATTCAGATGATTCAAAGTAATTCCACCAGTGGATATTTAATTCGGCTAATAAGGGAACTGAAATTTCTTTTATTTCAGTATCATTGGTTAAGTTGAGTAAGTTTTGAGCATATGAAGAGTTTGTGAATAAAATAAAAAGTACACTATAAAATACATGATGAACAACTCTACTTAACTGGCTTGGCATTCGATGATTCCTCGTTCGTTGAAGCTTTCTTCTTAATTCATTGATGATTACGTTAATAACCGTTTTTTGTAAAATAAAACACGTACACTTTAATATATATTTAATACTGGCCCTAAATAGGACAGCAAAATTATAACAGGTTCATTTTTTATTCATCAATTTTTCAAATGAAAATCTACACATTATCTATGTCAGGGCAATTAACCTTTATTTGATCCTTACTTGCTTTGATCATCTGTAATTTTTGTAGAGTGATGCGGTAATAAAAACATCATACCCGTGGTGCATTTGGAGCAAATTTAACTATATATGGCTCTGAATTATGGTTAAAGTTTACAAAAACATAGCATATTTATGTTGTTTTCATATGTTTATCATCGATAAATGAGTTTTTCTGATTGGGAATTAACCAAAATTCGATGAATTTCGAACAAACTTTCCCCAAATGCACCACGGGTATCATGTAAAATATGCACTCAATGAAAAATTTTTAAATGGAATTCAAACTGACAAACTGCTGTGGTTACGTGTATGATAAAGCCTGAAATTCTGGATTTAAACAGAAATGATCTTTAATGAAATCAATGTTTAAAATATGTGACAATAAGTTGGTTATTATTTGTGCACTGATCAGTTTTATGGTTCCCGCTGTAATGTATGCTAATTATGTGATCAATCATATGTATATTTATGGTTTTGGGATCTACGATGTGGGGTGGTTTACATTTATGACGACTCACAGCGATGCCTTTCCTGTTCAAAATCCGCCTGTAATGGGAGGTTCATTTTTTAGAATACATTTCACTGTTTTTTTCAATATCACCTCTTTATTGCATAAATATATTTTCCCATCTGTTAGTGCACCAGTTTACTTTGCCGCATTCATTGGTTTTTGTTATGGTTTGATTTCATTTTCAATGTTTATTGCCAGTAATCACCTGATTAACAATATGACTCAATTGAAAGTGGTTGTCATTATGTTGCTTTCAATAGTCACTGCATTTAATGCACAAGCTTTGAGTTTGATCGGCTCTCCTCATATAGAAATAGCCATTCCGGCATTTTTGATTTTATTTGTGGCTTTATATTTTACAGAACATAAAAAATTAAGCTATTTGGTTTTTTTGATGTTATTGATGATTCGAGAGGATTCTGGCTTTCACTTATTTGCAATACTAAGTGCACTCATAACTTTTTTAGCCATTTCAAAAAAAACATTCAAATGTATCAATAAAGATTTATTCG
Organism: uncultured Alcanivoracaceae bacterium; assembly: GCA_964352735.1. GTDB lineage: Bacteria > Pseudomonadota > Gammaproteobacteria > Xanthomonadales > Marinicellaceae > NORP309. The sequence goes on along the minus strand of CAYGTC010000065.1, from coordinate 1,087 downwards.
TCATTGGTTTACTTGCTTTGCTCTATAGTATTGCTGCAGTGTATGTTCAAAGACAATATTTTGATGGAGGTCATGCTTTTGCTAGGGTGTATACAGGCACTCCTGCTTATGCACACATAAATCCCGAATACCTTTTTAAAAAATTTGAATTCATAAAACAAAACAGGATGTATTTATATGTTCCAATGATTGTTACTGTATTGTGCAGTGTATTGACCAGAAGTATTTATTTAATGGTCGGCCTTTTAGCAATAATGCCTTGGGTTATTTTATCTTTTTTTGCCGCAGCAAAAATGACAAGCTCATTTTCTAATTATTATGCATTTCCATTTATCATTATGCTTTGTTGGCCAATACTATCTGTGCTCATTGAAAAAGCGTTCACAAAAAACCGAACAAACAGCTTATTTTTGATCATAACATTGACAGTTTTAATTCCTTTGCTATCAACCGCTCTGTATGTTAAAAATGCAAAAAACAATACCGACCAAAAACCGTGGCAGAAAATAAGTTTCAATCATGCAAAGATTATTTCAGCAACCCAAAAAGCCACTCAAATAATTGAAGATAACAGAAGGCAATTTGGAAAAATCCTGTTTGATGAACCACTTTCCGTATTGATGATTGCATCATTAAAGAAAGACGAATATGGTTATCTACATAGATTCAGCAAAGAACAAATAGACAATGTGGATACAGTATTTTGGAATGCTAAAAATGTTAAATCAAACATTGATTTCAATTCACTTATCTCAAAAAAAGATTTTCCATATTATTATCGTATCAATGATACAAATATCCTCATCGCATCAAGGTTCAATTTTGTTATCTCATCTATGAATCCCTATACAAAACTCTCTCTTTGAAACTGGTAGCGATTTTTTGGGCTGATCAGAACAGCATTGTTAAACCTCTTAATATGAGACCTCAATATAAGACTTTTATATTTTTTACGGCTTTTTAAGTGAATAACCAAATATTTTAATCGAAGTAGAGAAATTTTAGCCCATTCTCATGTTTTATCAAATATAACCCTATATTTCATCGCTACGCGACCAGCTGAGCTGTTCACATTCATTCCAGATGA
>CAYGTC010000064.1:0-25204 GCA_964352735.1 uncultured Alcanivoracaceae bacterium | reverse complement strand
ATAGTTTCTATTATTAGCATTCAATTGTATAGGCTGTGGATGGCTTGACGCTTACTATAGACTCTGCTATTGATAATTATTTTATGACGCTATTTTAACAACCAATATGTCACAAGGAGCACCATGGATGACACCAGATGCCGTTGACCCCAATAATAGGCCGACTCCATGTCTCCCATGTGTACCGACGACGATGACATCTGCATCTGTGTCAGTAGCAAATTTTTTAATTTCTCGAGCTGTACTGCCAATTTCTATATGCACATTTTCTTTTGGAATATTATACTTATCTGCAGTTTCTACCATTCTTTTATAGGCAGCGTCGCTTGTTTTCTTGTGGATTCCAGGCAAATCCAGCATAGGAGGTGCAAATGGAGCATTGGGGAAAATCATTATCGTTTCCATCACATGGATTAAACGTATTTTCCCTTTTGCTTTTTTTATTTTTACTGCTTTATTTAAAATGTGACTTGAATCAATAAAAGGGTCAATCGCAACCAGCACGTTATTATAGATAGACATATAAACCTCATATTTTGTAGAAAACAAGAATAGCATGCCTATTTGAACCACTATTTGATATATGTCAATTGATAAGTTATTTAACAGTTACAGTCTCTGTTAAGCAGATGGTTTATCGCTTCACCAAGCCCTTGCTTATCAATGGTAATATCGACATATAATGTTTAGGTATTTATGAAGGTATTATAATCCATATACTATAGGACAACGAGGAATCATAAATACCAAAAAAGGAAAATGAGGTTGTTATTCATCAGTAAAACAGGAATTAGACGATGCTAATGTAGAAAAGTATTTACTCCAGAGCAACAAGAAAATCAAGGGTTAAATCTATCGATGAATTTGGTAAAAACATGGATGAACTGTTTTCTAGATTTTTCCAGAAAAGCGGCATGGTCCCCTCCAGAGATGACAGCCCAACTTTTATCTGCAGTTTTTAATCGTGTAAACAACTTTGCTTGTTTCTCTGTTGGGCCAATTGGATCGAATTCGCCTTGTAAAATTAATACGGGAGTAGAAATGGATGATGGGTCAATATTATTGTATTGGCTTGTTTTTCTCCAATCCACTTTGATGGGGTCATGGGTTAATGCCGTTTTGACATAAGCATCTATGGCATTCTGACTGATGCTACCTGGCACAATAAAGTCACTGGCTGCTGCTTGTGCGGTGTTGACGATGCGTTGCAATTGAAGGTTATCAGAATCTTCAGTTATGGTGTTATCCAAATCTTGCCAATAACCAAAAACCGTCAAACTTGCGATGTGTTGATCATTTTTTTGCGTGGCCAATAACGATAAAGTTGATCCCATCGACCAACCAAATAAATGCACTTTTGTGTTGTTGTTCTTTTCAGAAATCCAATGCAAAACATTAAGAATGTCATCGGCGGCTTTATTGGGCGAATTCCACTGAGTTTTGTCTCTGGGTGTTGCGCCATAGCCTCTTAAATCTATGGCATAAGTAGAATACCCTTGAGCGACCATGCCATCCATTAATGACAAGTCTTCCCCCTCAACTTGTAAATCAAAATCTGGTATGGCACTCCAGGTTCTGCCATGGACAAATAAAATGATGCCTTTATTATCAACGGCTTTCTTTTCCCAAACAACCATTGGGTGTTTTTTAGATATAACGGTATGTTTTAAAACTTTATGGGTGGTATTTTTGATGGTGTTTCTGTTGTTTGTTTGACAACTGATCATGACCATCAATACCAAGATAATTGAGGCCGTTCTTTTTAAGCGATGATTCATAAGTGTGGTTAAAACCGTTGGTAATGACATAAGATTATATCGTAGGCTGTAAGGAAAAGTAATGGTTTCTGGTGTTTAATGTCGCTTAAGCGTTTGACAAATTGTTTACTGAAGTTAGATCACGGGCATCATAATAAGTGTACTCCCTTGCTGAGCATGAATAACTGGTTTGCAAGGGGAGATTATCCAACATACTTTGCCATTTTTATCCAAATATTCCGGCTAAGACAGCAATGTTATTGAATGGGGAATACTGGAGAAACTGAATAAATAATAATCCACATTTTGAGGCATCTGAAGATGTTTTGGAAGATAGAATTAACTCTCATTTTGAGAGTTTGACTGTGATGGATTATAACTGTTTTTCAAAATCGAAGATTGTTGATCAATCTTAATTTCTATCCTTATATGCAAAGTCTTTTTATTTTACTCATGTTCCTTTATTTTCTTTTCAAGAAATAAAAGTCCACGATAAAAGAAGTATTGTATCAATAATAAGTAGATGGCACTTAGGTTTAAATTTTCAATGTCATTGAAAAAAAGCTGCCAAGGAGTCACCATTCCGCAGGCATAAATGATCCTTAATATACATTTATCTTTCATAGAGACCTCAGCATAACTAGATGGCGAAAGAAAAAATAGAGAAAATTTATCAAATTGAGGCAAAAATCACAGGTAATAGCTGGCTATTGACCAGATTTTTAACGAAAAGTTGATGAATTTAATCATTTTTTACTCGTCACTGTAGTTATGCTGAGGTCTCTCATACTACGATCAGTTCTAAAGTTTAAAATAATAACGATAATTTGTGTGACCACAAGCAAAGCCAACCACCATAAAACAGCAAGGTTACCATGGGCAAAGGCCAATTGAGGAGTGAGTAATAAGATGAAAAATATTAATGGGTTATTTTTCATGTTTTCATAATTGTATGACAGTTTGTTAGAGGAGTCACAACGTTTTTTTAAACAACAAATCGGTTTGGTCATCGTTTCCTACAGTAAAAATATGTTTGTCGAATACTGTGAAGCCTTGTTTTTTATAAAACCCTATGGCTTGATGGTTGTGCTCCCAAACTCCTAGCCATATCTCATTGATAGATTTTTGCTCTGCTATCTCATAGGCTTGTTTCATTAAAGTCTGTCCTATGCGTTTACCATGAAACTGATTGAGAATATATATCCTTTCAATTTCTAAAGCATCAGGTAACAAATCTTCAGTTTGTGCCTTATTGGTATTGATTTTCAGGTATCCTGCCAGTTGTGTGTCGTGATAACATAGGTAAAACTGAGAGTGTTTATTGCTTAATTGGTTGATTAATTTTTCTTTTGTGAAGTTAAACTCAATATATTTATGAGTGTCATTGATAAAACTTTCAGTGAAACTGTCATTGGCAAAGGTTTCAGCAAAAGTCTGTTTACAGATGAATTGAAGGCCTTCAATATCCGTATGGTCAGCAGCTTTAATTTTGATCATGTAGAGTATTTTATTAAATAATGGTATTTTAGATTAATCGGCTAATTTTTCAACTCCTATGATTTGTTCAAGAGCATAAATTTTGATGGCAGGGCATAGTGAACCAACCCTGCCGTCAAAAATAGATGCTGTTATCTCAAAGTATCTGCATATTCATCAATGATGTAATTGGTGTAGGCCACTGCACCCTGATAACGATTCAGGTGTGTGGTGTCTCTGAACATGCTCGGTTTGATTACAGGTAATTCTTGATGATTTTTAATCTTTACCCCTGTTGCCTGTTCAATACGTTTGATAGTGGCATTGAGCCTGGCTAAACCTTCAGGGGAATTGGTGATCCATTCGGTATTTCTTGGCAATAATAAGACCTCAACTTGATCTGAGAATTGTTGAAAGTTCTTTATCAAGCGAATGTAGGCTTCGACCAATTCTTCACTAAAGTTGAGTTCAATGATGTCTGCTGAAGCAATTCTGCTGAGTCTGTCGTCATCCAGGTCGCGTTTGTTGTCATATTGTAATTGATAATACTCTTCAAATACCTTCATGGTTTCAGCTGAACGTTCCTCAGGAATGGTGCCTCCACCTTGCCATTCATAGGACCATTGCGAAGGAACAAAATTGGGGTATTCTTCATCAAAAGCTTTATTGAGTAATTGACCGACTTCACCGTATCTTTTTTCCAGCGCTTCATCTTTTTCTAATTGGGTCCTTTGACGAGGAACACTGAAGGCCCGCCCAAAGAAGTTGGTCACCATTTCAGCAGAAATGCCATCTCTTAAATACCTAATATTGTATAAGCGAATGCCTCTGGTTGGATCATCGAGGGTGATGTCTCTTAGTTCTTGATCTGATGCCAAAAGTGTCACAAATGAATCTTCCAAAGATAAAGCCCTTTGGTGCCGGGTGATGGTGGTTTGGAAAGGATTAAACTCAAGAATGGCCAATTTGAGTCGTCGATCATTTTCCTGAAAGGACTCTTTAATTCTTCTTGACAGTATATCCTGAAAGAGCGGGTTTAAACCGCCAAAGCCAAAATTAAATGACTTAACATCAATATTTTTTTCTTGCATGGCGGCATCAAATTGACGTGGCGAGAAACCTGCTCCTGTCATGGACGACCCATAAAACATCACCAAGTCTTTCTCCTCTTTAACAATTTGAGGTAAGGCATTTTTAGCTTCCAATACTCGACCAAGTATGGTTTCACCGCTGGCATCATTGGCATAGGTAAATAATCTGACCAGACCTAATGCCAATGCGCTGCCAATAATGATGGTAAAAAGGATTTTGCCGAATGTTTTTCTGTCGCTCATGGCTATGTCAGGATTAGAATTGGAAATAGATGAACTCATTGCTAGGCTCTCCGATCAGTAAACAAATAGAAAAAATTAAAATTAAAACAGGCCAAAAAATCCAAGGTTTATTCTGAAATTTCTCACCGCTGTTGATAACAAAACGATCAATTAAGTGCATGCCAAATAGTGCTGTTATTGTTAATGCCAAGATGGTTGTTGCATGCATTCCTGCTGCGGGTAAACCTGAAAACATGTGCATATTAATGATGATGTCCCATGCAGAATCAAGGCTGGTTGCTCTGAAAAATACCCAACCTATCAGAACCAGGTAAAAGGTGATCAGCCATTTAACAAATGTTAAGGCTTTAGAGGATGAGTTAACAAACCCTGCCAGTGCAGTTCTATGACTGAGAAAATGGGTGGCCGTTATGATGATGCCATGGAATGCGCCCCATGCTACAAAAGTCCATGCGGCTCCATGCCACAGGCCACCCAGTAACATGGTGATGAAAATATTTCTTAAACGGGCATTTTTGCCACCCAATGGAATGTATAAATAATCTCTGAGCCATGTAGATAACGATATGTGCCATCTGCGCCAAAAGTCAACGGGTGATCTGGCAAAATAAGGCAGTCTAAAATTCAAGGGTATTTTGAAACCCAATAACAGTGCCAAGCCAATTGCCATGTCGCTGTAACCAGAAAAATCACCGTAAATCTGACCTGCAAACGCCAATACACCCGTCCATGTTTCAATCAAGCTGACAGCTGTACCGTCAAAAGCGGTGGCCGCAGGTGCAGCCAAAAGGTCTGCTATGGTTTTTTTGAATAAGCCGATGGTAATCAACAAAAAACCATTTTTGGCCATGTCCCAAGTGGGTAATGACAACTCATGAAACTGAGGTAAAATTTGTCTGGCGCGAAGAATAGGACCGGCTACCAATTGAGGGAAAAAAGATAAGGCTGTGGTGAATTCAACCAAACCTTTTCGCGCTTGCATGTCACCTCGATAAACGTCAATGCTATAACTCAGCGATTGGAAGGTATAGAATGAAATGCCTACCGGTAATACCCATGACAATGTCGGTATATTGGCATTGTATCCAAACAAAGTCAGGAAGTCAGCTACAGAAGAAAGGGCAAAATCGGCATACTTAAATATGGCCAAAATACCAAGGTTCATCACTATTGATAATAATAACCACCTTTTTTTAATGCTTTGGGTCTTGGCATTGCTGATCGCTTGAGCGATAAAGTAGTCTGCTACTGCACTGCCAACCAAAAGTGGGATAAATTTATAGTTCCAAGCCCCATAAAAAACCAGGCTTGATACCAGGGTAAAATAAATTTTCGGTTTATGCCGCAGAAATATGAAACCATAAAAGAAGATGAATATCAGAAAAAACAGAAAAAAGATTGGTGTGTTAAATAGCATATATTGTTCCCATCAGCGGTTGATATCAGCATGTATAGCCAGTGATCATAAAGTTACTGGTTGTTCATAACACCATCACAGTAAAATGTTAATGACCAATCAGTAACTTTATGAACAGCCTTTTTTTGCCGCAGTGATTTAATAATTTCTATCATTGACTTAAACGAGTTTGAGTCGATTAGGTTACTTCCAAAGGGCAAATATATCGTTATTTTACAAAGTATCACAAAAATAGAGGCATTGTCTCTAGGCCATAAGGCATGGATTTAATCCAATGATCGTTGAACATGAGATCATGTTACTATGACATGATCATTGATTGTGTTTGGAAATGGGCACCATGTGATCGACTCGTGCAGCAATGCTCTGCCGTAATTCACCTTTATTATTGACGGTCCTTGAGTATGGAATGTGATGCTGAATAATTCAGTGCCTTGTTATTATGCTATGCCACCATCTCCAATGTAGGCTATTGAAATTTTTGGATTTTTATCGATGTAAAATATAATAGAAGTTCGGCTGTAAGTGGCGTCAGCTAGCATTGGATAAACGAATGATTTTTGCTTTGCTGTAGTCCTGCATTCTTCACACAAAATCATCACAAGAACTGACACAATTGTGGTTTGTTGATACAGCCACATTTTTAAAATTTCTGATGCCATTGGGTTCTATCGTTTTGATCATGCATTATTCACCACCACGACAAAAATTGTAACGTGTTGGTATAAAACTCAGTTGTCTAAAGTGTGATAAATTTTCGTATTAAATACAATCCCAGAAATTTTACCAAATCGTAAAAAAAACTTTCATCCTTAAAATCCATTCTATGTTGAAATATTTGGTTAAGTCATGGACTTCTGATCAGCAAATTGGCACAATGTGACTTTACCAAATCTCAATAAAAAAGTATCATGATGCGCACCACTAATATTGCAGTGTTGATTATTTTTGCTATGATTTCTCAGGTTCAAGCACAATCCACAGCAGAACAAAAACCTATTATTCCTGTCAATGTCCAAAAGCTCTCTCAGTTGTTGGTCAAGCGAGAATTGAATGCCCCGGCAGAAGTATTACCAATCAACAATGCCTTGATTTCTTCAGAAATCACTGGTGTCATTGAACACGTTAAAGCTGATGTTGGGCAATTGGTCAAGGCTGGTGATGAGTTAGTAAGATTACAGTCAATTGACTATGATTTGGCCCTTAAACAAGCGCAAGCCAGTTTGCAATCGACAATTGTGCAAATTGGACAAGCCAAACAACGACTGGATAGGGCGAATAACCTTAAAAAGGGCAGTCATATTTCTGCAGATGAATTGTTGGATAGACAAACTGATTTGAAACTATTAAAGGCCCAACAGGTTGGCTTGCAATTAGCGGTAGAGCAAGCTCGAAGAAATCTGGACAAGACTCGAATTTTGGCTCCATTTGATGGCGTTGTGCAACTAAGAGCTGCACAAATGGGTTCATTTGTAAATGTCGGTACCGTTTTAATCAATCTTGTTGAATCCAATAGCGCTGAGATCGAAGCGGACATTCCAATGCATTTATCTGCTACTTTGCAGGATGCCGATGGCATAGTACTTAGGGTCGGTGAAATGGACTATGATCTACAGCTGTCCAGATTGTCTCCGTTGGTGCAGTCAGGCAACAGGGCGCAAAAAGCACGGTTTACTTTCAGTAATCAGCAAGCGTTAATTGGGGCCAGTGGTGAAGTTATTTGGTATCTTGATCAAGGCTTGTTACCAGCAGATTTGATGGTCAATAGAAATCAAAAACTGGGCATTTTTATTGCCTCTGATGGCAGGGCTGTTTTCCAGCCTATTGCTAGTGCTCAAGAAGGTCGGCCAGTACCCATTGATTTGAGTGGTGACACGCCAATCATTGTGGGTGGGCGTGAAAGACTGCAAGATGGCGATCAAATCTCAACACAATAACAGGTATTGAAGATGTTACGAAGCATGCTTACAAATCACCCTTTGGTGAATATTTTATTCATGGTTGTGGTTTCAATGGGATTGTTATCTTATTCCAATATGCCCCGTGAACAAGACCCGGAAATCAATTTTAACTGGGTTAATATTTCGACATTTTTGCCAGGGGCCTCTGCTGAAGATGTAGAAAAGTTGATCACATCTCCACTGGAAGATGCCATTCGCAATATCCAGGATGTGCGTTTTGTTAACAGTGCCTCGCGAGAATCGGCATCTAATATTTTGGTCAGGTTCAGAGACATATCCGAACGTGAGTTTGATAAACGCATCAATGATTTGCGTCGTGAAATACAAAATAAAGCCAATGAAGAATTGCCAGATGAGGCCACAGATCCTTTGATTGTAGAATTAACTACTTCAAATGGCTTTCCAACAGCTTTGGTTGTGGTCATGGGGCAAGCTGATGATGAAAAGTTGCGCAGCCAGGCCCGTGTCATTAAAGAAGATTTAGAAAGAATCAGTGGTGTGGATCAAGTCACTGCCGCAGGATTGCATGATCCAGAAATGCAAGTTGAATTTGACCCCAATGCTTTAGCGTTGCGTGGTTTAACAGCTGCAGATATCGCTGATGGTCTTTCACGGGCTTTTAAGGATGTTTCAGCCGGCAGCGCCAAAGTGGCTGGTTCAGAATGGTTGGTCAGAGTAGAAGGCACAACCTCAGATCCTGAAGTTCTGGCAGAATTTCAATTGACTTCAAGAAACAATCAAAACTCTGTGTCTTTAGACAGTGTTGCTGTGGTCAAAAGAGGGCGTGAAAAAGCGAGTCAATTGATTGCTTTTAATGCGCTGCCGGCAGTGTCTTTAGCGGTATCAAAGATCAGTTTTACTAACACCTTGAATTTGGTAGATGCCCTGAATGATTACATTTTTTTAAAAAATGAACAACTCAATGGAACCGGTATCTCCTTGATATTGGCAGATGATCAAACAGTTCAAACCCGTGAAGCCTTATCAATAATGCAAACAAATGCCATGCTAGGATTGGTACTGGTGTTATTTGTTTGTTGGTTATTTTTAGGTTTTCGCATTGCATCTATGGTCACATTAGGTATTATTTTTTCCATCACTGGTACGTTGTGGATTTTGAACATCACAGGTAATACAGTAAATGTTTCAGTTTTATTGGGCATAGTCATTGTATTGGGTATGTTGGTTGATGATGCCGTGGTGGTGGTTGAAGCGATGTATTATCGCATTCAAAGAGGTACAGATGGGTTGAGTGCCGCTTTTGCAGCGCTTAAAGAAGTTGGATTGCCAGTCACTACTGCGGTGATGACCACCATGGCTGCATTTTTGCCACTGATGTTATTACCTGGTATTTTGGGCAAATTTATGTTTGTTATTCCATTTGTCGTGACAGTTGGTTTGGCGGTGAGCTTAATTGAGGCTTTTTGGATACTGCCAGCCCATGTGATTGCCTTGTCACCGAAAAAAGGATCAACCAAAGCCATTAAAATAAGTCGACGTGAACAATGGATAAGGAAATTAAGGTTAAAGTATGCCAAGGCTTTGTGTTTTGTGATGCGCAGACCCACATTATTTCTTTTGCTTGGGTTTGTTGCTTTTGCTATGGCCATTGCTGCAGTTGGCACAGGCAAAGTCAGGCAGAATTTTTTCACATTTGACCCTATCAGGTTGTTTTATGTCAATGTGGATATGCCAGCCAATGCGCCATTGGAGATGACTTTAAAACAAACCATTGAAGTTGAAAAACGTGTGCGAGAGTTTGTTGAAGATAAGGAAATTAGGGCCATAACATCTTTGGCGGGCATTAAATTTACCGAAGTTGAGCCTTTATACGGAGATCAGTACGGACAAATTCAGGTATCACTGACGCCCAGAAATATTGGAGGGCGTGAGGTAGATGACATCATTAAATCAATGAGGCAAGCTGTTGAATCAACACCGGGTGACGCCTCCATTTCATTTTTACAGATTTCTGGTGGCCCACCAGCAGGGAAGCCCATCAGTGTTAAAGTACGCAGTGATGATTTTATTGAACTCAGGGCAGCAGCAGATGCGGTCAAAGCCATTGTCTCACAAGTGCCTGGTACCAAGGATATTATCGATAATGATGTGGCTGGTCGATCAGAACTGTCTTTAAAACTGGACATGTCAGCGATCAGGCGATTGGGCTTGGATCCTGGAGCGGTTTCTCGATTGTTGCGTTTACATCTTGATGGTGAAGTGGTGGCTTTTATGCGGGACAATGGCGAAAAAGTTGAATTGCGTATCAAAGCGGCAGAACGTAATTATCAAGACATTAATACGGTTTTGAATGACCCTGTAGCCTTGCCCAATGGAGGAACCACCACTTTTGCTACCTTATTTAAGCAAACAAAAAAAACAGGTCGTAGCACCATAAGGCATTATAATTTAAGAAGAGCCATTACCGTTGAGGCAGAGATTGATGCTGCCATTAATGATACAGCAACAGCCAATGCTGCAATGTTGGCAGAATGGCAGAACATTCGTGATCAGTATCCCAATACAGACTTGGATTTCTCTGGCGAATTAGATGACATTAATGAAAGTTTGAATGCCATGTTGGGTTTGTTTTTGTTAGGGTTTGGGTTAATTTACTTGATTCTGGCCACGCAGTTTAAAAGCTATTTTCAACCATTGATGATTTTGGTCACAGTTCCGATGGCTTTTACCGGCGTGATTTATGGTTTGTTATTGACCAATAACCCAATGAGTCTTTATACACTTTATGGGGTCATAGCGTTGACGGGTATTGCTGTCAACAGCGCCATTGTATTAATTGATGCGGCCAATAAGCGCATAAGCAGTGGTATGAGACCACTCTATGCGACCATATATGCAGCTCGCAGGCGAGTGGTACCAATCATCATGACCACCACAACCACGATTGCAGGATTGTTTTCACTGGCAGCTGGACTGGGTGGTAAATCATTATTATGGGGCCCTGTTGCCTCAAGTATTGTGGCGGGCTTGGCTGTGGCTTCTATGCTCACCTTATTTATGATTCCGATTTTATATAGGTTATTCATGAGAAACCATGGAAATTGATTACTGAAATAGAATAATGAATAAATTGATCAAAATCAGCAAATTACTCAGCTATGTTTTAAGACATAAACCCGATGCCATTGGCGTGCAATTGGATGCTCAAGGTTGGGTTTCAATTGATGTCTTGTTAAGTGCTGCCAAGGTACATGGTCATGACCTATCAAGAGCCTTGTTAGATGAAGTGGTATTCAGTAATGACAAACAACGCTTTGCTTTCAGTGCAGATGGCCTATCGGTTCGGGCCAATCAAGGCCATTCTATTGATATTGACTTGGCTCTGAGAGCCATAGAACCGCCTGCGCAACTTTATCATGGCACCGCCAGTCGATTTATTGAGTCGATCAAAAACGATGGTTTATTGAAAATGAATCGACAACACGTGCATTTATCTGTTTTAACCGAAACAGCAGTGACAGTTGGACAAAGACATGGTCAACCAGTGATTTTATGTATTAATGCAGGGGACATGCATCAGCAAGGTCATAGGTTTTTTTTGGCAAAAAACGGTGTGTGGTTAACGGACCATGTCCCTGTAAAATTTATCCAATTCAGTCGATAGAGAATTTCATCAACTCAACGGGCATTTGATTTTCCGGTACCACGTATACGTTATCCATTTTTACAGAGAAAGGGACTTGCGTTGAAGAGGGGCCACCATGAATGCTGCCATTGGCACAGGTCAAAGTGACCCTGATGGATTGTACAGAACCACTCAGTAGCGGGGAGTTACAACTGAGATTGGTCCAGTTGCTGCCAGCGCTGAGTTGTGTATAAGCACTATCACACATGCCTTGATTGCTTAAATTGCAATTTGTGCCTTCATAGAACTGTACTTGGTTGCGACAGTCAAAGTCTGCTGCGGAATTACTTCTGAACCAAGCACCAGCGGTTTTGATAGTGGTGTCTGTGCTGACATTAAAGCATTGATTGGCACCAGCTGTATCTATGGGTGCACCGGGTGCAGGGACAATTGAGTCTACTTGGATTGAACCACTTGTACCTGAGCCATTATAGTCATCGCTGTTAAAGACCCCGGTACCATTTACTGTCCACCCTGTGACATTGGCATCAAAATCACAATTTGCACTTTGAAAGAGGTTGTCTGGATCGTTATCGCAGTTACTAAAAGCCGATGTTGTGCATAACAACAATGCCAAAATGAAAAGTAACGATTGACGCATGTAATATTCTCCCAAAAATTTGTACATCAATTATAGCGATGATGTGTGTGTGCATTGATGTGCATTTGATGACAATTACCTTGGTTGTTAGCCCGAATATTTCATCATAAAAACACTCAGGTACACAGTGTACTATAACAAAAATCGCTTAACTCGCTGTTTTTCATGGATAAAATCAACTTTTTCACCGTTTTGATGAAATATTTGGGTTAGGTTATTTGTTTTTATTTTAATGTAATGGCTTGACTTTTATATTGTCATATAGACAATATATATGTATTGGCTTTGAGTCAATATATCAAAACATTGTGAGAATAACATGAGCATACAGATACATACTGATACCGAACAAGTCGTTACTTTGAAAACAAAGACTTTTTCAGGTGGTGAAAGACATCTTCAATTTTATGACTTACCTGAGCAACTACCTGATCATTTTCATGTGCATTGCCGCATCGATTGTAGCGATGCTTTAATGGATGTTTTATTGTTGCAAAATGCCTTGAATCACCATTACAAAACCGATGTTAAATTGCGTTTAGAGATACCTTATTTGCCCTATGCAAGACAAGATCGAGTGTGCGCTACGGGCCAGGCCTTTTCTTTAGAGGTTATGGCGCAATTGTTAAAGGGGCTCACTGTTGAGCATTTACAAGTATGGGACTGCCACAGCCCGGTTGGCTTAGAGCTCACAGGAGCAACCAATATTGCGCCTGTAAATATTATTGAACACTGTGGCAGTTTAGTGACGTTGTTAAAAAATCATGACAGTGTTCTGGTCTGCCCAGATAAAGGAGCTATCAAACGGTGTTCAAGAATTGCTGAGCGTTATGATGTGCAACACATGGTGGTGTGCGAAAAAATCAGAGATCCCGAAACAGGCTATATAACACATACAAAAGTTCTGGCTGATGATTTGACTGGTAAACACACCATTATTACAGATGATATTTGCGATGGTGGGTCCACCTTTATTAGGATTGCAAAAGAATTGCGAAAAATGCAAGTCGCCAGCATAACATTGTACGTAACACATGGAATTTTCAGTAAAGGCCTGTCTGTTTTTGACGGATTGGTTGACAACATATATACCTCAAATAGCTTTAAACAGACAGATAACGATAAATTAACCGTTATTAATTTCAAAAATCAACAGATCAAATAAATAGGAGACAATCATGAATCCATTAATGGCAATTGACTTTTACAAAGCAGATCACAGAAGACAGTATCCAGAAAATACAGAATATGTTTATTCTAACTTCACTCCAAGATCATCCAAGCTGGCAAATGTTTTGGATGGTTATGATGATCGAGTGGTTTTTGTCGGTTTACAAGTCTACATAAAACGTGTTTTGATTGATCAGTGGAATGAAGGTTTTTTTTCTCAGCCCAAAGAAAAAGTGCTTGAAAAATATAAAAGAAGAATGGATGGTTCACTGGGAGAAGGGTCCATAGATGTGCAGCACATTGAAGCCCTGCATGATTTAGGCTACTTGCCTTTGGCAATCAAAGCTTTGCCAGAGGGTTCTCGTGTTAACATCAGAGTGCCTATGTTGACAGTGGTCAATACGTTACCTGAGTTTTTTTGGCTAACCAATTACATAGAAACCAGCATCAGTGCCGAAGTCTGGAAATCATGTACAACAGCGACCATAGCCTATGAATACAAAAGACTATTAAGTGCCTATGCGAAAAAGACTGGTGGCGATATGGATTTTGTAGCACTCCAAGGCCATGATTTCAGCTTTAGGGGTATGAGTGGCGCTTATGATGCGGCGCAATCTGGGATTGGTCATTTGACCAGCTTTATCGGTACAGATACTGTTGTTGCGATTGATTATGCTGAAGATTATTATGATGCCAATGGTGTTATCGGCGTGTCAGTGCCCGCCACTGAACACAGCGTTATGTGCATGGGTACTCAAGCCGATGAGATCGGAACATTCAAAAGATTAATCAACGAAATTTATCCAACGGGTATTGTCAGCATTGTATCTGATACTTGGGATTTTTGGAAAGTCATTACTGAATTTTCCAAACAGTTGAAATCTGAGATATTGAATAGAAAAGTCAATGCATTGGGCTTGGCCAAAGTTGTTTTTAGGCCAGACAGTGGTGATCCAGTTAAAATCATTTGTGGTGATAAAGACGCTGAAAAAGATTCTCCACAATACAAAGGTGCTGTTGAATGTTTGTGGGATATTTTTGGCGGAGAACTCAGCGAAAAAGGCTATAAATTATTGAATGAGCGGGTAGGATTGATTTATGGTGATTCGATTACATTGGAGCGTGCTCAAGCCATACTTGAACAACTCGAAGCTAAAGGGTTTGCCTCGACTAATATCGTATTTGGTATCGGTAGCTATACTTATCAATACCTGACTCGTGACACATTTGGATTTGCCATGAAGGCAACTTGGGGTCAAGTTGCAGGGCAAGAGCGAGAAATATTCAAAGATCCCATAACAGATAAGGGAGATAAAAAATCAGCCAAGGGCTTACTAAGAGTAGAAAGCGATGACAAAGGATTTGTCTTGCACGATCAACAAAGTCGAGCTCAAGAAAAACAAGGCGTGTTAAATACGGTATTTGAAAATGGTCAGGTCATAAAATCGGTTACTTTTGATGAAATCAGGCAGAGACTTAATATCGACTGAAGCCAGATATTAAAGGAGTAATGTATGAATAATGAAGAGCAAAAATATGTAGAAGAATATAATATTCATGACTTTGATGTGCCATTAACAACGGTCGATACGGTTATATTTGCCATTATTGATCGACAATTACATGTGCTTTTGGTTGATCGTGCCCAACATCCCCATAAGGGGTGTTGGTCGCTGCCAGGTGGGTTTATTGATTTAGACAAAGATGCAAGTATTGAAGCTTCAGCTTATCGTCGATTAAAACAAAAAACAGGCATTCAATCTCCCTATTTGGAGCAAGTCGAAACCATTGGTAATGCCATAAGAGACAAAAGGGGGTGGTCGGTAACAGTCTTATATTATGCGTTAATTGACATCAATAAAACCGATGCATCATTATTGAATGAACAAGCCAAGTGGGCCAGCATCGATGAACTAGCGCAATTGGAATTGGCCTTTGATCACCAGTTATTGATAGACAAAGCCAAATTACGATTGATAGAGAAAACCAAATATACTGCGATTCCCGTGGAGCTGTTGCCAAAATATTTCACATTAACAGAGTTACAAAGCATATTTGAGATCATTCTTGGTAAGCCACTGCCAGTAAAATCATTTAGGCGAAGAATCATGGCTGCCAATATTGTTGAGGCCACCGATAAAACCAAACTCAGTGGAAAAAGGCACGCTCAATTGTTCACCTCTACGGGCAAAGACCGTGATTATTACTTCCCAAGAACACTTGTCATTTAAAGGAGCAACACTATGACGGAAACCGTAACCATGTATCGACCATGCAATCAGGCCGAATTTGATTAATTAACTCGGCACCATTATAGATTGGATTCAGGTTAATAAGAATGACAATTGGTGATTTCGGACCTAATCAATGCAGACAATTGTTTGATGCCAGTTTTGATTTGTTCAAGGCTTAATGCACTATAACCAACAATCAAGGCATTGTCATTTGGGTTTGGTTGGCAACAGAATCGACTCACAGGTGTTATTGCTATGTTAATTTGTGCCGCACATTCAGAAATTTTTCTAGCAGATAGCCCAGGCTCTAATACGACCATGGCATTTAATCCAGAGTCTATGCCTTTAAGTTGCCCGGGAAAATTATAATCGGTGATGGCTTGTTTGAGGCATTGCCTTTTTTGTGCGTATATTCTGCGCATTCTTTGAATGTGCTTTTCATATTCACCAGTATCAATAAAATTGTGTAAAGTGAGTTGGCTTAATTGGTTGGTTTGACAGTCCAAAAGGGTTTTATATGCCGCCATTTCATTGATGATTTCTCTGGGGGCAACTGCAAAACCGATACGCAAGGCAGGAAATAATGTTTTAGAAAAAGTACCCAAATAAGCCACATGGTTCATTGCGCAAATGCTAGCTAGGGGTGGCAAAGGGGATATGTCATAACGGAACTCACCATCGTAATCATCTTCGAGTATCAAAACATTATGAGTGGCAGCCCAGGCCAACAATTGACATCTTCTGGTCATAGACAGACGAGCACCAGTAGGAAATTGATGCGAAGGTGTAATATAAATCAATTTTACCTGTCCGCCATCATTGGGCAAATCTTCAATATTTAAACCTTCACCATCAACAGCTACTGCTCTTATCTGCGCTCCGGTATTGGTGAAAACTTGCCTCGCTAAGGAATAACCAGGTTCTTCGAAAATGACCTCATCATCTTTTGATAAATAAATACTGGCCAATATTTGCATGGCTTGTATGGCGCCATTGGTGATGATGATTTCATCGGTATTGACATTTAACCCTCTGGCCCTAAGTAAATACGAACAGATTGATTTTCTCAGTGTCAATTCTCCTTTTGGATTGCCGTAGTCAGACAACGGCAGAACGCTTGCGGCTTGTGCTGCCGCTTTGCGCCACGCTGTTCGGGGGAAAGCTTCAAGTGAGGGTCGACAGACCTGAAAATTTAATTCAAGAGGGCTGTTTTTATCAACATCAGCAACTACCGTATATTGTGGCAAAGGGTAAAACATGGGATCAGATTTACTTGATGATTTCAAATACAATTCATCAGCGACATATGTGCCTGAACCGCCACGACTGACTAACATGCCTTCTGCAATTAATATTTCCAATGCCACCACAATGGTTCCTCTTGCGACGTTAAGTTCTGAAGCCAGAGTTCTGGTAGCAGGGAGCTTATTTCCTGCTTTAAGTACACCATCATAAATAAATTGACGTATACAGTCGGTAATTTGTTTGGTTTTATTGTGTTTTCGCAGTATTGGAAAATTTAATTGGGCGATAGTCATGACAGGTATTTGATAATTGGACCATTAATAATTTTAAAAATTGGATCAATAAACTATACCAATATTGCAATAAAATAGCAACATTAACTTAAATCAGGAGAAACCCACATGAAAAGTCACACTAAAATGGGTCGTACAGAATGGCTGTTACTTTTGCTGCTTTCTATCATATGGGGCGGGTCATATTTTTTCGCTAAAATTGCATTGGCAGAAATCCAACCATTGATGCTTGTATTCTTGCGAGTGGCCTTGGCTGCCATGGCTTTATTTGTGATCATTAAACTCAGCCATAAGCGCATACCAACATCATTGGGTTTATGGAAAGCCTTTTTAATTATGGGCATTCTCAATAACATCATTCCTTTTAGCCTATTGTTTTGGGGTCAGGGATATGTCAGCAGCTCTTTGGCATCTATATTTAATGCCAGTGTGCCTGTATTTACCATTATGATTGCACATTTCACAACCCAAGACGAGCGCATATCAAAACAAAAAGCTTTGGGTGTGTTGCTTGGTTTATTTGGGGTGGCACTGATGATAGGTATTGATATTAAAACCGATGTTAATTTATGGATGATTCTGGCCATGCTTGCTTGTGTGGGCGCAGCATTATCTTATGGATGTGCCAGTGTTTATGGCAGGCGTTTTCAACAATTACAGGTTGAGCCCTTGGTTGTAGCCTTTGGCCAAGTGACGGCATCAGCATTAGTTATGTTCACTTGGCTATTGATTAATGGTGTTAATTTTAAAGCCATTACCATATCGATGACAACATTATGGTCGGTATTGGCTTTGGCATTGGTTTCAACGGCATTGGCCTATGTGATATTTTTTAGGGTACTGGCAAAGGGCGGTGCTACTAACATATCTCTGGTGACATTTCTGATACCTGTCAGTGCGATTATTTTAGGTGTGACATTTCTGAATGAGCAACTCAAATCAAGTCATATTTTGGGTATGATTATCATATTTATGGGCTTAATAGTCATTGATGGACGTATCTGGAATAAACTAAAGAAACATAAAGTAAAAGCGATAAAAATGAATTACATACCTAAGAATTGGAGAACAAAATGCAAACTATAAAACTGATCATCGCCAATAAAAGATATTCTTCATGGTCAATGAGACCTTGGTTGGGATTAAAAGTCAATGGGATCGAATTCGATGAAGAACTTTCAGTATTTGATATGGCAACCAATCATGAGCACTTTTGGCAATTTTCACCAACAAAAAAAGTGCCTGTATTACAAGATGGTGATTTGACCGTGTGGGACTCCTTGTCAATTTTAGAATACATTGCAGAAAAATACCCAGAACATCAATTGTGGCCGCAGGACTCAAAACTCAGGGCGCAAGCCAGAAGTTTGGCCAATGAAATGCACAGTGGCTTTTTAGCATTGCGTTCCGAATGCCCAATGAATATGTGCAGGCAACCATCAAAAATAGATCTATCACAAGATGTTCTAATTGATATTGCAAGGATAGAATCCATATTCTCAGCGTGTTTAAACCATAATGAGGGGCCATTTTTATTTGGGGCATTTGGTATTGTGGATGCCATGTTTGCCCCTGTGGTGAATCGTATTGAAGTGTATCAATTGAGCGAGCACCCAGATGTTATCGCTTATTCACAGGCCATAAAGGGTTTGCCTGCTTGGCAAGAGTGGCATGATGATGCACAAGTAGAACCATGGGTGTGTGAAAATGTTGAAATATGAATTATCCGATGATGAAAAAGTCCAAATGAGGGTTTTTTCAGTTTACAATACGTTGATAAATTAATGCATAAAGTGATGAATATGAAAGCGTGGTTAAATGACATTGAATTGACCGGTGATGCGGTTAAACTGGTTCCATTGAGAGTAGAGCATAAACAGGCACTGATTGATGCTGCCTCTGATGGTAATCTGTGGAATTTGTGGTTTACTTCAGTACCAAGTGAAGAAAGTATTGATGAATACCTATCTGATGCATTGAATGAAAAAGCAATAAACAGATCTCTGCCATTTGTTGTGATTGATCAATCCTCATCAAAGGTCATTGGTTCGACACGCTTTTGCAATGCTTTCAACAACAATAGAATTGAGATTGGTTATACGTGGTATGCTCGTCGATTTCAAAGAACCGCGGTGAATAGCCAGTGTAAGTATCTATTATTGTGCCATGCCTTCGAAACATTGAAATGCATTGCCGTAGAATTTAGAACACATTGGCATAATCATGCTTCACGGACAGCCATTGCACGCTTGGGCGCAAAACAAGATGGGGTACTGCGCAATCATTACATAGATAAGGATGGCGTCATCAGGGACACTGTGGTTTTTTCAATCACTCAAGAACAATGGCCTGCGGTTAAGCAAGGATTGGCATTTAGACTCAAGGAGCAGAAGAAGTGAAATTTAGAGCCGTGAAATTCAATAGATAAAAAACAGGACGACCACCCGAAGCCTTAAGAGGAGAGCTTCTGAATTCATTCAGTGGATGGTCGCTAACTGCTAAACTTTCAATATAATTGTAAGAAATGACCGTTTATTTCATATGCATTTTTATACGGTTTCTTGGTATTCTATGTACAATTATTTTCACAGTGGTTTTATCTTAGCTCAATAATAATTTAAAAGTCAATAATATATTAGTAAATTTTAATTTAGCGACTGCTAATATTGTTTTTTGAGGTGAAACCACCAATATTATTGCGATTTTAGATGAGTTCCCTAGAGCCTGATTTACAGTTAATGACGTTATATAAACCCATCAATGGCTTAAAAATACAAGGAAGGTAACAGTTGTCCACAAATGTCAGAAATTGTCAGACCATCATTAAAGCCCTCAGTGTTAAGGTGATGCTCATTTATAAAAGACATGAGGTGATGAATGATTTTCAAAGCTACAATACGGAAAGCGCCCCCAATAAAGTTGATATTCAAAACAATGATGATTATATTCATCATCACACAAATCAGTACAACAAAAGCTGAAGTGTGGTTTGATGAAAATATCCATCTCACTGATATGATTCAAGTCAAATTAAAAAATGATGTCCCTGTGTATGTTAATAACAAAAAATTGATGGCCGACAGTGCTCAATTCAACCTTATTGATGAAATCAATGAATTGAATCAATTTGATTGGCAAAAGGTCTTTGCTGAGGATCAACAGCAATTAAAAAGCTGGCGCGATAAAGCCATGGCGATTAAGCAACAATCATACGCAGATTTAACACAGTTTTATTATTTGTCATTGCCCAATATCTCGGTATCAGAGGTCAAAAGAACAATCGAACAACTCAAAGGCTTTAATCTTGTTGAAGGGATTTATCCAATAGCAAAACCTGTCAGTCCACCACTGCCCCCTGATTATCAAGAACCCAATGATGATAATATTGATAACCCTTATGGAAATATGTATCAACGGTATTTGGGCGCTGCACCTGATGGTTTGGATGTGGATTATGCCAGACAAGGCATAGGGGGAAAGGGTGATGGCATCAGTATTTGTGATGTTGAATATGGGTTCGCCAGCCATAGTGATCAAGGGCCAATCATTCCGCTTAGAAATCCCCATCAAGACTATCCTGAGGCCTATTATGATCATGGTACAGCTGTGATGGGCTTGCTCAAGAGTCAAGATAATGGTTGGGGCACAACAGGCATGGTTACTGAATCATCCATGTTATTTTCTCCAGCCCGAGCTATTAATGGATCATACAATGTAGCGTCTGCTATCCTTTTGTGTATGAACAATCTTGATGTCGGGGATGTGATTTTAATTGAACAACAAACCTCAGGCAGAAATGGCCAATTCGTACCATCAGAGTGGAATCCCGCAGTGCACGCCATGATAAAACTAGCCACAACCATGGGTTATGTGGTGGTTGAAGCAGCTGGCAATGGCAGTGAAGATTTAGATCATCCTTTTTATCAAACTGCACAACCAGGTTTTGCGCCATTTACCGCGGCAAATGATTCTGGCGCGATTATTGTTGGCTCTGCAAGGTCTCCATGGGATGTTGCACCAAGGACAAGGCTTGACAGTTCTACTTATGGGAGTACCGTTGACCTACACGCATGGGGGCAAGACATCATTGCGCCAGGTTATGGCCGATATTATGATGATGAAGGCAATACATTATCTTACACTCTATTCGGGGGTACTTCAGGGGCGTCACCGATGGTGAGTGCCGCTGTTGCGATACTACAAGCCAACTACATTGCTAAAAATAGCGCCCCTGCCAGTGCATCTGAAATTAAGGTAATGTTAAGGAATACTGGCACACCACAACAATCCATCAATGGTCAAAACATTGGACCCATGCCCAATTTAAAAGCGGCCATTGATGCTTTGTGGGACTTTGATGACATAGCTGCGCCGGTTTTATCTCACCCATCAGGTACTTATGCAATGCCATTGCAGTTCAGCATTGATTTTGGGTCTGGAGATGCCGCCAGCAATACCCACATTCGCTACACTTTAGATGGCAGTGAGCCCACCATAGATTCTTTTATCTTTTTACCCCAGCAAGGTGACTCCATTTATTTGAATTATGGTTTGACCATCAAAGCCAAGTCCTTCAAAAACGTTGCTGCAGCGGGTCGATTGTTTGCCAGCCAGACCAGTACTTCGACCATCATTTCTTCGACTCCTAAAGTGGCAACACCACAAATTATTCCTAATGGTGGCGAATTTGAACAAGGAACATCCGTAATTATCACCAGCGAAACTCTGGGCGCTCGCATACGATACAGAACGGATGGCCGTACGCCATCGTTTTTTTACCCAGGCACGCTTTATAGTGGGCCATTTACACCCAGCCCAGGTTCTTATAACATTACCGCAAGAGGCTATAAGGATGGTTATTATAAAAGTGATGTTGCACGAGCCGAACAATTGACCATTCGCCCCATCACTTTACCTTCACCTGTTTTTTATCCACCTGAAGGTACATACTATGGTGAGACTACGTTGTATTTGGGTAGCACCGTATTAGGGGCGATTATCCGATATACTGATGATGGGTCTGAGCCCATTGAGACATCCGCTATATTTGTTGAACCCATAAGTATAGACACCGATACTACGATTAAGGCAAAAGTCTATCTCGGTAATTATGAACCAAGCGAAACAGTCGAGACAAATTATGAAATTATCAGTCAGCTGAGCCCACCAATAATCATGCCTGGTGACGGAGCAACTGCTGATGACTCAATGCTGGTTACTTTGTCAACAAATGACAGTGGTGCCAGCATAAGGTACACCAGAAATGGCACAGAACCCACCAATTATTCGCAGCTTTATAATGCGCCTTTTGAGCTATCACCAGGAGAACATAAGATCAAGGCCAAAGCTTTTTTGAGTGGTGCACAAGCCAGTGAATCGTCTGAAGCGAATTTAAGGGTATTTGATACCAGTTTTGTTATTTCGCCACCCAGAATAGAACCACAAGGTGGTATCTTTAATGCGCCAGTGACAATAACCATGACATCAGATACCGATGGTGCTTCATTCATCTTTTATACACTCGATGGCACCGACCCAGAAACATCAGGCACCGTCAGGTCATATAATGGCCCGTTCGAATTGCCAGCTTCACCCAACAGTTATTTCATCAGGGCCAGAGCATTTTTGTCTGGATTTGGTAACAGTGCCATATCACCGGCCACATTTACCGTCGTTGATCCAGTTCTGGGTACAGTTGCCGATCCTGTCATCACACCGGAATCAGGCACTTACCATAACAGCATAGCCATCAGAGTAGAGGCGCCTGATTTTTCATCGCCATTTAACATACGCAGATTGTATGTGACCACAAATGGTGATGTGCCTTTTTCAGACTTCAGCAGTGTTGGTCAAGGTGCCTCAGGCGTAGACCAATTCAACCTTGCCAGAACCGCATCCGTCCAAGCGATTTCAGCACAAGCGGGATGGTCTGACAGCCAAGTAGTGAGAAATAATTATGCCTTCCAATGTGCGCCACCAGAAATATTAACGCCGGGCACCTACATTGATCAAACCACGGTGACCATAACTACCGAAACCACAAATGCTGACATTTATTATACCTTAGATGGCAGTGAGCCAGATGTTAACAGCACATTATACGATGGTGGCATCACCTTATTTGACGATCATGTGCTTAAGGCCATTTGTGCCAGAAACAACTTTGCAAACAGCGAAGTGACCACAGGGGTCTTTGTGGTAGATCCTAAACCTCAAGTGCCTGTTATTGATACACAACCACTGGGCTCTGTTGTCCAACCCTGTCAAACGGCTGTTTTATCAGTGGCGGCTTCAGGCACAGGCGTGTTGTCCTATCAATGGTATAAAGATGGTGATGTGGTGGCCGGTGCTGATGAGCCAGAGTTATTGATCCATGCAACAAAACCTGAGGACTCTGGTGATTACCAAGTGTTGGTGAGTAATACCGCAGGCGTGACCGTCAGTCAACTGGCTACTCTGGTCGTGCCGATTTTCATTAATAGTTTTGAAGCTACCGATCAAGCCAATAATTGCAACAACAATAGCATTACAAATACTGACGCTGACAATGAACTGTTGTACACAAAAAGCGAGGGCTTTAATAATGCTTATACAAATCAGCAATCAATACATAATAATCCAGACAATACCTTGTCTCAAAAAGTACTCATAATAAAAAGAGTTGCCAATATGCAAAATAATCAGTCAACATTCGATACATTAGTTCAGCGAGGTGACTTACCACCAAGCAAGGTTTACGTGATCCCAACATTGAGTTTTTGGGCGCGGTGTTTATTGGGGATAATATTGATGATTGTGGCAGTGAATTATCAACGAAACAGATGTTATCGTTGATGATGGGGAGAAGCTACTGAAAACAAAAGATAAAGATGTGAGGTGGCATTGACGTCTTTTGTTATCAGTAATACTGCCTATTAAGTTGCAGGGCTCTTGAGAAAAAAACTATAATTGGCAAATGATTTATCAATTTGCTGAATTTACACTGGATACTGCCAAGAACAAACTGTTCAAGCATGATGAGGCTGTTAAACTTGGTGATAAGTCATACAAGTTGATATCGTTGTTGATACAACATTCACCACAAACCGTATCCAAGCAACAAGTGATGGACGAGGTGTGGAAGGATCGAGTAGTCACAGAGAGCACACTTTACAAAACCATCAGCCGCATCCGTCAGGAGTTGGAAGGTGAAGGACTAACCATAGAATCAGTCTTCAGTGAAGGTTACCGCATTTCAGGTGCCGTCAAGAAAATCGATACACAAACCCATTTGGCAATATCCGAAAAGCTTGTGAGTGAGCCTGTCAAAGTCAATACCATCAAGGTCAACAATACATGGCTATGGGCACTAATATTGACCAGCCTAGTGGTGATTGCCAGTCTCTTTTTTGCATTTCGTACCTCACAGCCAACTCTTAGGGATTCCATGATTGAAATGCGCCAAGCCATGTCAATCACCAAAAAATCGTTCATCAGCCAAATCAATCGCCGCAATGAATTGGGTGAAATGCTCAGCCAGCGCTTTGATCTTGATCCAAAACTGTCATGGGAACGGCGCTTCTTTCAATACCACAATCAGATGAATGAGGCAGAGCTGTTTGTCTTTGACCAAATTCGCGCCTACACCGATGGCCCCATGCTCAGTAACAACCAAATCATATATGATGCACTAAAAAACAATCCACAAATCATCGAACAGATCCCATTGGCAGAAGACCTAAGAAACCACCTGGCCATTTGGCTCAACAAATACCATAAAGTCTTCAAAAACTCCAAAAAAATGTGCTTACTTTATGTTGGTGTGGAAGACGGTGTGCCTTATCCAGCGGCTGTTGATCAGCAGGTGATTGATTGGGTTGAGATGCAACCTTAAATTCAAATATCTTTCAGATTGTTTTTTTTAGTTCATCATGGACATCCAATACATGCCCCTATACCACTAATTACAGGATATTATTGGTATAATAGATCTACTATAAATTCTTTGCCGTCATTGGCAATTTTCTTCATTTAATCATACATGGCTCTGCACAAGAGTCCTGTTTCATAATCTAGATTCTCAATATTTGA
>CAYGTC010000063.1:0-25388 GCA_964352735.1 uncultured Alcanivoracaceae bacterium | reverse complement strand
TAAAAACAGCAAAAACAATATGAAACAGGAGTTTCATGCATAGCCATGTAAATCTTATTATCCATTCACAAATTATAGTCTTACCGTTTTTACTGATGGTTGAGTTTTTGATAGGCTTTAGGAGTCATGCCATAATTCTTTTTGAATGAGCGTGAAAAATAGGAAACTGAACTGAATCCACAGACATCTGATACATAGGAAGTCTGGTGACCTTTGATTAATAATTCTGTTGACTTCGTCAATCTGATTGCTCTCACCAGATCCATTGGTGCTTCGTTAATTAATGCCTTGGTTTTACGTTGTAATTGTCGATCACTGACAAACATAAGGCTGGCCATCTTTTGCAAATTAAACAGTGGGTCTGCGTAACCCTGTTCGATCAATTTTTTTAATTTATCAATGAATTGTTGATCATTTTCAGAAAGATAAGTGATATTGGTTGAGCGTGAATCACCGGTTTGAAGTAAAGTTTTTTGTAAAAGTTGTCGGGTATTGAGGATGTTTTTCAGTTGCAAAACCAATTCTTGAGCATCAAATGGCTTGTTCATGTATCTGTCAATGTTTTCTCGCCAGCCTTTGATTCGGCTGGATTTTTCATCAATGGCTGTTAGCAGTACCAATGGAATGTGAGAAGTAATATTCTCATTGCGTAATTTTCTACACACATGGAAACCATCAACTTTTGGCATCATGACATCACAGACAATGATATCTGGCACATATTTTAATGCGCTGGCTATGCCATCCAATCCATCTATAGCCAATAAACAATTAAAATGTTTGGATAATACCTGTTTAATGTATTGCCGCATGTCGTCATTATCATCAATGATGAGTACGGTTTGTTTGTCAGTAACTAATTGCTCATCCATGTCTTCTACAGTTGTCAAATCTGGCGATGGTGAAATGATATTGTCTATTTGTAAGGATACATCAACTGGGAATGTGATGCTGAATTCACTGCCTTGTCCAAGGTTACTGACAAGAGTGAGTTCGGCTTGATTCAAATCAGCCAACTCCTTAACCAGTGCCAAACCAATGCCTGTGCCTGGTGAATCGCTTTGGTATAATCGATTAAACCTTTTAAAAACCAATGCTTGATCTTCTGCACTGATACCGCAACCATTGTCCTTGACATAAATAGTGACATCATTGGTGTTTCGCACAGTGCCGATGATGACTTTTCCACCTTTTGGTGTGTACTTTATGGCATTGGAGAGAAAATTGGTAACGATGGTTTCCAGTGCATCTTCTGTCAATGACAGTTTTACCTCTTCAATGGATTCTATGGCAAAGTCAATCTCGCTTTTTTTAGTAAGATATACGAAAGGTTCAATGATCATATTAAGTCGCGATGAAAGATCAACCAACTGTTTCTGTGTTGTGTCAGTTTCATTGACTTGCGCCAATTTTAACATTTGATTAACCAGGTTAAGCAAACGTTTGGCATTGCGAGATATCATCTCGAAACTTTCTTTTTTGTTGGCCTCTTTCTCAACCCTTTGTAACTCTTCAATGGGGCCTAATATTAAGGTGATCGGGGTTCTGAATTCATGTGATACATTAGAAAAAATTTCATTTTTTCTCGCCATGAGGCCTTCCACGGTCTTTTTTTGCTCTGTAATGTGTTGAGTTTGTTGCTGGACTTGTTGATTAAGATAAGCATTGATTTTCTTTTCTGAAGCAATTTTCTTTTTAATGTAAATAAAAATTAAAGCCATAGCAAGCAAAAAATAACACACAAAAGCCCACCAACTGAGCCACGGTGGGGCTTTTACCGTAAAAGACAAAGATTTTAATGATTCCCCAGTGAAATAACGACTTTTGATATCAAGTTGATAATTTCCTGATTTTAAACTATTCAAAGTAATACGACGTTGATAATTGGGCAAGTTAATCCACTCTGATGAATCTGGACCTAATCTGTAAGAAAACTCTGTTTCTTTAGGACTGTTGTAATTAAGTTGAGTAAAACCAAAGCCAATGGTTTTATCTCTGTGGCTGAAAGTGAGTTGTTCTGTTGTTTCGACTGGCTTAGTTAATTGGAAGCCACTGCCTGTCTTTATATTATTTAGAAAATGAAACCGGGGGTAGCTCTTCATAGATACCCCGTTTTTCACACAGTTAGTTTTTGACTCAGAAAGAAACTATAAAGACATCCTTGTCTTTATTTTGGTAATTTTTAATTACCATTGTCAGTTTAATATTTCTCTGTTCAATTTTGAATTATTGCTCATCAAAATTGGGTAATACTGATTCAAATTGAGTCATCACAAAAAACATATTATTTTTTGTGGTCAGCTATAGCTATCTTCTTCAGTTCTTCCGTGATCCTCATTTGAACCAAACCCTCTGTTGATCTGTTTCATTTTAGGATACCACCGGAAATTATCTGACTTTAAAGACCTCATCAAATCGAGTTGTGTAAGCTGGTGTTTTCTTTTCGCTGTGCATTGCCCACTTTTTATGGGTTTTGCCTTGCATAGCAAACTTTGCAGTTTCTTTCCCAAACTTTCCATTGATTGAATCAAGGACTCCCATTAATCTGGGATCACCAATGGGTCTGTTGAACATGTCCAGCTGCACTTGATCTGGATCACGTATATCATTAATCATAATACCCGCCTTTTTGTAGTTATAACCAGGTCGATAGATGCTTTCTAATGCCTGGTTAACTGCGTTCAAAAACACACGTGTGTCATCAGTTGGGTTACGACAATAAAAACTGTCTCCAGCATGAAAAATAACATTAGTGATAAAAAGGGGTCAAGTGACTTGTTCATGAATCAATTTGATTATCATATCAATTTTCTTAGCAAATTTCTTATTCTCATGTCTTTTTCTTCTTATAGTGCTGGTATTGTAACTAACAGAACCAATATGATTAAGATTAAAGTAGTCAGCAATGTCTTTTAAAAACTTACCACTTAATTCCTGACACAAATACATGGCCACTTTCCTTGCTTCAAATTCTGATGTACGCCCTGCTGCTCTTTGGGTAATTTTATCAACACTTTGATCATAGAATTTAGCAATAATTTTTACTATTGTTTTCATGGATTGTGGTTGCTTTATTATTCTAGCTTTTTGCTCAGCGGCATATATGTCCTTTGAGAATTTTTAGATATGACAATTATATTTTAATCATGAACAAGTGACCTGACCCCTTTTATTTATTTCAAGGGATGCTACTTAGAAATTAGTATTTTTCTAAGCAATTTTTATAAAAAACACAAATTGATTATTCTTGAATTCTTGTATACAATGGTTGGCTCCACTATTCAAAAAAATCAAATGCTGTTTTATTATCTTAAATATTGTAATCTTTTGGTATGTATGCCATGACTGCAAATGATATAGCATTTGGAGCACTTATTATTTCAGCCTTCTCATTTTTACTTTCTTATCGTGGTTATTTAATTTCAAAAAATTCAAATTTGATTGCACAAAAAGACCATAATGAAAAATATCAAAATATTGATGCATATTTAATTGATTCAATGAAATGGAAATCCAATGGCATTGACTACATTTCATTTGCAGTTAATTATACTAACCGATCTAGTACATCAAATTCTTTTTCTAATCTTGAATTACAAATTGAGTTCTTTGATTCAGATAACTTATTAAAAA
Organism: uncultured Alcanivoracaceae bacterium; assembly: GCA_964352735.1. GTDB lineage: Bacteria > Pseudomonadota > Gammaproteobacteria > Xanthomonadales > Marinicellaceae > NORP309. The sequence goes on along the minus strand of CAYGTC010000063.1, from coordinate 21,755 downwards.
CAGCAAAAATTGAGCCAGATTTTGAGGTTTTACCAATAAATTCTGATGGATCAAATAAGAAGCTTATTTTGCCATTAAATTTTTCAGAAAAAGAAACTAAATCTGGCTGGGTCACTTTCAAACTTTCAAAGGAGATATGGGGTTTATACAAAATTGATTTATATAGAGTTAAAGCGTTTACCGCGTCAGGAAAATCAGTCTCATTTAAAACTCATGTGGTCAATGAGGTGATATATGGCAAAAAGTAAGTTCATTATAAAAAAATCAAATATTCATAATATTGTTAATGATGGAGCGATTGGCTCAAGTTATATTGCAGATCAAAAAATAATACCTGCCCTTATTCTAAAAAATGATCATAACAACGACTTGGAAACTTTAATTAATATACATACTCAAACTCCTCCTGGTGACGTAAGATCTACTTGGGTTTATAAGAAGTTTATCTCAAAGTTCATATATTTGAATTTGGAGTTTTATAAACCGCTTGATATTAATGTCGCTATACAGTTTGATATCTCAAAACATTATGCTTTAATCGACGGAATAATATATACAAGGTGTGTTTATTTAATTTCTGGAATAGAAGAGGACAGGATAAGTAGTCAAATAAATAGTCCGAAAATTTTAGTTGAGGTACCTTCAGGTACAACTTTACCAAATTGGCAAAAGACATTGGAGTCTACATTGATAAAAAAATTTAAAAAACGAGGATGCTCAAAAAAAGAGGCTCTCTCTAATAGTGTTAATGCTATAAAAAGGCAACGAGAAATTTTCGATTCCCCATGGAGGTAAAGCTAGATTAAGTCTAACCAAATATAATTAATATTATATCTAAAAATAAGTCTTTAGTTAAGTGATAAAAACTTGAACATGTTGATTTATTGTGCCACAATTGAGGTTAATAAAATCAACATAGCATCAAATGATAATATTAAATAATTCGATAGAGTCCACAAATAGACTCGATGAAATGAATCTAACGTTAGATCAAATCAAAGAAATTGCTTTTAGAGCCTCTTCAGCTAGAAACAGCGCGGTTTCAAATCATCCAATTACTGCACCAGGACAATTTTCATACCTTGAGGGAGTTAGGGCTATGAGAGATGTTTTAGTAACTGATAAGAGTGATTGGGATAAACTGATCGATAAAAATTTAGAGTTTGTTATTAACAAAAAAACAGGCGATAAAATCTTGTTTCAAAATGTAGATTTTGCATGTATTCCTGATCATGACCCTCAACCTGCATCTAAAAGAAATGGCTCATACAAAAGAAGAGTAATAAGCTCAAATCAAGGAGAGTTACCTAACTTCGAATCCGAAGTTGAGTCTACAAACACATGGATGATTTGTGTAAGTGAACAAGATAGTCAAGTTAGCGTTGAATTTTCACTTGCTGGGGAAGTTCTTCAAAGTGGGAAATACATGTATTTAGAGAGGATATTCATATCACAAGATCAAAATATTGATGATTTTGATAAAATTGGTGATTCACACGAAGAGGGTTCTTATAATGACGACTTTATTATTTCAGAAAAATAGTCATGTTTAATCCTAGTAGATTGTCTGTAGCCAGAAAAAGGAGAAAATTTACAAAAAAACATTTAGCAGAAGTAACTGGACTTTCATCTTTAACGTTAACTAGATTAGAGAAAGGATTGCACGCACCAGAACCAGAGACAATCGAGAAGCTTGCCAATGCCTTGGGGTTCCCTATAGATTTTTTACATGGAGATGATCTTGATCATATTTCTACTGATGTTGTCAGTTTTAGAAAATTATCCAAATTAAAGTCACGAGATGAACAAGCGGCGCTTGCCTGTGCGGATATTGGTACTATGGTGAATGACTGGTTATCTGATAAGTTCAATTTGCCAAAAGTTGATTTACCTGATTATAGTGCTGATTATGAGCCAAATAGTGCTGCATTATCTTTAAGGCAGTATTGGGGTATTGGTAATAAGCCAATTGTTGACATCGTTAAGTTATTAGAATCAAAGGGCATAAGAATATTCTCTCTTAGAGAAGATATCAAAACAGTCGATGCTTTTTCTTTTTGGAGAGGAAATACACCATTTGTGTTTTTGAATACATTCAAAACCGTTGAGCGTAGTCGTTTTGATTTAGCCCATGAGTTAGGACATCTTGTAATGCATGTTGGTGGACGAATAAATGATGATCAAAAAGCCATTGAAAAAGAGGCTGATACTTTCGCTTCATGTTTTTTGATGCCAGAAGCTGATATAAGATCAAATATCAGAAAAAATGTGAATTTGAATTATTTAATTTCAGCCAAATTACGCTGGAAAGTATCACTTGCTTCGTTATGTTATAGAATGCATAACCTTGGAATTATATCAGATTGGACATTCAGAGGTTTCTATATACAAATAAGCCAAAATTACAGGCAAAGCGAACCAAATAGTATTGGTGAAATATCATCAACATTATGGGATATGGTTTTTAAGTTTCTTTGGAAAAAGAAAATTACAAAATCAAAAATCTGTGATGAGCTGAATATTCCATTAGAAGAATTGGAGAATATTACTAACTTTTCAAGGCAAAATGAGAATAATAATAAAAATATAAAAGATAAACTAAGATTAATGTAAAAACAAAAAATGTAATAAAAATATTTGCTATAAATATACAATAAAATTGAGCCTGTAAATAAAACTGTGTAACTTTTATTTATTTAATTTCAATTCTGTCTTGGAATTCTATCACAAATCTATTCAAAGCAGGTTTCCAATTATGAATTGGCATAGTCCATTTTTTACTGGCATGCTCAACAGCCATGAAAATGGAAACGCACAAAGGACAGGCATCATTCTATCTCGAGCTATTGTCAAATCTAGTGTTCAAGAATATTCTCATGCAGCGATCTGATCATTTTTAATGACTTCGATGCCATCCTTGAACTTTACTCCCTGAATGACTTTGTTCAGTGTTTTAAATCCTCTGAGTTTTCGCCATTTCTTTTGTGCGCACTCTGATAATTTATACATCATGTGCAACATGCCCTGTTTTGATAAGCAACCTTTGGCACGTTTGGTTCGGTGTCTAATGGTGGCAAAAGTAGATTCAATCGGATTGGTGGTTCTTAAACTCTGCCAATGCACTGATGGGAAATCATAAAATGCTAATAACTCTTGTCGATCTTTGTGTAATTTCTTGGTCGCTTTAGGATATTTGTCATCATAAATTTGAATGAATTGATCCATGGCCTTGAGGGCTGATTTTTTTGTTTCAGCCTGCCATATTTCATGCAATCTCTGTTTGGCTTTAGGCTGACTTGACTTAGGCAAACAGTTTAAAACATTGGCCGTTTTATGTACCCAGCAACGTTGATGACGACAATCTGGATACACTTCATCCAAAGCTGACCAAAAACCCATTGCGCCATCGCCAACAGCCAATTTGGGACAGTTCATGCCTCTGTGCTTTAAATCCAGCAAAATTTCCCGCCAACTTGCCGTGGATTCTCTGGCGCCATCTTCAATGGCAAGAAAATGTTTTTCACCACTATCAGTAACACCAATGACTACCAATGCACAAAGCTTGGCATCTTCTGCCCCAAGACCGCTGTATATGCCATCTGCCCATATATGGACACTTGTGCTTATCAAGCTTCCTCTTGCGCCAGTGGTTGTATTCATCACTCCACTGTTTCTTTTAGCGAGATACTGTGCCAGCTGAAAATCCCTTAGCTTCATCTCCAACAAGTACTGCCAATGCACTAGACATCTCTCCTGTTGATACCCCTTTTAAATACAACCAAGGCAAGGCCGCTTGAAATGAACGGTTCTTGCGTACATATGGAGGAACCAATACAGACTGAAAACTCACAGGGCTTCCATCTTTAGACCTCACTTTGGGTATCTTCACTGAAACCGGACCTATACCTGTTTGAATCTTCCTTTCTGGATGATAGCCATTGCGTACTACCGCTGCACGCTTGTCTGGCATTAGTCTACCTGAAAATTGATCCATAAATGCTGATAACTCTGCTTCAACAGCTTGAGAAATCAGCTCTCTGGCCACTGATCTCAGTAATTCTGTTAGTGTATCTGTAAATTCTAATGGATTTCTTAAATCAACAACGTTATTATCTTTCATAGCGATATATTTCCTAATGGTTATTAAGTTTGGTCACTATAATTAACCAGATATATCGCTAACTTGCAAATCTTATTGAACACCAAATTCGATTATAGCTCCTGACTCTTTTTGGGCACGCTTATTTTATAAAACAGTAATTTGGCCCATTTTATGGTCTTAACCAATGAATAGAATCACTCTAAACTGTTCTTAAAAATGACATCTGAGTCAAAAACATAAACGGCACCGGCGCCTAAAGTGGAGTTGTCGAATTGATCGCCGTTAATCCCCGCACTGGCACTGTTTTCTCCTCTCGCACTGATGGTTAAGGTTTCTGCATTTAAAACAACACTGCTGCCGAAAGTATCGCTTGCATCTGTATTTGAAGCTTTGATAAATAAATTTTGTGACCAACTGTCATCATGACGTGAAAATAAGTAGACGGCACCTGAACCTGAGACCGAATTATCACTCTGGTCTCCATTTACGCCTTTTGCAGCACTGTCTTCCCCGCGCGCTCCTATTAGGATGTTGTCTTCATAAATTGCAATGTCAAAACTAAATTCATCGTCAGCTTCATTATTTGAGGCTTTAATATAAGCTTGCTGACTCCAAGTGTCTTGAGTGCGAGTAAAGACATAAACCGCTCCTGCGTTAAACAAGCTGTTATTATTTTGATCACCATTTATTCCTGTAGCATTGCTTTGCTCTCCAGATGCTCCCACCACCAATGTATCAGCATAGAGCTTAACTGAATCTCCAAAAACATCTCCTGCCCCAGTATTTGAAGCTTTAATATAAGCTTGTTGTGACCAGGTAATCCACCCATTATTAAAGGATTCTAGAAGTAGAATTCATGTGGCCATAAGTGGTAGCTAAGATCGCTTTGCGTTTTAATGTATTGTTCAGTCAATTCATTGAGTTGTATAAATACCATTTGGTGAGGCTGGCTCAAAAAGAAGATGGCAAATATTCTATGGTTGAACTGGCGGCCCGTACGGGGCTGGATCGCCGTTATGTCAGTAAAACGTTAAAAGACGAAGCGTTAAAAAAGACCCGCTCAAAAGTTGCACTGGTTTTGCAACAAATGCGCCATCAATGCAGACAAGACAAGACCGATGTGATTGCCAAGCACGGTGGTAAGTATTCATTTAAAAGCATTTGTGAACAAGCGGCTTCGGGTGGTTTAACTCATTATGCCATAGCCAAAGAGCTTATCAGACAAGGACATATTATTGATTGCGACAGAAAATACCAAGTGAATATGAGTGATTCAGTTTTTGAAGAAAGAAACATCAAAAATGATATATAAAGATGCATCAATTAAGTATAAAATTCAATTTTGGATCTGATATTATATTTTTTCAACATGAAAGAACTCATTGTCAAAAGCATATTCCAACTTCAGACAATGAGTGCTAAATTCATAAGTGTAAAATGGTTTTATTTGACTTTAATAACTTCACAATAAATTCTACCAGTTCCATCGCCGCCAACTTTATCACCAGTTCCGTCACCACCAACCTTATAACCAGTACCATCACCACCAACCTTATAGCCAGTTCCATCGCCACCGACTTTATTACCGGTTCCATCACCGCCAACTTTATCGCCAGTTCCATCTCCACCTACACTTATACAAACATTTTTGAATGTTCCCGTTGGATCTAAATCGACTGTAAAAGTATTTGCAAATACGTTAGAAGTAAAAAGGGTTGCTGTTAGTAAGATTAAATTTTTTTTTTCATGATTATTTCTCTATAGTATATTCTAAAAAGGAGTATCCATATTCTGGATGGGTGCCAATATTTACATTTTCCTCATAACTGATAAATAGCTCTGTTATTTCGGAATAATATTCTTTTGTTTTTATTTTCAAATCTTGATGTAATTCATCAAATTTTTCAGGGTTAATTTGAGTTGTAAAAATTGTTCTCTGGACCAATTTATCTTCAATGTTTTCTATATCAGTATTTTTGATTATGGTGTTAACAGTTCGATTAACTTGGTTAGCGGTAACTTCTGAGTAATTGATGTCATCCTTAACAGTAGTGTTTAAAAAGCTAACAATCTCTACCTTATCTCCCAAATCTTTGATATTGCCATTGGCCAACAGCTCTTCAAAGATGGCATTGTAGGTCAATGAACCTGATGCCCTTTGTTCACAAATGCTTTGGAAGGTTTTAAATGGACCGAGTTTGGGGATTTTATTAGAGTTATAGAATTTTTGCGCAGTCCACCGCAAGTCTTCTAATATGATGGCCAATTTATCAGGCCTAGCATTGGGCATTTCACCTTTGAGGTGTTTGGTAATGTAACGTCTATCTATGCCAGTGCGGATCGCGATGGCGACATTGCTGGCCTCTGGGTCTTGTCTTTTGGCCTCAAGGACCAGTTTTTCATCAAGTAAATTGATAAACTCGTTGCGTGGTAATCTGAATTTGAGCATTATCTTGGCTATTGCCTTGGACAGTAGTGATATGGCTTTCTTTTTCAGGTCGTGGTTTTGTTGTAATTGAGGATTAGTGTTCATAATATTTTAACTTGTGCCGTTTTGTACATCATAATTTATGGGTTAGCCCTTATAATGGAACTTGTGGGAAAGGCTAAATATAGTTATCACAACTCTTAATTGATATTAAGTCTTTATAAAGTATAAGCACCTGAATTTTTTATAAATTTGTGCGTTAACCAGCGATGAGGATAGGGCCTCGCTGGTTATATACTTTATATCATGTTTACGTTTTTTCTCTACTCTGTTTTTTTAAGATTTTAAGCTGTTTTTATTAATTTCTTCTCTTTTATTATTTTTCTTCGCTGTTTCTTTACTCTCAGATTTACTCACTTTTTTTGGGGCAAGATTTCATAATAATTACATTTTATAAGAATTAAAAATGTGATCAATTTCTCAAAATGAAATTTTTATTTGATTTATTTGTGGTTTTATATATTAAACATCCAAACAGGGCGTAGGGACAATATAAATTATACTGTATCATGGTCGTTTTTATCCAGTGATTTTTTGTAATTTAGCAAGGCTTGTGCAAATTTGCACTCATCGATGTAAAATTTTTCCTTTATAATTCGTTTCATGGTTATGGTATGATTTTTTTTAAAATCTGTCTGTAATTATTTTTAGTGGGATTGCACGATTTTATCGTGTTTTAACCAGCAACGAGAACAGGCGTTGCTGGTTTTTTTTTGCTTATTATTTTTTACACAATGTTTGGTTGATAATCAAGAGTGAAACAGGGTTTTATGTTTTTTCTTTACTCATAAACAAGCATTTATATTTTTTATATGAATAAGTGATTTCATATGAGTTGGTTTGTGACCAAAATTGTCACAGGCCTTTTAATCTGATTTTATTGGGCAGTGACAGTATTTACAATGATGGCTCAAGTACAATTTATTCTTTCTACAATAGGGATTGTTTTGCTAATGGATATGTATAAGAAGTACACCTGGTGTCCTTATCAGGTGCTAAAAAATCTCGGTTGTGCAGAATTGCACACTTAAAGGAAGTCTTTATCTTCTATAATAAAAAAATGTGAAAAATGCTACCTATTATACTGATTTCACCTCAAATCATCGGTAGTTATTTTTGGTGGGATGGACAGTCTATAGGCTGTATACAAAACCAGTAGTGAGAACAGGCACTGCTGGTTTTTTATTTCCAAACCTCAATTTTTTATTCCCCTCGTCATTAAGTCATCCTTACGATAAAATTCAGGGATACATATCCTATCATATTCAAACATCAAAATTTAGTATTTATTTTCAAGAATTAAGCACAGTGATTCAGCACTTGATTCCACTGTGGTATGACGACTTGGTTTTAAAGTTTTGCTCATTGTTATTTTTAATATGATGAGCATTGTGAACCGATTTTATTTATTCATTGTGTGTAGTTATTTATGTTTTGTGCCTTAGAGTGCCTCATTCATGTGTTATGTGATTGGTCAATAAGGCACTTTTTGCCATAAAGAATCCACTAGAAGATACAAGTGTGATTTTGCTTTAACCTGTTATTTATCAAGATATTGGCATTTATAGAATTAACTCTGTGTTATTTTTTTATGTCATTCAGGTTTTATTCATTGTAGCTTGGTTAAACTGGCACACAAGTTCAAATTAATCGGTGAAGCCATGAATACCATCAGAAAAATAATAACAGGTCTTGCTTTGATAACAACGACCATCGGTACAGCACATGCTGATCGTTATGATTCTAATGCGACTTATGCAAAAGTGGTTGATGTTCAACCAATTTTTGAAACCTATGAAGTACCACAAAACAAGCGTGTTTGTCGGGATCAACCTATAAGACAACCTTCACGAGCTGGCAGTGCTGGCGGTGCAGTTTTAGGCAGTATTATTGGTGGCGTTATTGGCAGTCAGTTTGGCAGCGGTAATGGTCGCAAAGCTGCAACGGCTGCAGGTATATTGGCAGGCGCTGCGATTGGTTCACAAGAAGGTTCTCATAGAGGCGCTAATCAACCACGCAGACATTGTTACACGAAAACAACATATCATGAAGAGCAACGTGTGACTGCATATGATGTGTCTTATGAATACGATGGGCAGATACGTCATACCACCATGCAAAACCATCCTGGTGAGCGTGTTAAAGTACAAGTTAATGTTCAAGTTGTTGATTATTAATACTTAAGAAGTTTTGTTATAAAAAAAGATCCTCTCTCTCTTCTTTTTTATGACCCAAAAAGCCGCGATTATTCGCGGCTTTCTTGGTTGTGGGATCTGGGTTGAATATTTGTTGATTTTTTATTGAATCATTAATTTCAGTTTCAATTGACTCTCAATATCAACAAAGTCGTCATTTATGAATTAATGCACTATTAACTCAATTTGAGTTCTCAAGTAACCATTGCCTGTTATGGTGCCGCTGAGGTTCATACTGCCGATTACATGATCATCAGTGATTGTCATGACTTTATTGTTACCATGAGTTGTTTTAAAAAGAATAATATCGCCATCAGTAAGGCAACTTTGTGAGCCGTTTAAAACGCTAACTTCAAGTTTTTGCCAATCTTCAATTTGATTTGCTGCTACGGTGAAGTTACCACTCGGATGCGCTGTCACAAAGTGTCCATCTGGGGCTTTCAGGGCAATAAGGCTTCCATGCTTGATGCATGAGCCCAGTTGGGATGCTGGTAGGTGATCTTCTAATAACACCATGCCAAATTTTTCTGCTGGTACAGTGCCTGTCTTTCCACGTCCTGTTAATGCCAGTCCACCATTTTCTTCGGCCATTAAATAGTTGCCACTGAAGTGGCTTTTCAAGGAAACAGTCATGTTTATCACTGGATTGATGAACTCTACAGTGAATTCTTCCCATTGTAAGGTATGCGGTGCTGCTGCATTGGCTGTACCATCGATATGAGCGCTAACATATGTACCATGTGCACCGCTTTGTAATGATATGAGATCACCATCTCTTAAACAGCGGTTGGTGTTTTGACTTGTTTTGTTGTGTAAGGTGAATTTTTCCCAGCTTTTTACATGCCTGACATCGGCCTCAAGAGCACCGCCATTCTTGGCTGTCAAATAATGTCTGTTACCTGTGCGAATTGCAACGGTGCTTAAGTGGGTGATACAAGTGGCAGGGTCATTGATATTCAAATTATCTTCAACATGGATCAAGCCGAGTTTTTCCCAACTGCGTACCCAGCCTCCACCAGCATAAACACCACTGCCACCAGCATTTTGTGCTTGTAAATAGGTTTGGTGTGTTGGGTTATAAAGTGCAACGGTTTGCTTGACATTACCAACAAAGAATTCTCTTGAGATACCATGAAAAGCGGTTTTTTGACGAGTGATTCCATGTAACCATACACCATTGTGAACCATGCGATAAGTGCCAGAAGGGGTGGTTTCATCTGGGGTCCACTTACCCTCAGCTGTTGAACACATAAAACATGGTAAGGGCAAAAGTGGATTAAAAGGGAGGGGTCTATACCACACAAAAGTTGTTGATATATCGTTATCTGTTAAATACGTTTGCCATTGACCATTGACTTTCCTTTCTATATTGATAAAGCTGCTTGATGTTTGGTAATCATTTTTGGGGTTGGCCGAACGAAATTTGACCTGCACTGTATCACCAACTGAATAGGTATCGTGTGCATCATCTAATACCTTTCCAAAATAGTCAAATAAAGGCTTGTCATCAAAACCGATGTCAGCTAGTAAAGAAGGAAATAATTGATTTTGAGACATATCTGGTGGTGTTGGTCCTGATGCAGTGTTAATCGCACCATTGACTACAGAGCGGGCCAGATCGCTGTAAATTTGAATATAGGCAGGCAGTGTTCTTGAGCCAAATATTGTGTGCGCTCCTTCATAATATTGCATTTGATATTCCTCTGGTGTGGTGATATAACCATGATAGGCATTGGCAAGGCCAGAAATCACAATGGTCTTTACACCAATTGGTGCGAGATCATTAAGTAGTTGAGCTTCAAGGCGTCGACCTGACATGGTGGTCATTTCACCAGCAACGGAAACAATCGCCAATTCACCAATAGTAAACATTTGGAATGGAATGATCTCAGGGTATAGATCTACTTCAAATTCTTCACCGAAGTTAAGTAAATCCTCGAGTATAGACATAATATTAGTCGTTCTAAATATATTAAATAAGATGGCTTTCAAGCGAATTGAATTATTGCGGCCTAATACTGTATACAAAAGGTCGTTCAAACCGGAGCTTGTGACTCTGCTTTCGATGAGAATGCTTTTTGGAAATTGACAACCAGTATTATTGTAATCGGTCATGCCTTCTCTAAAACCACGTTTTCCACTGGGTCCATCCCATGTCGAGCCAGCTACAAATGATTGACCAACAGCGGCAGCGCACAGTCGCCCAGGATTGTCGCCGGCGAATTGGCTGGTGACTTCGTAATCTTGCATTCTTACATAATGATGTCTGTAGGCCAGCTCTCCTTTGAGTTTTTTGTTAGCGCTTTGATATAGTTTGCGGGCTTTGTTGTATTGCATGGTGCCTGCTAACAAAGCGCTGTCTGAATCGTTGTCAGCACAGCCATTTTGTGGACCGCAGACATTTGGTGATGAGTCTCCAAGGTTACTGCTGGCGAATGCTGCCACAAAGTTATCGGATGCGTTGTGAATAAAACCCATTTCTTTTTCAAACAGTTGACTGGCTATGCCTTTGTGGTCAGCGGTGATTTGTTTTTTATCCATGCCGTATGAAACATTGTGTACTGCAAACCAGTTAATGGTGCCAATTTCTTCACCATTGTCTTTGATGAGTTTTAATACGGTCATTCTTTTGTTGGTTTCATGAGGGTAATTGACGTGATCTGGATTTTGCGCATAAGGATCAAGATTTCGATTGACACTGGCATTGAGTAGTTCTCCTTGATTGATCAAAACTTCGCCTTCAGCCAAGTTATCATGAGCCATGACGATGGACTCAAATATGCCATCTACTATGGTGTCGAAGTTTTTTTCGTTAAAACCCAGTGCCGTCAGGTTCAACATCACATAATGGTTATAACCACCAGGACCTGTATGATTGTGGGTAGCTGTTAGCATGACATTGGCGTCATTATAGCGTGAACCATAACGTCGCCTTAATTTTTCGACGACGGCTTGTTTGATGCCTTGTGACATGTGAGAGAGGTCTGTTGAGACAAATACCATGCTTTGTTCACTGCGTGGTTTTTGAATAATAAAGGCCCTTGACCAAATGCGCGCATGAATACCTTGTGTTATTTGGCCAACATCCCCATAGCCCACCATGCCGGCATCTCCTGCTGGTCCGGTAATATCATAAATGCCACTACCGATCTCCCAATCGCCTGCGTGAACTTTAAAGCTTAAACCTAATATAAGTATTAATATTAGGCATTGTGTTGTGTTTTTCATTGTGAAATTCTCCAAATTTATTAATTGAGGTCTCTAACCACTAGATACAGTTCTAATGCATATTTCCATTATGTAAATGCCAATCATGCTGGCAATTAATGCTCTGGTATGAAAAGGAACACAAAGGCGTAAAACGGTATAATCAGGTAAAAAATGGTTGATTAGTCAATTCTATTTAACGAAATATTAATGTTTTATGTACTTTTGTATGATGATTTTTTTAATTCTAAACTTGGATGTTCTCGGTTCTCAATGATCACATTTATATCGAACGGAGGCTGAAGTATTGTTTTTGCCACCTTTTGATTTTGTCTGTTGTAATATCTTCTTAATTCATATCATGAGACCTTGTAATGACGTTAATTAGGTGATGTTTTTCGATAATCAAGTATTAAAAAATGAGTCGTTTTATGGTGGTATATGGTGAAAGTTTGCCTATTTGTTCCAGTTCCTTCCTGTGTTGACCAATGTGTACCTTTTTGTGCCAGTATTGTGTTTTGTATTGTGGAGAACAGTCGATAAACTGCACAGCACGGTTGAAGAGCAATCGTCTAAATTTTAAATAACTTTTATTCAGGAGAATAATCATGAAAAAACTTTTATTAACCATGCTACTTTCATTAAGCTTTATATCTTTAGCACAAGCGGGGCCACCCATTTATGATGGTGGTATTTCACCCATCGGGCCGGGTCATGAACCACCACGTATGCCTTATTGTGGACACATACTTTTTCAAGGAAGCCCATATGCAGATGTTGACTATATAAAAGTATGCGGGGTGACATTGAACCATTGCGATAGCAACTTATTGAGCCGAGCACAGCGACTGGCGAATGCAAATCCTGGATCACTTGTGTCGCTGAGAAGTTGTTTGCCACATTAATCTTGTTTTCATATCAAAGAGTGAAGTGGTTTTTCACTCTTTGATGAATTTATACCGGAATCTATGCTTGTGAAATATTTTAAAAACCTTGTGCTGGCGTTTTTTTGATGCATTTGGCGAATCTTGATTGTGTAATGACGAGGTCTTGATAAAATGGCCTGATGAGTAATAGTTTTCACAACAGTTTTAAGTTTCTGGATTGGCATTTGGATATTGGTCAGGCGCAACTTTCATTGTCTTACCATCTGCAATCTGTGGGTGTGGTGAGTGAAATATTGATGTTTCCGACCTTGGATGAGTCACGATTGACGGATTGTACTGAGGCCATAAATAAAGCCTGTGATCTGATACATTTGATGTGTGGTGTCAGTTATTATAAAGCGGGATTGGCTGATCGAATTGATTGTGGTACGGGAAAATACTCTGATGACATGATCAGATTTGTCAAGAAAACCTGGTTTCATGGATTGGCTGAGATGGCGTATGAAAATGATGTTAGTTTAAAAAATCGGTTGAATTTTGAGTATCTGCCCAATGAAACAGTTATTCCTGAAAATTTGCTACTGAAAAATAGAGCTCTGGTTCCAATTGGCGGTGGAAAAGACTCATTGGTTACCGTAGAAATGTTAAAGAAGCAGGGCAAAGATTTTGATTTATTTATGGTAGGTCAGGCGCCTTTGATTAAAGAAATGGCGGCTTTTATTGGCAAACCATTAATACAAGTCAAAAGAAAAATTGATAAAAAACTAATTCAATATAACAACAATGGTGCTTATAATGGTCATGTACCGATAACAGCAATTAATTCTGTTATAGCTGTTTTGTGTGCAGTGCTGTATGATTATGATGCCATAGCGTTTTCTAATGAAAGATCGGCAGACAGTGCCAATACCATCAACAGCGATGGAGAAAGTGTTAATCACCAGTATTCAAAAAGTCACACTTTTGAGCAGGATATATCTCGCATCATTGATCAGGAAATCACCCCAAGTTTGAGTTATTCTTCATTATTGAGGCCTTTTTCTGAATTGGCCATTGTGCAAAAATTCAGTCAGTATTCACAGTATTTTCCAGTATTCTCCAGTTGTAATCGCAATTTTCATATTGATGGGTCAAAAAATAAAAACACCCGTTGGTGTGGCCATTGTCCCAAGTGTCGTTTTGTATTCTTGGCTTTGGCACCATTCATTGATAAATTACAATTGTTGAGTATTTTTGACCACAATCTATTGGATGACCCACAACAACAGTCTGGCTTTGCCCAGTTACTGGGTCTTGAAGGATTCAAACCATTTGAATGTGTTGGTGAAATACAAGAGAGTCAATTGGCATTCAATATGATTACGGCTCGACAAGAATGGCAAGATGATTACTTAGTTAAAACCTTTAAAAACGATTGTCCGGTGGTTTCTGCACAACAAAAAGACATGATTATGCAGGGCGTGTAAGATGGTTGCTTTGGCAGAATTAAAGCAATGCAGAGTTGCGATGTGGGGGTTTGGTGTCGAAGGCAAAGCCACTGCTGAATATCTGAAAAAGCACCATGTGTCATTTAAGGTATTGTGTCGAGAGGACGAAGTGGATAATCGCTATGACTGCTTAACAAAAGAGGTCACTACAACATTACTCAATGATTTTGATGTGGTGATTAAATCACCTGGCATCAGCCCTTATAAAAGCATAATTAAACAAGCTAAAACACAATTTACTTCACCAACAGCATTGTGGTTTGTTAATGAGTATCCAAAATGTAAATGTACCAATGTTATTGCGGTAACAGGGACAAAAGGCAAAAGCACCACAGCCAGTTTATTGACACATGTGTTGGATGCGTGTGAGATGAAAGTTAACTTGTTAGGCAATATTGGCCAGCCATTGATTGCATCAGGTGTTGATTATGACGCTATCGTGTTAGAGGCGTCGAGTTTCCAGATTTATGATGGTCAGATCCGTGCTGATATTGCGGTAATGACCAATTTGTTTGAGGAACATTTGGATTGGCACAATGGCACAGACAATTATTATTGTGATAAGCTAAAAATTCTGGATCATGCCGCAGTGAAAATACTCAATGCTGAAAATAAAGCGTTAATGTCCAGAACCAGAGGCATGGATGATGTGGTTTATTTTAACGATAAATCGGGTTATTATGTTAAAGATGAATTTTTAATGCATGGGCATGATATTGTTTTGAGTTTGGCTGATATTACTTTGATTGGTCAACATAATTTGCAGAATATTGGCACTGTTTTACAGGTATGTCGGCAGTTGTCATTGGATATGGGTATCTGTATTGCTGCAATTAAAACTTTTCAACCTTTGGCTCACCGGTTACAAAACTTAGGTAAAATCGGCAAACATTTTGCCATTAATGATAGCATTGCTACGACACCGATTGCTACATTAGCTGCCATGCAGACTGTCGATTTGTCAATCACGACATTACTTGTGGGTGGTTATGACCGGGGCAATAATTGGATTGATTTTGCTGATGAATTAATGATGAACCCTCCAGAATTATTAATTTTGAGTGGTGAAAATAGTCAAGTTATTTACAACCGCTTGCAATCGCAAAATGCCAATTTTACCTACCTATTGTGCCAAGATTTGAATTCGGCCATTAAGCAAGCCAGGACATTAACGGTAGATGATGGTATTATTTTATTATCACCTGGGGCTCCAAGTTTTGATCAGTTTGGTAGTTATATTGAAAGGGGTAATTTCTTTGAACAACAATTGAGGTTTTATGAAGATTAAGGCAGTTTTTTTAATGATGTTTTGTACTGTGCTCATTGCACAAGATGAATTCGTGATCCCTCAGTCTTTATTGGATCAGGTTGAACAAGGCAATCATGAGGTGGCGTATTTTATTGCCAATTCATTTATGAAAGGCAGTGGTTCTGTTGGTGAAGTTGATAAAGCAAGAGGTCTGCAATGGCTACAAAAAGCCTCAGATCTCGGCAGTGCACATGCCATGCATGATTTGGCAGAACAATTGAGTGCAGATGATAAAAAAATTGAGGCTTTGGGTTGGTATCAAAATGCAGTTGAATTGGGTTTTGCTAAATCTTTTGAAGCCATTGCCCATTTCCACTATATGGGTTATGGTGGTTTAGACAAAGACTGCACGAAAGCTTATGAGTGGTATGAAAAGGCTCAAGCCAAAGGTGTTGAGCTGGCCTATAATAATCATGCGTGGTATTTAACCACCAGTGCAGAGAAAAAATGCCGCAATCCTGAAAAAGCCGTGGTGGTTTTCTCTCAACTCAAAGCGTTGTATGGTAATGTCAATGAGATGCCTTGGAGTTATCGAGATACACAAGCCGCTGTGTTAGCAGGCATTGCTGACTTCAGTGCTGCCATTAAGTTGCAAGAGCTGTTGGTTGAAGATGTGTTGTCCTATGACAGCGATGCCAGTCAATTTGAGGTCCATTTAGAGCGTTTGAGACAAAGGAAGCCTTGGATAGCATTGGATAGCTCTGAATAACTGAATTACATTGAATTGAATGGCATAATAGGGTTCAGCAAAGATCATCTTCTTTGGTGATGCTAATTACTAGTTTGATTGTTTTTTCTACTCATCGTGACCTGTGAAAAGCATTGATTAAGCTAAGTTTTTTGCTTGAAAATTCTGGGTGAATTGATATGGTTGTTATAGATTAACGGGTATTGAATGTGTTAACTTATTGTTTCTATAAAGAATATAA
The DNA here is from genome assembly GCA_964352735.1 of uncultured Alcanivoracaceae bacterium. Lineage (GTDB taxonomy): Bacteria > Pseudomonadota > Gammaproteobacteria > Xanthomonadales > Marinicellaceae > NORP309. The sequence continues at coordinate 5,151 of CAYGTC010000063.1, read as the reverse complement.
CAAGACAAACAACCATTGACATAATCAGGATAAAAACAGATGGCGCTGTGAAAATTCTTAAACTGCTAGGCAATGCTTCAATACCCATATTTTTTTAAGTTGTTCTAATTCATCTAGGTCTTTGTATGGATTACATCCAAAAATAAAGGCGCTTATTGAGCGCCTTTATTGTGCAATGATATTGATTGAAAATTATTCCATGCCGCTTTTAAAGATGAGCTCGGGAACCAAGGTCGGTGCTTCGACAGTGGCATTGTTAACAGATTCAGCAGCATCGATGGTCATTAAGTTCAGGTACGGTGGTGAATCTGAAGTAAATGAGAAACTGAATAATTCGCCCCAATCTTGTTCGTTTTGTGCATTGCCCACAACACTTAATACACCATTGTTGTGTGAAAATTGCCAGTTGTTGCTGTCATCAGTTTCTGGGTCAGCAAAAACGGTATCAGCAACCATGGCTGAATCGGTTAATGGAATGTGAAAATTGATAAAACGTGGATCAAAATCGTAGTTTTCTACCGCATAGTTGTAACGATATAAGCCGCCACCTAAATCAATGACCTTAACAGCTACTATGAGCTGACCTTCAGAAGTGGTGATGGTTTGTGAGGCTTGCATAGCGCCTATGGTATCGCGGGGTACATATTGATCAAGAGCTGGGCCATTGGTAAAATCATTGGATGGGCTCATGTTCCAGTTGCTGCCATTTTGACTTGGGTTGAGTGTACGATAACCCATGGAATTAAAAATATTGATGTCTTCTCTGATTAAATACCATGCTTGCATATAGACTGCGCTGTTATCATTATCCGTCAATTCACCAGTATTCACTACCAGGCGATTTTGGCCTGTGCCGCTAGAAGAGTTTTGTTGAAAACCAACGCAAGGTTCGGGATCAAAGAATGTGCCACAATTGTCCCAAGTACCGGCAAAAGCGTTCAATTCTTCTCTAGGTCCCAATACGGAGCTGCTGTCATTGGTACCAACACCGTAAACATCTTCACATCCAGGCCATAAAATATGACTGTCATTACAATTTAATGTACAGTTGGAGTTGATGGTTAAAAAGGCATGTTTGATACCAGAAACACCCATTTGTTCAAAACGGCCGTTGACTTCTCGATACATAGACCAGTTTAAGAAAGGGTGTTGATCGTTATCATATGGAGGAAATGAACCAGAGTATTTGCTGTACCAAGGCACATCAGCTGGGCCTACGTTTTTTAATTCCGCAGATGGTGCAACAATGATGTTATTGGCATCGACGTTTCCGACCCATTGTACTGAGCTCATATCTACCAGTTGTACATCAACATCGGCATCCCATAATGGGCGGTTTGAGCAAGTCAAACCAGTGAGTTCTCTTTGAGCGTTATTAGGAATGTTGAGGTGGTTATAGGAATGTAATTGACCAACCACTTGGCCATCTAAACCGGGAATATCAAGGATGTTTTCTAATTCTTGTGTAGCAAATAAGTCCATATTGGACATTTTAAACAAGCCTTGCTCTTTGTTGTATTCAGTATGAACACTGTAAATGTTGAATAAAGCCCTGTCATTTTGATCCAATAATTGAAAATTAACGATATCACTGTCATTTCTTGTGACGGCCATTGGAACAAGTTTAAATGCGTTGACTTGTAAGTTCATTTTTGCGCTGGACAATGAAAAATTCGAATCAACAGACAAATAACCACCTGTTACTTTTTCTATGTTGCCATAAGGCATTTGTAACTCGAGTTGGCTATTTTTGCTGATGGGGAATACGAGGTGGTTCGTGTCCCAATTTTTTTCTGGAAATTCAGGCTGCGGAAACAGTTGAATTTGCATGGCTTGTAACTTTTGGTGCATGAACTTGATATCGACTTGACCACCAGATGCTTTCCATCGTAAGTCCATTTGTTGTTGCTTATCGTCTCTGTCAAGGTTCTCCAACCAAGGACTGACAGCGTATGATTGCGTGCCCATAACTAGCAGGGCTGTGCAAAGAATTTTTTTCATGTTGACCTCTCTTTATTTTAGATGACTTGCAGCAGAACGGTGTTTGTCTGTTGCTGTCATCAATTATGATTGTACTATTTTTCACCCGTATTAGGTTGTCACCGTTTTCTTATAATAAGGATTCGATGATACCTTCGTAGATATTTTGCAACTTTTCTACGTCGTTGATCAAAACCCGTTCATCAATTTGATGTATGGTTTTGTTGACAACACCTAATTCTACTACTTCTACCCCATGTGGTGCAACAAAGCGACCATCAGAAGTACCCCCAGCAGTGTTAAATGTTACCTTTTCGTGAGAAATGGCCTTGATTTGGTGGGCTAAAGCCGCCTTTAGTGCTGAATTTTTGCTATGGAAGGGCAATCCAGATAGATTCCAATCCAAAGAATAAGTTAAGTGGTGCTTTTCTAACAGCACTTGTAATTGCTCTTTAAGGCTTTCTTGTGAGGATTCGGGTGAGAAGCGAAAATTTGCCTGAATAAATAAATCTCCAGGTATGATGTTTGAAGTAGCACTGGAGGTTTTGACGGAGGAAATTTGAAAACTGGTGGGAGGAAAGTCTTCATTGCCTTGATCCCAAACAAAAGAGGCCAAATCATCAATCAATGGCGCGGATAAAAACACGGGATTCTCAGCGTTTTGAGGATAAGCAACATGGCCTTGTTTACCATGAATGGTGATGTTAAGGTGTAATGAACCCCGTCTGCCCACTCTTACGATATCGCCTAATTTTTCTGAGCTTGATGGTTCGCCGACAATGCAATAATCAAAATGGTGGTTTTCATTGATGTATGGCATCATTTTTTTTACGCCATCTTGTGCAGGGCCTTCTTCATCACTGGTGATCATTAATGATATTTTTCCATCATGATCTGGTTTTTTTTTGACAAAATCTGCCATTGCCAAAGTGAAGGCCGCAATGCCACTTTTCATATCGGCAGCGCCTCTTCCGTACAAATAATCATCATCAATATGTGCAGCAAAAGGCGGGTGTTGCCATTGTTGTTCATCACCAGTTGGCACCACATCGGTGTGGCCTAAAAACATCAAACTTTTTCCTGCTTTGTCGCCGTGCCAAGCAAATAGATTGTCAACCTCACCAAAACGTTTGTGTTCAATATGAAATCCAACGGAGCTGAGAATCTCAGCAATGATGTGTTGACAACCTTTATCATCGGGTGTAACGGAGTCAATTTGTATGAGTTTTTGGGTCAGTTTGATGACGGCAGATTCAGTCATGATTATTTAATTATTGCCACTGTTCTGGAAAATAACCAATGTACAGTTGTTCATTGATTTCTACAAGAGGTCTTTTTAACAGAGTGGGATTGTCGATAATTATGCTTGGATCAAGTGTTGCTTTTTGCTCATCAGTCAATTGGCGCCAGGTTGTGCTTCTTTTGTTGACCAGTTCTGTTATGGGGTGGTGTTGCAAAAAACTTTCTAACAGTGTTGCATCAATACCATCGACACGGTAATCATGAAAATCATGATTTTTGTTTTGTTGTTGGCACCACTTAATGGTTTTTTTGATTTTATCGCAGTTTTTAATTCCAAATATCTTCATCTGATTTACTCAAATAGTCAGCAATGTGTTGATTTAATGTTGTTAGACCTTGTTTGGTGATGGATGAAATGACAAAAACTGGGCCTTGCCATTCAATGGCTTGCGTATACTGTGCCACTTTGGTTTTGACTTCATCTGCCATCATCACATCGGCTTTAGTAAAGACCAGCCAACGCTCTTTACCTTGCAATTCGTTGGAAAATTTTTCCAATTCATGTTCTAGAGCATGGAATTGTTCGACTGGTTCGGGCATGCCTTCATAAGCTGGGAGTTCAACCATGTGTAGCAATAATCCGGTACGTTGTAGGTGTTTTAAAAATTGAATGCCGAGACCTGCGCCTTCTGCAGCACCTTCAATCACACCAGGGATGTCTGCAACAACAAAAGAAGTTTCCGCATCGATACTGACTACGCCCAGTGCTGGATACAGTGTTGTGAATGGGTAATCAGCTATTTTGGGTCTGGCATGAGATACCGCATTGACATAGGTTGATTTACCGGCATTGGGAAAACCCAATAAGCCCACATCAGCCAATACTTTAAGTTCAAGTTTAAGTTGTCTGATTTGTCCTTCTTCCCCATGAGTGAATTGTTGTGGCGCACGATTTCTTGAGCTCTTAAAGTGCATGTTGCCCAAACCACCTTTACCGCCATGTGCTGCAATCATCTCTTGGTTGTGTGTGGTAATATCACCAACTTTGATGTCCATTTCAAGATCATATACCTCTGTACCTACAGGTACTCTGATGATGATGTCTTTGCCATGTTTACCGTACATTTGTCGGCCACGGCCACTGATGCCTCTTTCAGCTTCAAAATGTTTTTTGTGACGAAAATCAATCAGCGTATTGAGGCCTTCATCTCCAAGAATGATAACATCGCCACCTTTGCCACCATCGCCACCATCTGGCCCACCTTTGGGTTCAAATTTTTCACGACGAAAACTGGCCGAACCACTGCCTCCGTGCCCCGCTTTGACGGTTATTTTCGCTTCATCTACAAATTTCATGGGCGTATTTTAACACCATGATATTGGTTGAGGTAGTTTAATCTTGTTTTTCCAAAAAAACTGAAAAACAAGACATTATCTCTGTGGATTTTTACCACAGAGATAATGGTGGTATGAATAGATTATCAATAGACTTTTTTCACAGTCGATCAGTTATGCACCAGGTTTATTGACAGCATAAACAACAATGGTATCAGCAGGTGGCGTCCATGCACCACCTGATGGAATCGAAGTCGATACACTCAATCCTGTGCTGGTTTGATAATTGATATAAATGGTTTCATTGGTTTGATTGACGATGGGTATATATTGCATGAGTTTTTTCCTCTTTATTGATTGTATAGTTTCACCTTTTCTAGCTCGGATATTTCATCATGAATCCATTCAGGTACAAAGTGTACTTTTACAAAAATCGCCTAACTCAATGTTTTTCATAGATAAAATCAAATTTTTTACCGTTTTGATGAAATATTCGGGTTGATATGTTTTGACTTGTCAATTATTTATGCATAAAAAAACGTTCTTTTGTATTGATACAAAAGAACGTTTTTTTATTTTGTTTTATATCCATCA
>CAYGTC010000062.1:0-25602 GCA_964352735.1 uncultured Alcanivoracaceae bacterium | reverse complement strand
GCTTTTGCCCATGAGTAACTTACTTTTTTAACTATTTCCTAAATGCACCACGGGTGTTATTAATATTAAAAGATGAAAATGAAATTTACCGATTTTGACCGGATGAAAAAACAGGTTTTTGTGTGTGTTAATCTTTTCTCATGGCCTATAGCTTGCTTGTTGTTTACAAATATTCGTTCTAAAATATAACTTCTTGGTATTTCACACGTTAGTGTTGAAGTACCTGTTATAAAAGCAAAGAGGCATAATCAGAATGAATAACTCACCTTCCCCTTTAATCCCGCAATGTCGATTGAATAAACACTTGTTATTTATGTGCATTACACTCATGTTTTCCTTTTTTGTGAATGCAAAAGATAATGTTAGATTAATGCGCTATGCTGACATTCACAAAGACAAAGTCACTTTTGTCTATGCTGGAGACATTTATATTGCAGATATAAATTCTGGTCATGCAACCCGATTGACTTCGGATAAAGGTTTTGAGGTTTTCCCTAAGTTTTCGCGATCGGGTGACAAAATTGCTTTCTCGGCTGAATATACGGGTAGCAGACAGGTGTACATCATGAACCTTGATGGCAGTGGTTTAAAACAATTGACTTGGTACAATGATGTGGGTCCAATGCCTCCAAGAGGCGGTTATGACTACAGAATCATGGATTGGGCGCCAGATGACCAGCACGTGGTGGTCAGAGCCAATCGACTTCCATGGGGACCGAGGATGGGCCAACCGTATTTGGTTCCAATTGATGGCGGGTTAGCACAACCGATGGCGATACCAGAAACTGGTGGCGGTATGTTGTCACCAAACGGTAAGCATTTTGTCTACACACCCATAGATCGTGAGTTCAGAACCTGGAAAAGGTATCGTGGTGGTCGAGCACAAGATGTTTGGTTATATGATCTGGTGAATAACAGCAGCGAGCGATTAACAACCCATGATGGTACTGATAACCATCCAATGTGGGTAGGAGATGACATTTATTTCCTGAGTGATAGAGATTATACGATCAATTTGTATCGTTATAAAAAGAATGCACAACCACAAAAAATAACCACTCATGACACCTATGATGCCTTATGGGCATCTGCCGGGCCAGAGGCCATCATTTATGAAAACAATGGTTACTTGTGGCGATATGACCCACAAGCCAATACCAGTAAACAATTAACCATTGATATTGCTGGTAATCCCAGAGGTTTGATTGCAGCACAGAAAAACCTCAAGTCTAATATCGAATCCATGGACATCTCTCATGATGGTAAAAGAGTGGTGGTTGGCGCGCGTGGAGAATTGTTAACGATACCTGCAAAAAATGGTCAAATCCGCAATGTTTCACGCACGCCAAAAGCACGGGAAATTTCAGCCAGCTGGTCACCAGATGGGCGTTATATCGCTTATCTCAGTGACAAAACTGGTGAATATGAAGTGTATATCAGGGACAGAGAAAACGCTTATAAAGAAAAGCGCCTGACCACTGATGGGAAAGTGTGGCGATTTACACCTGTATGGTCACCTGATAGCCAAAAACTGGCTTTCTCAGACATTAATCATGTGCTATGGGTCTTGAACATCACTGATGGTAAACTGCAAAAAACCGATCAATCGACCCGCAATGATATACAAGATTACAGTTGGTCTCCAGACAGCCTGTGGCTCAGTTATACTAAAGCAGAAAAAAATGGTTTTGGTAGCATTTGGGTTTATGACCTGAAAAAGAAGCAAGCCATTCAACTAACAAATGAATTTACCAGTGATTATTCACCTGTGTTTGGTCAGCACGGTCATTATTTGTTTTTCTTGTCAAATAGAGACTATAATTTAACCTTCAGCAGTTATGAAGACAGTTACCTCTATGCCAAGGCCACTCGAGTTTATGCTGCTCAATTGAACCCACAAGCAGACAGTTTATACCCTTTCATCAGTGATGAAGTACAAGGGAATGAAGAAACAGATGGTGCTGAAGAAAATAATGCAACAGTTTCAGTTAAGATTGATGTCGAAGGGTTCAAAAATAGAATCACGGCATTACCATTAAAAGCAGGTGATTACAGTAACTTGCAAGTCAATGATTCCTCAGTTTTTGTGGTTGAGCGCAATGGATCCAATGCGTTAAAAATGGTTGATTTAACTAAGAAAGATCAAGTTAAAACAGTTTTGGAAAAAGTCTCTAGATATCAATTATCGGCTGATGGAGAAAAAATTCTGGTAGCCAAAGGACAGGATTATGCAATAGTCAATGCTGCGGAATCACAAAGTTTTAATGAACATAAGTTGGATTTAAGTGACTTAGTTGCCACCATTGATCCTAAAACAGAATGGCAGCAAATGTATGTTGATGGTTGGCGCATTTTGAGAGATTGGTTTTATGATCCCAATACACATGGCAATGACTGGGATAAGATCAAGCAAAAATACCAATCATGGGTTGACGCGGTTACACACCGTACCGATTTGGATTACATTTTCGGAGAAATTGCTGGTGAACTCAATGCAGGACACATCTATGTTAATGCCGGAGATCAACCGGTAGTCGAACGCCATGATAATGGTTTATTGGGTGCTGATTTCAGTAGAGATAACTCAGGATATTTTAAAATTGATAAAATATTTGCTGGAGAGAACTGGATTGCTGAGCGTCGTTCGCCACTGACAGAGCCAGGTATTAAGGCCAAAGCAGGCGATTACATCATTGCCATTGATGGCGTCAGTACGACAACCCACCAAAACCTTTATGTCTTATTAGAGTACAGTGCAGAACGTTTTATAACAGTAACGCTGAATGATAAGCCAAGAAAAAACGGCAGCTGGGATGTCACGATTAAACCGATTAAGTCAGAGACACAATTGCGTTATTTGGACTGGGTAGCAGAACGCATGAAGATGGTTGATGAACTTTCAGGTGGCCGCATTGGTTACATTCATTTGCCCAATACAGCGCAAGCAGGCAACAAAGAATTATTTAAGCAGTTCTTACCACAAATTGGAAAAGATGCCTTAATCATTGACGATCGTTATAACGGTGGTGGTTTCATACCTGATCATATGATCAGATTACTGGCCAGAAAAACCTTAAATTACTGGAAAAGAAGAGGCCAGGAGCCTTATGCCGATCCACTGATAGCGCATGATGGTCCCAAAGTTATGTTGGTTAATGGGCAATCTTCCTCCGGCGGAGACGCTTTGCCATATTATTTCCGAAAACTGGGAATGGGTAAGATCATTGGCACACGTACTTGGGGCGGTTTGATTGGCATCAGTGGTAATCCCTCTTTGGCTGATGGTGGTTTATTATTGGCTTCAACCTTCAGATTTATGGATACAGATGGCAAGTGGGCGGTTGAGAACGAAGGGGTTACACCTGATATTGAAGTGATCGATCGCCCTGAGTTGGTTGCTGCTGGTAAAGATCCGAGTTTAGAAAGGGCTGTTCAAGAATTGCTTAAAGATCTTAAGCAAAATCCTAGAGCATCTATCAAGGCTCCGCCATCGCCAAAAGAATTCTAATCTCACCCTAGATTCAGCACCACAAGTGTTCGTTTCGATCAAAGGCTTGTGGTGTTGATGTTTTTTTATAAATTTTAATAGACTTCCAAACAATTGAAGGCTGTTGACTCTCGGGAAAAAGCTAATAGCTATCACTAAATGAATGGACAAGGCACTGTTGATTGGGTTAACTAAACGGTGCCTTGTTTTTATCAAACCGACAATATCATTAACAGTCAATTTGATCATTAAGAATCATTATTCCTTTAATTCAATGGCAATCATATTGTCATCTGAGTTTCTGTCAATCATCTTAATGTATGGATCAACTCCAGCATGAGTTGGCAGTTTCTTAACTTCGAAAACAAATTTATTTTCGCCTGAAACAATGCGGTGTTTGTCAAACTTTAAGACATGATCATCATCTGCTGCTTTATCAGGATGACTTGAAAAAATACCAATATCAAAATCATCATCCAAGGCCACTGTGGTTTCCTCACCTTTGCCGTCAGCATAAACTTTTTCAGCCTGTATGGTCAAAGAGACTTGATAATTGCCGTTTGCTAGTTTTTTGGCAGTGGCTTCAGTGGTTTTCAGATCAAACAAAGTGATTTTACTGAACATGTCATCAATAAAGGCATAATCTTTGTGGTTGGCCACTGCTTTGATGTGACGAATTAAATCCAAAGTCGTAGGATAAGGGTCTGACTTGTATTGAAATTCATGTAAAAAATTCCTCAAAGCTCGGTTAAATGCTTCTTCGCCCAAGCGGTCCTTTAAAGAATACATCACCACACCGCCTTTTGCATAATGAATATAAGTTTGATTCTCTACACGCATCAATGGCATTTCTTCCAAAATTTCTTGGCTTCTGCCCTTCAGATATCTGTCCATTTCCCATTTTAAAAATTTACGTAAACCATGCTCTCCATAGATCTTCTCCATGACCAAATAAGCCGAATATTCAGATAATGATTCCGACAATACGGCAGCCCCCTGTACATCTGCTGGCATGACTTGGTGCCCCCACCATTGATGTCCCATTTCATGAGCGGTAACAAAGGTGACATAGTCTATTTTATCTTCATCTCTTAAATCAGCCACAAATCCAATGTCCTCAGAATAAGGAATGGTATTGGAAAAACTTTGCGCAAATTGCGCATAACGTGGAAATTCAATAATACGCACTTGTTGATGTTGATAAGGCGAAAATACTTGTTCGTAGTGATCCAGAGAAACTTTCACCGCATCGATCATGCGTTGTACATTCTTATCATGGTTTTTGTGGTGATAAACTTCAATATTAATGCCATTGTGTTGATCTTTTGATAGATCATATCGTCCAGATAAAAATGCCACAAAATTAAAAATGGGGGCATCCATTTTATAGTGATAATATCGGCGATCATTCTCAACCCATTCTCTTTGTATATATCCTGGGGTGATGGCAAACTGCTCTTTACTGGTAGAAACAGTGGCTTCAAAATTAATAAAATCAGCAGATTTACCAATAAAACCGGTACGATAACGGGAGCTGTCTTCTAATTTTGCAGCCCTTTGGGCAGGGGGCAGTTCTCGTTTTTTGCGCTGTTGTCTGTCAGTCATTTCATAGCTTGATTGATAGCCCAGATAAGGCAATAAGGTAAAACTGTTGATGAACGACCCATTGGCAACAATGCTATTATCCGCGTCTTTATCCACAAATCCTTTCGCATGTCTGGTGGTGATGTAATTGATTGTGCGCGTTTGTCCGGGTTTTAATACGGGATCGAATGTTAACCAACCAATTTTAAAACGTTCGTCATAATCAAGCAATTGAGCATCAACACTGGTGATGGTGGTCTGACTTTTTTGATCCCAACCAATCAATACTTTATCAATGTCTTCATCGGTTTTGTTTTCAATAATATAATACCCTTCGGCATTTACTTTGCGTTGTTCAGGATAGATATCGACCTTAACATTGACATCAGTGATTTTGGGCAATGACTTATTTGCATAAGGTTTGAATTTTTTCTCATAATCTGCTTGTAAGTCAAAGGTTTGTTCTGTGCTGATGAAATCATTGAGTATGCGCGTGTTATAAAAAATATAGCTGCCCAAACCAACAAATAACACAATTCCACAGGCCATGACGGCGAATCCTGATTTACCTAAATTTGATGCCAACATTGACCATCGGTATTTCAAATCAGATTCTGTACCTCGGCGATATAAACCGTAGCCCAATGTGACCAATACCAGTGTTAAGCCCAACCAGTACAAATTGTAAGCCACAATGGATTGGGTGAAGTGGCCGTACTGATTCAAGTCACTGTAAATTGCTGATGGCAATTCAGCAAAATTCCACATATTGTGTTCAAAACCTAACTGCACCATGACCAAAGCACTGATTGAAAACAAGACAAAAGCCAACATGCCCATATATTTATTGGAGCAGATGATTTGGAAAAATATGGATAAAATACATGTCATTAAAATTGGGATCAAAAAGGTCGAGAATAATAAGGAAAAATATACGCTCCATTCAAATAACAAATAACCTTTACCAGCTTGATAGAGCACTGAAAATCCAACACCAATGGCAACCAGCACAAACATGACCAAGAATAAAGCCACAACTTTGGGGAAATACAACACCCAATTCTCAGTGGCTGTTGATTCCACAATGTCACCAATGCCTTGTTGTTTTTCTCGCCAGACAGCTTCAGCTGCATAATAAGTCATCACAACAATGATCATTAGAGAAAATGAATTGGCTATCAGTGTGGTCATGTTTCTGGTCAATGGCCAATTATTGGTTCCATAAGCTCCTGATGGAGAGACGAAAATTGCTGATAAATTGAATAAGGAAATCAAACATAAAATGATGAATGCTGGACTTTTAACTACTTGAGCAATTTCAAATCGCGTGCGCATGGTGAATCTTAACCATTGTGAGGCATTCGAATGACTTGGGGTGATCGCAATAACCTCTGTGTTTTTGGGTTTTGTTGACACGTTTTTCTTTTTATTAGCTTTAATTTTTGCAGTGGCACGAATATTGATCAAATAATGACTCAAACCCATGATGGTTGCAGAAATCGTCAACCATATTAAACGGTTGGTTGCAATCAAACCTTCAAAACTAACGGCTTGAGTATTCATCTCATGTGGTGTCCAATACTGTGTCACCTGAGAAAAGGCCCTGAGACCAAATGGATCTAACATGGTGCCAAGTGTGATCATAGATGGGTCATCTAATAAACGTCCTGAGATGCTGTACAGTACAAAAAATGCCACCACTGAGAGATACATGCCCATCATCGAGCGCGTAAAACTGGCAAAAGCATAAAATAAAACAGAACAAAATATGAAATTTGGAATGATGAAGATGGCATAACCAGACATAAAAGGCATTAAACTGATGGGTCCCAACCTGTCGGGGTCAACGGTTGGCCAGAGGCTTCCTATCAGAGAACCCAATGGTACGGCAAGGAACACCAATAAACAAAACAATGTAGCGCCCAATAATCTGCCCCACAAATAATGCCCTTTGGCAATTGGCAGGCTATGAATGATGCCATTCATTTTGAACAGGTAGTCTCTGGTAGCTGTATTGCCAACAAAATTGGCGACAAGAAACATGCCAATAATTGACATGATAATCATGGTTTGCGTCATGGCTTGGGGAGAGTTAAAGTTCACATTAGAGCCTGGGGCGCCAATCGAGACATTCTCAGCAATCATGGCAACAAATGTTAATAAAAAGAATATCAAAAATGTTATGTAGAAAGAGGGTTGTTTACGAAAATAATGAAATTCAAATCGAGCTAAATGTGAAAACATGATTTATCCCTCCTTGCTGGTATGGTATTTTTTGCTGTTATATAAAGTTGAAAAATACACATCTTCTAGATCGGGGACAACGGCTTTGAAACCATCGATTGACAAGTCAGCATCTGACAACACATGTATCAGTGTTTGGCCCGCTTTTAATTTGGTTGAAATGACTTGATATTTTTCACTGGCTTCATCAATGTCAGATTTATGAATGGCTTTTTTCCAAATGCGATTGTCCAGTTGATGTGTTAATTCATGCGGATTGCCGATCACCTGAATTGACCCATTGGCTAAAATTGCAAATTCAGAACACAACTCTTCAACATCATCAACAATATGAGTAGAGAGAATCACCACTTTGTTTTCACCAAGATCAGACAATAAATTATGAAAACGATTGCGTTCTTGTGGGTCCAATCCAGCTGTGGGTTCATCAACAATGATCAGTTGAGGGTCGCCCAATAATGCTTGTGCAATACCGAATCGTTGTTTCATGCCTCCTGAAAAAGAACTGACGGCTTTTTTTCTGTCTTCATACAGATTGGTTTGGTAAAGCAATGCATCAACTGCTTCTTGCCTGTTTTTTTTATTATTGATGCCTTTTAATATGGCCATATGATTTAACAGATCAAGTGCGCTGATGCGTGGGTAGACATCAAAGTCTTGTGGCAAATAACCCAATTTCAATCGCAAATCTTGTGGTTGAGTCAGCACATTAATTTCATTAAAAGTAATTGATCCGGTATCGGGTTGTTGTAGCGTTGCCAAGGTTCTCATGAGAGATGATTTACCTGCACCATTGGGGCCAAGCAAACCAAACATGCCATGATTGAGTTCTAAGTTAACACCATTAATGGCTTTGACTCCATTGCTGTAAGTTTTCGATAAATTGTTGATTTTAAGCATGGTTTTTTATTCCACAAAATTGAGACTTAAATTAGATTAATGCCAAAATCAGATGAGAACAATAGGCTATTGGTCACTGATAGCGCTGAATTAACAAGTATTCAATACAATTCGTGACCATTGGCCTAATGGTTTTTGACATAAAATGTCATTGAGTTGTTGTTCAACCGTTTTGGCAGGTTGAACAATGGAAAACAATTATTTTAATAATTGCTCAAATGGTCGTTGCCAAAATACCCATTGTGTCAATGCCCGCAGCAATAAACAGAACACAAAAAGCAGTGACATAAATAGCAAAATTGCGCCAGAATCATGAAAGTCTTTAAACCACCGGATCGCATAAAAAACCGATAAGGCATAAATCATGGCCACAGCTATCAGGGAGAATGTAATGTTCAGCCAGTTAAAGCACAATAACAATGGCGAATAAGCCAAAATAATACCAGTAGTGACCAGTAACATCAAAAATAAAAATGAATAGTTGATGTCGATAGCAAGGAAATGGCACAACAGATAAACACCTACACTGAATACCATAATGTTAAAAAGCATGGCCTTGTCAAAGGCAAATAGAATCTGACTTTTTAATTGCTGATGTCCATTAAATGTATGTGCAATCATTTTAGTTTGCTTGATTAAATGTGATGTTTCCATGATCAGATTAACAGCATAAGAGGCCAAAAATAATGGCGCGAATCCTTGGATGAGATTGACTTGTTTACTTTCACTGATTGAGACAAAAAACGCCATCAGAATCAAATAAAAAATCGTATATATTGCCAACTTTGTATGAGGCATGATCACTGCCAAATCAATGGTGGATGGGGATTTACTGATGGAGCTGGTAATAAATCGGCTTAACTGGTGATTGATAATGGTTAACCATTTAAAATTTAAGCCTGTCGATTGAACCAATGTGTTGTTTCTAAAACCAATGTCCTGATACGTTTTTTGGTTGATGCCTTTTTGCAAAAAACCACAATACATGGCAATAATGACAGCAATGCAATTGGCAAAGATGAGTATCAAAACGTTATTGAAACTGACACCAACTTTCATCAATTGTAAAAGCAAAAAAGGGATGGCGGGAATCAAAACTTTGTAAACGATGTTTTTTCCCAGCACCAATTGCGAAGCAAAAATGGCAATACAAAATGGCATCAAAAAAATCGCAGCAGAAAAGTGCAAGTTCAGATATAAAAAGGGCACTTGCAGAAGGTTAACAATGCCTAACATGATTAAAAAAGCCATCATTAGGGTATTTCGGTATTTTGTATTCACTTGCCAAAGGTAATTTTGCTTGAGTTTGTTCAACCCACCGGCAAAATAAATGCCAAAATAAATGGAGATGATGACATTAATGGCAAGCATTCCTAATGTGGCTTGTCCATGGCTGTTACTCGCATGAGCAAAAAACATTTGCAACAAAGCAAAAACCGTCAAAATAGCGCTGACTATGATGAGGCTGACAACCGAATGCGTCAACATAAAACGTATGCTGTGATTAATGGCTTGCATTGCTGACCTCCAAATACCAGTCTTCTAAAGACATGGGTGTATAATCAATCGGATAGGGTGCATTGAGAATAAAGTTTTCTAGACCTTGTTCCAAGGGTTGAATGATTTTAGCTGTTGCGCCTTTTTCAAAATGGTGCCAGTGACTTAATGCAGCAAAATAATCGGATTGATCAATGGGTTTGTCAGCAGCAATTTTAATATGCGCAATCGACTCTTTTAAATGATCGACATCGTATTGACAGGTTATTTGACCATTTCTCAATAAAGCCACTTTATTGGCCACACGTTCTAAATCAGAAATGATATGGCTGGAAAAAACCACTGTGGTGTTGAACTCGCAAGCTAAATTAACCAGCTCTGAGATAAAGCCTCGTCGCATATTGGGATCCAAATGTGCAACGGGCTCATCCAATATCAACAAATCAGGTTGGGTTGATATGGCCTGTATGACATGCAAAATTTGAGTTTGTCCACCTGACAAATCGCCAACTTTTTGCTGTGGATCTAAATTCCAGCGGTCACGTAATTCTTTGCAGTATTGACGGTCCCACTGTGGGAAAAAATGACCCAAATAATTTAAAAAATCTTTAACCGACATCCATTCAAAGCCAGTGGTTTCTTGTGCCACAAAAGCAATTTTTTGTCTTTTATCAGACGATAGCTGTGACCAGCTTTGACCCCATAACATTAATTCGCCTTCGTCAAAGCCTCTCAAGTTCATTATGGTTTCTAACAAAGTACTTTTCCCTGCGCCATTTTTCCCAAGAAGCGCAATGATGTCTCCTTGCTGCACATCCCAATTAAGGTGATTCAAAATTTTTTTGTTTTGATAGGATTTGCTCATATTTTGTATCGATAATACTGTTTGATTCATGGTGCTTAACCTTTGTTGATCTGTATGGATAAATATTGTTGAACCAGCGTAGTGATTTGTTCATCTGACAATTGTTGCTGGCGAGCTGTTTTGATGAATGTGATTAAATTTGACTCTAGTGATTCAGTAATGCTCAGCCCATTCTGTTGCATTGACACCAACATGCCCACACCTCTTTTTCGGATTAATACGCCTTGGATTTCTAATTGTGCGTAAGCTTTCGAGATGGTCATTGGGTTGATGTGTAATGTACTAGCAAGTTTTCTTACCGAGGGCAATTGTTCTCCAGATTGTATTAAATTCATACGTATGGCTTGTTTAATTTGATCTGTGAGCTGCCGATAAATCGGCACGCCTGAACTGGTATTTAATGAAAATAAAGATTTATTCACAAGGTATTATTGTATTGGTGTATTAATACTATAATACACAATGAAAAAATCAGTCAAGATAATTTTAAAATTTTGATGTCATTCTCATGTTTTGAGAATGAACTTTGCAACTATAGATTTTATAGAAAATAGATTTAAATTCGCAAAATCCTGATGATAAATATACTACAATGATAAAAAATAGTTGATAAGATAAACAATGAAATTGATAGATAAATTGGCGGTATTGGCCGATGCCGCCAAATATGATGCTTCATGTGCCTCCAGCGGTACCGATAAACGAGACTCATTGAATGGAAAAGGCTTGGGATCATCTGGGGGTATGGGCATATGCCACAGCTACACGCCAGATGGACGTTGTATTTCTTTATTAAAAGTTTTGTTGACCAATTTTTGTATTTATGAATGTAGTTATTGTGTTAATCGTGCTTCAAGTCAAGTCAAGCGAGCCCGTTTCAGTGTTGATGAGATCGTTAAGTTGACCATGCAGTTTTATCGCCGAAATTACATTGAAGGTCTGTTTTTGAGTTCAGGTATCATCAAAAATGAAGACTACACAATGGAGCAAATAACATTGGTGGCCAAAAAACTCAGACTGCACCATGGTTTTAGGGGTTATATACATTTGAAGACCATTCCGGATGCGTCACAAGAGCTCTTAACAGAAGCTGGTCGATATGCAGATCGACTCAGTATCAACATAGAATTACCAACGCAACAATCATTAAAAAAGTTGGCACCAGAAAAAAATATGCAAGGCATCGCATCCACAATGGACCGACTTAAATCAGGTATCGATGAAGCCAAAGATCACAAAAAAGCCAGAAAAAAAGTCAGCAATCTGCGGATTAAATCTGAGCTCAAGTTTGCACCAGCAGGACAAAGTTCACAGATGATCATTGGCGCAGATGACTCTAATGACAGCACCATTCTCAAAACTTCTGACCGCTTGTACGGTCGGTTTCACATGAGGCGGGTTTATTATTCTGCATTCAGCCCCATCCCTGATGCTTCCTCTGAATTGCCATTGGTTTCACCACCACTGGTCAGAGAACATAGATTGTATCAGGCTGATTGGCTGTTACGTTTTTATGGTTTTAAAGTCGATGAAATAACGCCACAAGAGGGCTCTGGGGCCGGAATGTTGGATTTGAAAATTGACCCTAAGCTGGCTTGGGCAATTCGCAATCGAAGCATTTTTCCTGTCAATATCAATCGCGCAGCATTGGAAATGTTGTTGCGAATACCGGGTATTGGGGCTAAAAATGCGCATAAAATAATACAACTACGACGGTATAAAAGGATTAAACTGGCCGATTTACAACAAATGCGTATGCACATGAATAAAGTCCGACCATTCATAGAAACTGCCGATTATACGCCGCGGTCATCGGTACTTGAGCAAGAAAACCTGCGACAAAATTTCATACCCCCAACTCAATTAGAGTTGGATTTATTTGCTCAGAAACCACCGCAGTCATCATGATTATTACCGGGGTTAATAACTTTAAAAAGTGGCGCAATAAGGCGCGTTTGTTGTTACAACAACAAGTGCCTCCAGCGATGGTTGATTGGTCAGATGATCAACAATTGTCATTGTCATTTAATGAATCATCAATGGATTTATTTCAAGACAGTCACAGTACCGTCAAAGTACCTTCAAGTTTTATAAATATTGCCAAAGCCGTGGCATGTTATAGAGATGAAACCAGATGGTCGATACTTTATAGTGTGCTTTGGAGGTTGACTCATGGAAGCCCTGACCTGTTGCACATAAATACTGATCCAGAGGTTAAAAAGTTGCATCACATGCAAAAAGCAATACATCGAGATGTTCACAAAATGCATGCCTTTGTGCGGTTCAAAAAACAGCTCATAGATGAGCAAAAATGGTACGTATCCTGGTTTGAACCGAGCCATTTGATTGTTGAGTATACCGCTGATTTTTTTGTCAAACGTTTTAATACCATGAATTGGTCAATTCTTACACCAGATGCCTGTGCCCATTGGGACCAAAAACAATTAATCATCACACAAGGCGGCAATAAAAATGATGTGCTCGATGGTCTTGCTGAGGATGATATGGATGAGTATTGGCTTCAGTATTACCGCAGTATTTTTAATCCCGCTCGGCTCAAAACCCAAGCCATGCAAAGTGAAATGCCAAAAAAATACTGGCGCAATTTACCAGAAGCAGAGCTGATCAAAGAATTGACCCATGAGGCAGGGCAGAGAACGTCACAAATGATGAACAATGAGCTAAGTGATGCCAATCGATTGCGCAACAAATCCAAAAAACTGAGAGCACAACAGGATAACATTCGTCATAAAAATCAATAATCGTGATACACATGTTGATTGTCAATCTTTTGTAACTGGTGGATGTGAATGCCATTGATGTGCATTTTTTCAGTATTCAATAGAAATCGAACCAAAATAAAATAGATGTCTAAATCAAAACCTTCATATTCCATGGGAGGGTGATGTTTCTTGGATGTCAGGGTTTCTTTGCTGTGGTTGTTATTTTTTAAGGCATAACCCAGATCAAACAAGGTTTCTTGAGAATCAACATGGCCGTGATAAATCCATTGATCAACCAAGTGAAATTGCTGCTGATCGCCTTTCTCTGTTCGTTCTTCCATTAATATGGCTCCAGAATAAGGCCACACTTTTTGTTGGTGTCCTGATAAAGCCATGGTCAAACGTTGATTGTGGTCTTCGAATGATTCTTGAGAACAACACACCCCCAAACACCGTTTCAATTGGTAGCGAAAACAATGAGCTTCACCATTGATGGGGCCTTTTTCGAGGCCCAATATCTGATAACACAAGAAATAATGGTCGGCCAATTGTGACAGCTTATTCTTGGCTTGTTTTGGATTGCGGAACAAGCCGAAATTTTCCTCGGCCATGCTGTGTTTTTCATCAACTTTTATGGCTGTGATTACCGGGTATAAAAAACCTCGCTGATGCATCTCAATGGATAATCTGAACAGTTTTCTGGCACGGCGCAATCTTGAGTTATATAAAGGTTTGAGTGCCTTGATCTGGCTACTCTCATGAATTTGTGCGCCAAAATCAGAAACAGTACAATCGAAATCAATGTGCGCAATGGATCGACTCATTTTCAAATCTTTGTGGTTTTTGTGGTCTTGAGAAAAATGATTCAATACCCTTTGTTTGATGTTGATACTTTTGCCCACGTATAAAAGCGTGTGTTTATCGTCATAAAAATAATACACACCAGCTGATGAAGGCAGTTTATCAATATTACTGCGACGAATTTTGCTAGGTAAAGTGTGTTCCTTAAGTAATTGTTGGCAAATTGCTTCGATATCATGGTCTTGGTGAATGTGGCTGGACTTCAAAAAGAACTGATAAATCATTAAAGCATCATCCATAGCGCGGTGTCTTTTTTCTATGGTGAGTTTAAATCGTTTGATGATGTGGTCCAAACCATGCCTTTTAAATTGTGGGTACATGACACGGCTAAATTTTACAGAGCACAGAGGTTTGCTCTGATAATTGATGCCCGCTCGATCAAATTCTCGCTTCAAAAAGCCATAATCAAATCGAGCGTGATGGGCCACCAGTATTCTATCGGTGAGTATTTCCAATAATTCTTGTGCGACATCGGCAAAAAATGGCGCGGTTTTCACCATTTCATTGGTGATGCCCGTCAATTGAGTGATGCCGCCAGGAATCATAAATTCAGGGTTGATGAGCGTTTGCCACTTTTTTATGATTTTGCCTTGCTCAATCACCAATAAACCAATTTCTGTAATGCGGTGATAATTGGCCTTACCACCCGTGGTTTCACAATCTAACAGCACCATTTTTTCAGGAAAACCGCTTGAAAGCTGTCCACCATCATGGTTTAACCAGTCCAGTTGTTCAAAAGCCATCGTTTGTTCTGTGTAATGGGGCCGTTTTTTCCGGCATTCGGGTATTTTGGTAGGGCATTATTATTGCATTTGATATTGATAGCGAATTCTCTCAGTGTCGGCGTCAAAAAAACGTCTAAGCAGAAGAATAATATCGTGTGAATAAAAATCAAAAAACCACAAAGCCTTCATTATTTTTTGACGTTTTTATCGTTAAAATATGACTGTTCACATATACAAAAAAATTCAATGAAGAAAATTAAGTTAGATCATGTTGAAAGACTCAGCCGTGGAAAATCTTCTGGTATTAGAGTGGGTTCTCGTGCAGTAGGTCATCATTTACAGCCCTTTGAGCGTGAACATTATCAACGGGCATTAAAAAAAGGCTACCTCGAAATTACAGAAAAAGACCGTGCTAACTTATGGCACATTTGGCACAAAGCCTGTCAGGCTCAACAAGTGCCATTTTTGGTTTTGATGAAAAGGCCAAGTAAAGGCGATGCCTGTATTTATAAAAATGATCAGCTCATCGGACAGTACCCATTAAAACAGGCCAAACAGCACATCCAATATTTAACAGACTGTAAACGCACAGTCTGATCATATCTGAGTATAAGTTGATCGATCTGGACAAATAAAATAACCATGCTGAAAAAATTGTTTGGTATTGATGAATGCCGAACATGATACAATCTCTGTGCTTTATTGAAAAAATTATTGGATAAAAAGCATCAAAGTGTGGCACTCCATGTCAAAAAAAAGCGTATATTCAATCATGAAAACAAAGATCAAAAAACCGAGTAAAATCAAGAGAACCACAATCATGAAAACAGCACAATTAATGTTTGTATTGCTGCTCCATGCAGTTATGGCCAGCGCACAAGCACCAGAACCAAACTCAGCAGTCAATGCCCTAACTGATCAGATCAGCATCGTCACAGAAAACATCAAGCCGGGTCAAATATTTGAAATGCGTGTAGCCAATGCAACAGACATGAAGGAAAAAGCCTGGTTGGGGACCTATGATGAAAAGGCCGATCAAAGCCAGACATCTGATTATAACGCCTATGTTTATCTTTATAAAACAGGGCTGAAAAAGATGAAAGCCCCAAACAAAACCGGTAAATACCATTTACGGTTGTATGATGACGATCCGGGAACTCTGTTGGGATATGTGCCATTTTCGGTTAATGACATCACACCCGATGAGTACAACATCACCATCGTCGATCAAGACATCAAACCCGCGCACAAATTCACCGTCAAATTGACTGCTGATTATGCCATGGACAATAAGTCCTGGTTGGGCATTTTTAAATCAGAAGACAAAGACAAAGGCCCTTCCAGTTATTTGTCTTATGTTTACTCTGCCAAAAACGGTGAATACACATTGACAGCACCCAACGAAAGTGGTGATTATGACTTGCGTTTTTATTCAGCTGATCCTGGTGTGTTGATCACCACCTTGTCTTTAAGGGTTGGAGAACCCGATTTGCCAGGCATTGCTATGAGCACTGATAAAGACGCTTATGGGCCCTCAGAAGAGATGGTCATCACATATACTGGCCACAAGGACTTGTCTGATTCGGCCTGGATGGGCTTTTTCAATAAAGACAATCCAGAGCAGGGCTACAATCAATATTACACTTATCGGTACCTGCGGCCTGATTTGCTTGGCGGTACCTTTAAGATGCGGACACCTGCGGTCAAAGGCAATTATGAAATGCGTTTGTTTTATGCAGAAACTGGCCCAGAATTGATCAAGCCTGTGTCCTACACGGTGACCTCATCTCTGGATGATCAAGCCATCAAAAAAGCCTTGGATCAAGATGGTAAAATGACCTTGTATGGCATATATTTTGATGTGAATAAAAGCACTGTTAAATCGGAATCTTATGCTTTGATTGCAGAGATTGCCAAAGTAGTGAATGTCGATAAAGCAATGAAATTGCGCATAGATGGCCATACGGACTCTCAAGGTGACGATGACTATAATCAAAAGTTATCTGAAAAAAGGGCCAAAGCCGTATTGGCCATACTTGTCAATGATTATGGGGTAGATGCCAAACAACTTGAGTCTATTGGGTATGGTGAGGCACAGCCAGTGGGCGATAACGACACGGTTGAGGGTCGCGCAAAAAACAGAAGGGTTGAATTGATCAAAATGTAAATACATGAGGCACTTGCAGCTCTTATGATGAGGTTTAACCATGGGGAAAATGAATTTTTATGATCGATATATGGCGGGTGAAACCACCGCTGTTTACGATGACATCGATAAATTGACTGAGCATGCACTGAGTTTTGCTCATCGTCATGACGTTGAAAAGGTCCTCAATGAAACCTTTCAGCGAGTGGCCTATAATCTGAAAATCATCTATCAAGAATTGCTTGCCATTGGTTATGTCTTTAATGCCAATGACAGCGAGCATTTTCTTAAACCTTTGCATCCACCGCTGAAAAACACGGAACAACTGTTACAAAGATTGGATAGGGCTACTGAAGGGCTTGGTTTTGTGCCTTTATCGTTGCAGTATTTTTATCGCACCGTTGGCGGTGTTAATTTTGTTTGGGATTATGAAAATAACGCTGATTTGATGTGGGCGTTGGCTGATCCTTTGCAAATACTGAGTTTAGATGCTTTGGTTGAATACATTGATCATAATTGGCAACAAGACATGCATGCATTGGTGTTGGACAACCCAAAGCAATCGGCCTATCTGGACATTTCAGCTGATGATTTGCATAAAGACAATATCAGTGGTGGTCAGCCTTATGCTATTGCATTGACAGAAAAGCCATCGGTGGATTCTTTGGTTCTGTTTGAATACCACAACACTGCGTTCATTGATTATTTGCGTTTGAGTTTTAAAAACTGTGGATTCATCAACATCACCAGAGAGGATTGTGAAAATGATTACCAACCCTTCTTTGATCAAGTTAAGCCACAATTGAGACCCTTATAATTTAAACAATGCATATGTGTCAATTATAGAGACCTTGGTTTGATTGTTTTCTCCATCACTCAGAATCAAGCAAAGGTCTCTATTAATCAATTCTTTTAAATGCCGCTTATTGTTATGGCGTTTTTCTTTTTCGCAGCGTGGTTCTGGACATAAACCAAGCACCAGCAAATGACATCAGTGATACCAAAAATATTTTTGACCAGATATTAAGCGATGGGATAATTTGTGGGGCTGTGACAGCACCATTATCAGTATCATCAATATTATCCATAGGATTTAAATCAATTTCAGTGGTCACTTGAGCAGAAGCATTGAGTCTAAATGTGCCAAAACTATCTATGTTGGCACGATAGGTAAGGGTTTGAGATTCGCCACTGGCTAAAGTACTGATTGTGCAAGGCAGTTGGTTGGGTGAACAAGTGTTTGAACTCAATGACATAAAATCCAGATTGCTGGGAGTGCCTTGTATAGTGATATTTTTGGCAGTATCAGGTCCCTCGTTGCTGACATTAATTTGATAAACGACTTCACTTCCCATCGCGTAGGGAGGTTGGGTGGTCAAATTAACATCAATGGTAATATCGACTTCAAGACTTTGCAAATACCACGAGTTATTTGTTTCAACTAATTTGTATTCAAAAGCGTTAGCAACAACAGGTGAGGCCAAATTGAATTGTGCATTTGGATTGTCGGTGGCGTCAATCACCTTTAATAGCTCAGGATTGATGAGACCGGATTCAGTCGCAATATTGGTGACATCAATCAGACTATTGCTGGCAGTGGTACCTGATATAATGAAGCGGTCTGTATCAAGCAGTTGGGGGTCTAAAGAGGCGTCGATTCCAAGAGTACCGCTGCTGATGAACTCTCCTAAAATGGTTAAACTGTCACCAACAGAGCCATTGTTCAAAGTAAGGGTGCTATCAGCAGATAAAGTGAAAGACTCAGTGGGAACTGTGTTTATACCTATCATGGTGATGGTTGATGCATCATTGAGGATGATTTGTTCCCAATTCATGATTTGAGCTACAGGGTCAATGTTTTTGATGGTGTTATTAAACGCTAAAACATCAACGAAACCATCATTTGATGATGAATCATCACCACCAAAAAATCTTGAGGTATCAGAAAAACCATTGCCATTGATGGTTAATCGATCACTGCCTTGAGACAAACTAATCAAGCCCATAATTTCAGCATTGGCATCAATGGTGATGTTGGAATTGCCATCATTATTGAAAATATTTCCTTCAATCATTGAATTGGCATTGATATTGATGGTTGTTGAAGAGCCAGTGTCAGTAGATGTTGTGATGGCCGAGTTCGTGCCTGATACCCTTTCTGCTGTGGTGATGGTGATGTTTCCATCGCCAGTACTGGATGCCATGATGCCTATTTGTCCTCCATCAACATTGGCATTGCTGTTTATTTCAATATCTGAACCGTAGTTTTGTGCCAAGATACCTGAATTTGTACTTGTGATAGGGCCATTGGCATTAATGCTGGATGTTCCTGCACCCCTGTTTCGTGTTTGGATACCATTGGTGGCTGCTGTAATGGCACCATTGCCAGTATTAATAACGATTTGATTTGTTGCAACTAAAGTATTGTTGGCAATGATGCCTGCGCCTTGAGTGCTACTGACTGTGCCAGTTGTTGTGATGGAGATAGATGCGGCAGATTCACTCCTGTTTTCCGCTTTAATGCCGTCATATTGCCCTGATACAATATTACTTGATCCAGTGTCGATATTGATGTGTGAAGCATTGGGTCCATTGCTAGATAAAATACCACCATTGAGGAGGCCTGTAGTGTTGATGGCTGTTATACCAGATCCATTATTGAGTGTTCTGATGGAAAAATCATTGCCTGTTATGGTTTCGTTGCCGGTATTAACGGTTATGTCTTGTGTTGTTGTGGTGTTATTAAAAGCTTTAATTCCGGCACGTTGACTGCCTGTAACTGGCCCAGAGGTTTCAACAGTGATTGAACTGCCTGCATTGCTGTTATTGTCAACAAGTATGCCATAATCTCCGCCGTTAATACTACCTGCTCCTGTAGTAACGTTGGTATCGGAACTGTAGTATCTGGTGATGACTTCTATGGCATTAGCGCCATCGGTACTGACATCACCAGTGGTGCTGATTGAAGTTAGGCCTTTACCATTATTGCTGACACCTATGCCTTGGGTGCTACCATGAATCGCGCCAGCACCAGAAATGATGTTGATACCGCCTGTGTTATATAGCAGATTAGTAGCTCGTATGCCAGCTCTTAATGCACCTGTAATGTTACCTGAAGTGATCACATTGATAGAAGATGAGGCTTCGCTTGTGTTCCTGATATTAATGCCATCTCTGTTGCCATTTATATTACCAGCTCCTGCATTGATGTAGATATCTGAGCTATTGGTATAGTTTTGGGCACTGATTCCACTCACATCACCAGTGGTAATGATCGAAGTGGTGCCAGTCCCGCGATTGTTAGTGGTGATGCCCGTACTGGCTCCTGAGATTGTTGAGTTTAACGTTGTGACATTGATGTCTGCATAGCTTTGTGCAAAAATGCCATCGCTGTTTAAACTGCTGATGTTACTGTTGGTGGCATTAATGTTGGTATTGCCCAACCCACTGTGGATGGTTTGTATGCCTTGAAAGTAGGCTGATATGGTGGAGTTGTCAGTGGTGATATTAATGTCAGATCCCAGATTCGAAAGGCTTGCAGAGACGCCTATATTGGTATTGCTGTTGATCATTGTGTCAGTAGAGCTGATATTGATCACCCCATAGCCATTATTGAGGGCTCTTATGGCGTGGCTTTCTCCTGTTATTGAACCACCAGTGGAAGTAACCGTAATGTCTTTTGATGTAAGTGTATTGTTTGATGCCCAAATGCCGTAACCTTGATTGCCGTTGATTTGGCCGGCTGTTTCAATGGTTATTGAGCTATTAGCGTTACTAAAGTTTCTGGCTGCAATGCCAGTTATTGCGCCTGTGATGGTACCATTACCGGTATTGATATTGGTATCAGATGTATTGCCATAAGCTCCAGATGAAACAGCGATATTAAAGTCAGCAATAATGTCGCCTGTGGAATTTATGGAAGTAGTGCCAGTACCTCTATTGCTTATTCTGATGCCACTTTCATAGCCGTGTACCGTACCTGGGCCTGTTGCGATACTGATGTCTCTTGAATTTTTTTGTGCGTTTTTGGCGTAAATACCATGGCCTTGAGTGCCTGTGACGTCTCCGCTGGCTGATAGGGTGATGGAGGCATTGGCTTGTGAATTGTTAAGGGCATTGATGCCATTTCTTGCCCCTGTTATTGTTGTGTTCGTAGAGGTAAGAGATATATTGGCTCCGATGTCTTTATTGTCAGCATAAATGGCATCTTTTGATGTGCCAATGATGCTGCCATCCGCAGTATTGAGACTGATTTCTCCATACCCCTTGTTATAGGTTTTAATGCCATAATAACCGCCGCTGACTATGCCCGTACTGGTGCTGATATTGATGTCTTTTGATTCATTGGAGTAGTGTCTGGCATAGATACCATGCCTTTGTGGGCCATTGATATCTCCATTTGTGGTGATACGGGTAGAAGCATTAGCTTGGCTACGGTTTAAAGTTCTGATACCATAAAAGGCTCCCGAGATTGGAGCAGTACCAGTTGTTATATTGATATCTGATCCATTGCCAGTATCATTATTGATATATATACCAGTTGAGCTTGTTCCAGTGACACTACCAGTGGCATTTATTGTGGTTGACCCAGAACCACTGTTGTTGACTCTGATTCCTAAATTACCACCTGTAACAGCCCCTGTACCTGTAACAATGGAGAGTGAACCCGTTGAAGCAGCTGAGTTATTGCTTAATATGCCTGTACTGGATCCAGTGATTGTACCCTGACCTGTAGTCAACAGTGTATCACTGTTAGCATCGTTACTTGTCCTAATGCCGATGACATCACTTGTTATTGTACCATTGATGGTGACTGTGGAATTTCCTCCAATGGTGCTGTCGTTTCTAAAGGACACGCCAGTACCTGTGTTATTAATGGTGCTATTGATGCCCGTATTGATGATCAAGTCTTGTGCTTGTGAGCCAACATTCGCAGAAATTCCCTGTTGTCCACTGATTGTGCCATTGCTGGTGATGGATAATGAACTGCCTGCTGTGCTTCTGTTTCTTGCGTAAATACCTGTTTGAAGTCCCGAGATGTTGCCGTCGTTGGTATTGATGACTAAATCACCGGAGGCTCCTCCATTGCGAAACGTTATTCCATCTCTGATAAGACTTGTTATGTTGCCAGTGGTGGTAACGGTTGTGTCTTTTCCAGTAGCACTAGAATTATTACCCGATATGCCTGATGCATTTGTTGCAGTAATATTAGAATTATACAAATCTGTCAGAGTAACGCTACAATCACTTGGGAAAGTATTGAGGTATAAAGCAGCAGGTGAAGAATCATTAGAATCAAGGCCAAATCCCGTATTGGTTGTGACGGTTAATTGTCCTACAGTTGAATCACAAGTGAAATTTTGACTGGTATCAGTGACATTGTCAGCAGCACCTGAACAAGTATAAACACCAGAAGCACCAGTGCATGAACCAGCATAAGCTTTATTGCGACTGCCATAACCAGCAAATAATGCGGTGGCCAGTGCAACATTTAAAGCGAGTTTTTTTGGTAAGGGCTTTTTATTGTTTTTGCGTAAGACAGACGAGCTCATATTCTCAATAGATCCTATGTGGAGGTTGATAAATTATCAAGAAAAGCACACAGTTATCCATTGACTATAAAAAATGGAGCATCAATACTGATTTCGATTTGAATTTATATATTACCTTAAATAAAATTTTTTTGGTGTGTTATTTTATATTTAGATCAAATAGTTACCCAAAACCTTTGTTAGTATTTTTTTGTACAAAAAAATACTAAATATATGATATAAATTGTCATGAGAATTCATGTATGAGTTTGTTATGGATTAATTTTTCTCTTTATTTCTTGAAAAGGAAAATGCCGCCGTTAATGACATGAACATTGCCAAAATTAACTGAGCCCAAGTATTCAGTGTTGGAATCAACAAGGGTTCTGTACTGCCACCATTCCCTATATTGTCAGTATTGTCAACAGGATTGAGGTCAATTTCTGTGGTGACTTGTACCGAAGAATTGAGTCTAAAAAAGCCTGCGCTGTTAATGGTGGCACGATAAGTCAAGTTTTGAGATTCTCCACTGGCCAATGTCTCAATGGTACACGGCAATTGTGCTGGCGAGCAGCCACTCGAACTCAATGAAACAAAATCCAGATTACTTGATATGCCATCAACGATAATATTTTTTGCATTATCGGGTCCGTTATTACTGACTTCTATTTGATAAATGACTTTATCACCTACCTCAAAAGGTTCTTGTGAAAGCAGATTTACATCAATACTGACATCAACTTCAGGGCTTCTCAAAAACCAGTTGTTATTGTCCTGGATTAATTTGTAATCAAAATCGCCCACACTAAATGGTGTGGACAATGTGAAATTGGCTTTGGCGACGCCTTGGTTCTCAATCAGCAAGACTCCTTGAGATGATGTCAGGCCGGCCAAACTACCCAAATCGTTCAATACAATATCAGCGTTGCCTGAGGTATCACCCGAGATGAATATGTGATCGGCTTGCGTGACAATGCCTCCAGAGGGTGCTGCATTATTTTGCAACAGAACATCCAAAGCGATGGTGCCATTGAATTGTACTTGCGCGGTAATAGACAATGGATCGTTTATGGTGCCGTCTGTCAATGACAACGTACTGCTGTTGTCAATCAATAAGTTGTCAACCATCAGGACGCTTGGCGGAATGGGACTGCTAAATGTGATCACTGACCCATTGTTTATGGCCATGGTTTCCCAGCCAGCGAAATTGTTGGGCCTTAAGGTTTGAGTGGTGTCATTGAAGGTGACAGCATCGATGAAACTCGTGCCACCAGCCAAATCGCCACCACCATCAATGTTGGTGACTGCAGATAAATCTCCACCGTTGATGTTGAGGGCATCATTACCAAATCCCAAACTGATGTTACCATTGATGGTGGTGTTATCCGCGATGGTGACCGTGGCATCCATCGCTTCATTTCTGATGATGCCATTAATGATTGACCCAGGATTGATGTCAATGACCACATCAGCATCAGAAGGGTTGGATGAGTAAGTGTTAATGGCAAAAGCAGTGGCGCTAACAGTACCACTGGTATTGATGGTGATGTCGCCATTATTGGTGCTAAAAGCTGAAATTCCAAAGCTGCCACCTGTAACATTGCCTGTATTGGTGATTTCGATAGCGGGCCCAGCACTGGTTGCGTTCAGGCCAACAATGTTGTTACCAGTGATGTTGCCATTATTGATAATGGTAACAGGCCCAGATCCTTCATGGCCCGCTGAAACACCAGTGCGTTCACCAATGATATCTCCAGCTCCTATATTAACGGTTATGCCATACGAGCTGGATGATACGCTTCTGGCAAATATCGCGGAACCCTGTGTGCTGGTTACATCGCCTGAGATGTTGAGGTTAATGCTTCCAGATTGTTCACTATAGTTACTGATGTCAATACCTCTGGTGCTGTCTCCTGTGACGTTGCCACCGGTTGTACTGACGTTGATGTCTCCTGCATTGGCATTATTTCTCACCGATATGCCTGTTTGTCCACCAGTGACTTGTCCACCTGTTGTGACATTGGTGGTGCCTGTACCATAGTTGTTGGCGACAATGGCGGATGTTGCTCCGTTAATGGTGCCTAGGCCTGTATCGATGGAAAGATTCAGCGACGAGACATTATTGTTCTCTGCCTGAATGCCTGGTTGCGTACTGCCCGTGATGTTGCCTGTGGTGTTTATGGTGATGGAGTTATTGGCGTCACTGTTATTCTCTACGCTGATGCCACTACCTCCGCCCACCAATGTACCATTACTGGTAATCATGATATCGGCACTGCTGCTTTGGGCCCTCACATCAACAGCACTGCCAAAGTCTGCAGTACTGGTTATATAGGCAGATGCATCGACAATTGTAGTACCAGTGCCAGAATTGTTAACCGAAATACCCCTATCTGACCCTTCAATGTTACCACCTGTTGCCATCACCGTGATGTTTTGTGACCCCTCAGAACTATTGCTGGCGCTGATGGCACTGCCCAGATCAGAAGTGATGTCACTGGATGAAGTAATGTTCACTGAGGCGCCAACAGTACTGTCATTTCTGGCACGGATACCATTGAGAAGACCGTTGATGGTGCTGCCATTGGTGGTGATGTTGATGTCGCCACCAGCATCATAATTTCGCGCATAAATCCCAGTCTCTGTGGCTCCTGTAATGCTGCCCCCAGATGTGGTTAAGGTGATGGTGCCATAGCCATTATTGATGGCATTTAATCCTCTTCTATAACCTGATATCATGCCATCAGTAGTGTTGATAATCACATTGTTTGATTCTGCTCTGGCATTATTCGCGTTGATGCCATTATAATCTGTCGCTGTTATTTGCCCACCGGTGGTTGTCACACTGACGGAATTATTGACTGTGCTGAAATTTTCAGCGGAAATACCCATTCTCTGACCTGTGACATTACCGCTGCTGGCAATATTAATGTCTGATGCGCCGTTGGTATTTGTTGTGGCATTTATACCTGTATCCATTATACAAAATACATTAGACAGGCATCTATAGAAGAAAGTAGCTAAGTTAAAAATAGTTTG
>CAYGTC010000061.1:0-26314 GCA_964352735.1 uncultured Alcanivoracaceae bacterium | reverse complement strand
TTCATCATAGAATGGATTTTAGGGTAAAAATGGCAAAGTAGATTGGATAAATATCGCCTCAAAGCCCTTATTAATAGTTTAAAAGCCTCATGGCTTTGAAGTGATTAACATGATCATTAAATTCATGTGTGAATTTAAGCAATATATGCAGCCATTTTTTTCATAAAACCATTCAGGTACAAAGTGTCTTTTTAATAAAATCGTCTAACTCAATGTTTTTCATAGATAAAATCGATTTTTTTACCGATTTGATGAAATATTCGGGTTAGCACGTAAATGACAAAAAATTAAGTTTCATTGTCTGGTTGTATACTCTCAAACAATGTTTTATTATGAGGTAGATGTGCGAATATTTCAGCCTATGTAGCAGTCAGGGATTGGATTTCATACAAATCAAGTGAGGACGACCTCATGGCTTATATTCAATAGGGGACGGCCCCACAGAGGTGACTTGTTATGTATTGGTTTATTTTATTTATCGCAGGAATATTTGAAGCAGGTTGGGTTATTTGTATCCAAAAATCTGAATCTTTTACCAAACTCCCATATATACTATTGGGGGTATTATCAATGACCATCAGCTTGATATTATTCACCATTGCCATCAAAAAAATCCCAACCACACAAGCTTATTTGATATGGATTGCTATTGGTGTCATTTCAATTGCATTGATTGATCATTTTTTCTTTTCACACATGCTTTCAAAGCAGCAGTTATTCTATTTGGCTATTATTTTCATAGGAATCATTGGTTTGAAACTCTCATCTTAAATAGAGGATAAAAATGTTTGGAGAAAAAAAACTGTCCACATTAATTAAATCGATGTCACCAGTACTATCAGACGATAAATATGTTTATTGTTGTTTAGTGGATACAGAATTGATCAAGTTAAATCAACTCCAGCCTCTGGCAACTTATCAAGAAAAAGAAGGTTTGACCGTTATTTTAAATAAAAATCAAGCCGATGAATATGACATAAACTACAATGGTGTGTATAAATGCATTACCTTAACAGTGCATTCAAGCCTTGATGCAGTTGGCCTAACTGCAGCTGTGGCGACAAAGCTGACAGAAAATAATATCAGTGCCAATGTTATGGCGGCTTATTATCATGATCATATTTTTGTTTCAGTACACGATGCAGATAAAGCCCTAAAATGCCTGATTGAATTGACTGAAGATGGTCAATATTAATCACTGTGAAATGTGATTAAATGTGATCTTTTCAATTAATCACCGTGTCCAGCACGATTACCAGAATGCTGATTAGCAAATTATTCGAAGCTGTTTTCGAAAATCAGGTCATTGGGAACCTGACCATCCGTCTGTATATGAATAAATTTAGCTGAAAATCCATCCCACCAATCATTGTTTATTGCGCAATTTGGCCGTTGTCCTACTTTCCAATCAAGTGTGTTTTCTCCTTGATGCAGTATATTGGAATCAAGTGGAAGTCGAAAACTAATCCAATCGCGCCACTGACCAGAGACACAATCTTCTACAGAGTAATCATCAATATCAACACTCATGTATTGACCACCATTAATACTAACCAGTGGTTGGCCTTTCAACGCTCCATGGATTTGACCAAGTAGCACTGGGTTTCGAATATCTCCATCAATATTTATTGTCGTTGTTTGGCTGTCACCAATGGGCCTGGAACCATTGCGTTGTAAATAAATGGGTTCTTGAGCATGGTGTGCTTTATAGGGTGCTAACACAGAACCAGTGAATCGAATATTATCCCAATGAAATGTATAGGTACTAAAATTATCGCCGCTGCCTGCTGGTGTGTATGCATGCGTCTTAAATTGGACAATACCTCGTTCAAATGGTAAACCACCGGGTACTGCCACAGTAAATTCATCAAATTCACCATCTTCTTTCTCTATACCCCAGATTATGGTGTCATTGGTCAATGTTATGCGCATTGTGCGACGCATTCTTCTGTCATCGAGAGCCGGGTCATCAGGTTGAAGTGTGCGCCAATAGGCAAAATCAAACTCTGCGAACTGTCGATCTTCGACCAACCAACCATTTGGCGCTAATTGATCTTTTCCGACACGAATATGCCTTACTAAATCACGGAAATCCAATACAATTCTATCACGAGGATAGGCCTCATCAACTGCAGATTGTCTGGGAGCAGAAGCAAATTTCATGTGTGATCGAGGCGAGATTAAAACTTCCCACCAATGTCTTTGTGTGTGTCCTTCATTGATGTTTACGTCAAATTCGAGTGTGCCTCCATCACTGAAATCAAATTCTTGCCTTGGCCAAAATAGGGTGTTTGAGTAAGCAGCAACCTCTCCCATAGAAGACATCATATGATTGCGACAGATAAAGAAACTGTGGTCGATTCGTTCACTGTTTGAATCTTGTGAGGTCTCAATTGTGTGTTGTGGTAATGGATTTATTTCGGGATTGGGTCCAATACAATCAATGTCATGATCAGCTAAAAATGGATCAAACTGTTTAGTGAAATGCTCTTGTGGGTGTGTTCGGTGTGTGACCACATATTCAAAATTTCTTGGCAAATCACTTTGAGATGGTGCTTGTGGATTGGATGTGAAATTCTCCTCAAATGCCCACATGTCTGCTGCTGCAGTAATGTAAATTGAACAATAAAAGATGACGGCAGCAAAGAAAAAGTTTCGACAAAGGGGCCAATTGAGTTGAGGTTTAAAGTCTTTTTTATACCCATAATGCTGAGGTTTCATTGTTTTTTTACCTTAATATTAGAAGTTAACGAGTCAAACTATAATATTTCCTATGTTGTTTTTATCCTTAATTTCATACATATGAACTTGACTATATCATAATTATCCATTTTTGAGTATTTGGACAATAACCCCATTATGTTTTATGTGAACAGATACTCATTTAGTTAACTGTCTAACAAGTCGCTTTTAAGAAATAGTCTGAGCTTCTAATCATGATGGTTAATAATAAGGTGAACAAATCTGTTGTGAATTTGTCTTAATTCTATGATGAGCATAAAAAGAATAATTTTTGGCACCTTTAGTTTAAAGAGACTAATTGGTTCAATGGTGCTCATTTATGTCAGTATCAGTGTATTTGTTTATTTATATGCTGAGCAATTGATTTTTCCTTACCATCAAACAAGCTATGACCGTCACTTAAGAGGTCTTGATTTTATACAAACCTCTGATGGCCTCGACATCGCTACTCGATTATGGCCAGTCGAAAATGCTAAGGCTTTGGTGTTATATTTTCATGGTAATTATGAAGATTTGGGTCACCTTGATGATGTCGCAAGACAATTTAATGGCTCAGGGTTTTCGGTATTGGCGATGGATTATCGGGGGTATGGTTTATCACATGGTTCTGCAACTGAACAAGGCGTAAATAATGATGCACAATTATTGTACCAAAAAGCCATAGAGCTGGGATATGAGGCACACAATATCATTATTGTTGGTCGTTCGATTGGAACTGGCGTGGCAACAGAGCTAGCGACTCACAATGACGCCAAAGCATTGGTGTTAATCAGCCCATTTGTATCGACATTTCGAGTGATGACTGGTATTCAGTTGTTTCCATTTGACCGATTCAACAATCTGGCGACCATTAATGAAGTGAAAGTTCCGTTAATGATCGCTCATGGTAGCACTGATATGCTCATTAAGCCCTGGCATGGCAAAAAATTATATGATGCTTTTAATGGCACAAAACACTTCACATCGATCAATAATGCTGATCATAATGATGTGTGGGACAGCGAGAATTATCAATTAATGCCAGAGATGGCGTCTTTTATTCAAAAACAATAACCAGCTCTGATGCTGTACCGACAAGAAAATGCACCAAACAAGAACGGACTGTAATTAAAACGTGGATTTGTGATGGGTGGTCGATCTCTCCAGATGTAGACAACATCCGTATCAACCACTGGATATTCATAATTGAACTCGCCAACATCTTGTTCTGTATAGGCAACAATGTTTCCGGTAATGGTGACCAAGCGCTTGTCAAATGCGTGAGGTTCCATAAAACCATCCTTGCAGGCCAAAAAACGGCTGCTGTCTTTGGCAATGGTTTTTTTCGGTCTGGCGGTTTTAGCGGTTTCGGTTTCTACCACTTCAAAACAGGTTTTATCTTGATAATTATTGGTCTTGATGATGAGCCCAGACCATTTGACTGTTTGGTTCATGATGTGATCTGCCTTTGATTGCCCAGGCGTTAAAGTGGCAAATTCGCCTTGTAAGGCTTTTGGAATACTGTTGCAAGAAGACAAAGTGATCACTGCAGTGGTGATGAGCAGTAAATTGATTTTCATGAAAACCTCTTGAGTGTGAAAATTTATAGGACATTTTATCATAAATTACCTACATGAATCTTCGCTGAATGACTTCATTTTTAGTCTTGAGGTTTAAACTATCTTGACAGAGCACTGTTATGAACTCTGTCAGATTTATTTTATTGTGATTTTTTGATTGATCAAATGCACAGCCCAGGCATGAATGTATATTGACAACGGTATGTTTTGACTCGACTCTCATCAACTAAAAATTCATTCTTTCTCAATCGGATTTGTTTGTGATTGGTAAAATCACGTTTATCATGCCACACATGCAGTAAATCCGTATCAACGATGGGGTAGGAATATTCTTGTTGACCCAAGTTCTTATCGGTGAAAGCGACGACATTACCTGTGATGGTAACCAAACGCTTGTTGTAATCAAAGGGATCTAAAGTACCTTCTTTGCATGCCAAAAAACGTTCATTTTGTTTCGAGATGTTTTTCATAGGCCTGCCAGTTTTCGACGTTTTAGTTTCTATGATTTCAAAACATGTATGCTCATTATTATTGAGTGTTTGCAGAATGACCCCAGACCATCTGATTGATTCATTCGTTATTGAACTTATTGATTGTTTTGGTGATATATCCGCATATTCACCCTGCATGATTTGAGGGGAGTTAAGACAGCCAGACAATAGGGCAGTGCAGAGCAATGTGATTATAGATTGTGTTTTCATGTGGCCTCCATTATTAAATATTTTATTTATAGAGATCTTCTCATAACGAAAGTGACGCCTAAAAAGCGGTTAAATTCGTAGAATTATTGCCTGAAATCCGGTCAAAAGACAACTTTTAACCGTTTTGATGAAATATTCAGGCCAGTTATGCAAAGATCACTAATAATGATTATATGATTTAAACATGAACCACAAATGAACCGATTTATTCGAATTCTTGTCGTGGGCTGCGTGACATTAATTGACGCAAAGCATCTGCTGGAGTTAATTCGCCGTTGACAACTTTCCATACGTGCTCAGAAATTGGCATATCAACTTTGTATTTTTTTGCCAATCGCATCACTTCCTCAGCGGTGCCTATGCCTTCAACCACTTGTCCAATGGCTTTTTGTGCCTCTTCAATGGATTGGCCTCTGCCCAATGCTAAGCCCATTCTTCGATTTCTTGACAAATCGCCAGTACAGGTCAGTACTAAGTCACCCAATCCTGATAAACCCATGAGGGTTTCAGTTTTACAATCCATGGCTGTGCATAAACGCATTAATTCTGCCATGCCACGTGTCAATATGGCAGCACGGGTATTGTCTCCCAGTTGCATGCCATCGCTGATGCCTGTGGCCAATGCCAGAACGTTTTTAACAGCACCACCAAGTTCAGCACCAACTATATCATCTGATATGTAAACCCTGAATTGAGGGTTATGAAAGGCATGCGCAACATCATGTGCAAATTTTTCATCAGATGAGGCCACTGTTACCAATGTCGGTTTACCTTCAGCAACATCTTGTGCAAAAGATGGCCCTGTCAGTAGAGCAATGGATTTATCCAGACCCATGATTTCTTCTGCCACTTCATGCAGAAAACGCCCCGAACCCGGTTCGAAGCCTTTTGAGGCCCATGCCAGTGGTCGGTCACCAATGAAGGGCTTTATGCGTTTGAGTATTTCAGCAAATGCATGAGAAGGAGAGACAACCAATATGGCCTCGGAGGCTTGTATGGCTTTTTCCAAATCTGACTCAAGAATCAAATCTTCTGGTAACTTTATACCAGGTAGATACGCTTCATTGCTGCGAGACTTTTGCATGTCTTGTATGTGATTGGGGTTCCTTCCCCACAGGTAAGTGGTGCCGTTTCGTGCCATTTGCATAGCAAGAGCCGTGCCCCATGAACCTGCACCAATTACCGTAAATTTCATCAGCTTTATTGCTTGGTAGCAGTTTGAGCTTGTTGTTGTGCCTGTTGCATTTGTTGTGCATACAACTGATCAAAGTTAACTGGCTGTAACAATAATGGTTGGAAACCGCCATTCATAACTAAGTCAGAAACACTTTGACGTGCATAAGGGAACAATACACCTGGACAATAAGATCCTAGTGTTTGGTGTAAAATGGCTTCTTCAAAATTTTTCAAACCAAAGATACCAGCTTGATGAACTTCTGCCAAATAAGCAGTTTTTTCGTTCAGCTTACATGTAACAGTAATGGTTAAAACCACTTCATAGACATCATCAACTATTTTCTTAACTTTTTGATTAAGATTCATTTTGATTTCTGGTTGGCCCTGTTCTTGGAAAACATCTGGTGCATTTGGGGCTTCAAAAGAGGCGTCTTTGACATAAATTTTTTGTAAAGACATGGTTGGTGCATTTTCTGCCTCATTAGCAGCGATTGTATTTTCTTCAGCCATTATTGACTCCATTTTAGTTTAAGTTTGTTAATTGTGAGCAGGGTTGTTAATCTCTGTTCGCTCTATTATTTTTTGACGATTGGTAATTTTTCGTTAATCCAACTGGTTATGCCACCAGATAGACTGAAGACATTTTCAACGTCCGATTTTAGTAAATGTTTGCAGGCAGACTTCGATGATATGCCACTCTTACAGTATGCAATGATGGTTTTTCCTTTCAATTGACTGGTATTAGCAGAGCCAGAAATCAACTCATTTAATGGCATGTTAATGGCATTGACAATGTGACCATTTTGGAACTCATCTTCAGACCTTGTGTCAATCACTATTGCATTTTGATGGTTGACTAACTGGGTTAACTGAGTAGGGTTGATGTTGCTAAAAGCCTGCATCTTTTCACTCAATGAGATGATGATGTACAAAAAAAGTACGGTCATAAAAGCCAAAGACATTAATAAATGATTGCCGATAAATTCAGCCAATTGTGCCATAAAGTTTTTCCTGTAAACTGTCAGCACCATTTAGTATGGATTAAAATACCAATTTCAAGTGCTAAGCAAATTTTTATTGTTTAAAAAGTGGCAAGCATTCTATAATAGTGCAAGAAGGAAAACTATTAATCTATTGGTGAAAATGCAATTTCATTGCAATTTTATACTGCTTTTCGCTATGTATCAGAACTTAAGAATGAAATAATGACAATCTTTTTAACTGCTTTTATGATCACTTCATTGTTTCTAATGTTGTGAATACCTGTATTTTATCTATTTTATGATTAATCGGTTACTTCTCATTTTAGTGTGTGCTTCTTTTTTGTCGATGGCTCAATCGCAGCCGTCTGAAACAGAATTGGAAGCGAACATTGTTCAAGTTAAACAAAAACTAAAAATTCTCAAAAATACACTCAACAAAGCTTATGGAGAAGAAAAGCAATTGGTCGGCAGGCTTGAAGAACAAGATAAGTCTATTAACAAAGTGGCTCGAGCCATTCAAGTGGTAAAAAAAGAATTAGAGGAAATACAGAAAAAAATCACCATTACCAGTGAAAAAATCGATCAATACACCGTTCAAATTGCAGATCAAAAACAGCAAATTATTGATTTGTTGAAATTACATATTTATCTCAATCATGACAAAACGTTGAAAATGCTGTTGCTGAATCCCAAAAATCAGCAAACTGATCAAACCAAACATCAGGTCAAATATTTACAAAATCGACTTTTTTTATTGATTAAAGAAGTGGCTTTGCAGGTCAAAGAGCTCGAAGTGTTTAAAAGTGAATTGATTGTTTTAAAAGAACAGGCAGAGGTTAAACAACAAAGTCTGATTACTCAACAACATGATTTAATGGCTCAACGCAACGAACGTTTGAATATTTTAAATGCATTGAAAAAGGAAATTGCGAAATATGAAGCAGAGGATAAAAGCCTCAATAAAGATCAAAAACGTTTACAA
Source organism: uncultured Alcanivoracaceae bacterium (assembly GCA_964352735.1). Lineage (GTDB taxonomy): Bacteria > Pseudomonadota > Gammaproteobacteria > Xanthomonadales > Marinicellaceae > NORP309. The sequence continues at coordinate 18,171 of CAYGTC010000061.1, read as the reverse complement.
AAATTATTGAATGAAATTCAGTTGCTACTCAGTGATTTACCCAAAGATTTGGGTTCAAATAAGCCTTTTGCACAATTAAAAAAGCGCCTGAAAAAACCCATTGCTGGCAAGTATATTCGTTCATTTAGGTCTACGCGCTCTGAAAATACCCGCTGGGATGGTGTTGTGATCGCCGGTGATATGGGTGATCAAGTCAAGGCCATTGCCTATGGTAGAGTTGCTTTTGCTGATTGGTTACGCGGTTTTGGTATGTTGGTGATATTGGATCACCAGGACGGATACATGTCGCTGTATGGGTTTAATGAATCGATCAATGTTGAAGTGGGTGATTGGGTCAACGATCGTCAAAATATTGCGACAGTCGGCAACAGCGGTACATTGTCCAGAGCGGCTTTATATTTTGAAATCCGTAAAGACGCCAAACCTTTAAACCCCAAATCTTGGCTTAAATAAAAATTCTGATAAATAGATTATGAAATATAAAATAACGGTTGTTTATAGTGCTCATAATATCATCAAAGGTGCTAGGGCTTACTGGCTTAAAAACCATATGCAAGATATTATTATCAGTCCTATTGTGTTAGCTGGATTGATAGTTTGGATTGTCTATTCAAATGAAAAAGAAATGTTGCATGGGGTGTTATTAACATTAGCCATGATATATTTCATTACTGTATATTATTTGGGCCTCATCAATCCTTACCTGAGTGCAAAAAAATGGAATCAATCTGGCCTCAATAGCGCAACATGGCTATTTGATGAAAGTAATATCCAAGTTGAGTCTGAGCTTGGCATATCAAAATTTGAGTGGAATAACATTAAATCATTTTGGGATTTGCAAGATGTTTGGATAATTAATTATAGCAATGGAGGACATTCAACTCTTTATCTGGATAATGCTGATGAACAAATAAAGTTATTCATAAAAAACAAGCTGTTAAAATTTAAGGCTAAAATCTCGTAAGTGATGTTTTTTACACTTAAATCAAGCTTCACCCTCAGATGATTAAGACAGATCAGCTCTTTTGATCATTCACTACTGGCTTTAATGTATAGATTATAAGAGACCTCAGCATAATTATATGACAAAAGAAAAAATAGAGGCAACTTGCCAGATTGAGGTGCAAATTGCAGGTAATAGCTGGCTATTGTGGCAAACAAGCAACAAAAAAACTGGTAGATTTAATACGGCAACATCCATTTACCTGAGGTATTCACTTCATTTTTTATTTGTTATCATAGTTATTTTGAGGTCTCTGTTGATGAATATTGGTGTATAAATGGTTTGTCAGAACATTTAAACCGTTAATTGTGACAGGAAAATAATAATAACTAGAGTATATTTTTGGGCAGTAGTAAAATGTCGCTTTTATTGATCACTTACTAAATATACGAAATGATATGGCTGACAAAAACGTAACAGAAAATTTCATCACACAAATCATTGACGGCGACCTGACTTCTGGAAAGCACCAAGGCGTCATCACGAGATTCCCTCCTGAGCCCAATGGCTTTTTACATGTCGGGCATGTGAAATCCATTTGTTTGAATTTTGGCATAGCTCAAGATTATCAGGGGTTGTGTAATTTACGTTTTGATGACACCAATCCTGCCAAAGAAAGTGTTGAATACGCACAATCGATTCAGCGCGATGTTGAGTGGTTGGGGTTTAAGTGGCATGATAAAGTCATGTACTCATCGGATTATTTTGATCAGTTATATGCCTATGCACAAGAATTGATCACAAAGGATTTGGCTTATGTAGATGAACAAACGCCTGAAAAAATTCGTGAGATGCGCGGCGATTTTACTACACCAGGGCAAAACAGCCCATTTCGCGATCGCCCCACTGCGGAATCCATGGATTTACTAGAGCGCATGAAATCAGGTGAATTTGCCGATGGTCAAATGGTATTGCGTGCAAAAATTGATATGACTTCAGGCAATTTGAATATGCGTGATCCAATCATCTATCGCATTAAAAAACAGCACCACATACGCACCGGTGATCAATGGTGTATTTATCCGATGTATGATTTCACGCACTGTATTTCTGATGCACTGGAAGGAATAACCCACTCCATTTGTACTTTAGAATTTGCTGATCATAAACCCTTATATGATTGGTTTTTGGATAACATCTCCATAGATTGTCATCCACAACAAATTGAATTCAATCGTTTGAACCAAACCTTCACCATCACTTCAAAGCGAAAATTGAATGAGTTGGTCGAAAATGGTGTGGTCGATGGTTGGGATGACCCCCGTATGCCAACCGTATCAGGCATGCGCAGAAGAGGGTATACTCCACAGTCAATACGAGAATATGCCAAGAAAAGTACAGTAACAAGAAAACCTTCTGTAGTACCAATGAGTATGTTAGAAGACTGTGTCAGACAAGACTTGAACGAAACAGCGCCCAGAGTGATGAGTGTCTTGAGGCCTCTGAAATTGGTGATTGAAAATTACCCAGAAGGTCAATCTGAATTAATAGAAGCGCAAAACCATCCGCTTGATGAATCATTTGGTTCCCGTCGATTGCCTTTTGGAAGAGAATTATTCATTGAGGCCGATGATTATAAAGAAAATGCCAATCGTAAGTTTTTCCGATTCACAGAAGGACGTGAAGTGCGATTGAGGTATGCTTATTATTTGACCTGTCAAAGAGCCATTAAAAATGAGGCGGGTGAAGTGATTGAATTGCGTTGTACCTACGATCCAGAGACCAAAGGTGGTTGTTCTGCTGACGGCCGCAAAGTCAAAGGAACGATTCATTGGGTCAGTGCTGAACATGCTGATGATGTTGAATTGCGTTTGTATGACCGTTTGTACAATACCAAAACCCCTTCAGGAATGGATGATTTGAATGAGCAGTCATTGGAAGTGTTAAGCACTGCTAAAATCGAACCACATTTAGTTGATGGCTCTGAAGGCGTACGTTATCAATTTGAACGCATGGGCTATTTTTATCGCGATAAAACGTATGAAACTGAAAAACCAATTTTTAATCGAATTGTGACATTAAGAGATTCTTGGGCCAAACAGGAACAAGTATAATATACATTGTAAACAGCTCTTGAGAACATTTATGGTAGGATTTAAGCCATGAATTTTTCTTAAGTTTTGTTATGCCTGTAAACAAGATAACTACACAGATGATATTATGAAAAATACAGAAACGATCTGGCACAATGGTGTGCTAAAACCATGGGAAGAAACCACTACTCATGTACTGACCCATACACTGCATTACGGTGGTGGCGCTTTTGAAGGCATCAGGTTTTACAATACGGATAAAGGAGCTGGGATTTTTCAGTTAAAAGCTCACATAGAAAGGTTGGTTTATTCTTCTGAGGTTTTGGGCATGCAAGTGAATTTCTCATTAGAGGAAATCTGTGATGCTGTGGTTGAGTTGGTTAAAGCCAATGGCTTGACATCTGGTTATATCAGACCATTAAGTTATTTTGGTTATAAAGAAATGGGCGTATCAGCCAAAAATAATCCAACTGAATTGATCATTGCTAATTGGCCATGGGGCAAGTATTTACCTCATGATATGGTTGATATCAAAGTCAGTAAATACAAAAGAATAAGCCCTGAAACCACAGTCATTGATGCAAAGCTTTGTGGCCATTATGTTGGAGGTATGCTGTCATCCATTGAGTTAAAAGGCACCCATTATCATGAAGCACTGTTTATGGACCATGATGGCAATATTGCCGAAGGCGCTGGCGAAAACTTCTTCATTGTTAAAGATAAAGTGTTATACACACCTTCATTGGGTCATATTTTACCAGGCATCACCCGAGCGACCATCATTGAAATTGCAGAGTTTTACGGATACAAAGTGATTGAGCAAAAAGTGACACTTGAACATGCCTTAGATGCTGATGAAGCCTTTTTCACCGGAACAGCGGTAGAAGTCACACCCATTAAATCGATCAATGATCAAGTCATTGGTGCTGGTGTGGTTGGAGAAGTGACTGAGTTCATTAAAAATACATATGATGATGCTGTGCATGGAAGAAATAAAGACTTTGCCAAATATGTAACGGTTGTTTAAGTTGCATTTGAAATAATTTGAAGTGACAGGTTATTAACACGAATATTTCATCATAGAATGGATTTTATTCAAGATATGCAGCCATTTTTTTCATAAAACCATTCAGGTACAAAGTGTACTTTTTTTAAAAAATCTTTTAACGCTATGTTTTTCATAGATAAAATATTCGAGTTAATAGATTTTTTTACTTGTTTCTTCATTGCTAAATGTCTCAGTTTTTAAGCAGGGATTATTGAAAGTAATTAACATTATGATAAACTCATATCGTTTAATGTAGGAATAAACTATGTTTAGAATACTGTTGGCTATATTGGCATTTGGCGTTGGCATTTATAGTTTGTATTCAAGCTATGTTTTTGAAAAGAATGCAGTGAAATCAAAAGGGAGTGTTGTTGGCTATCATATTGAGGGTGATAAAACTAAGCCCATCATTGAATATAAAGTCAATCGTCGTCAGATGATGAGGTTAGATTTGAATTTATTGCTTTTTAGCCCAGAGTTTGAAATAGGCCAAAAAATAAGTGTGATGTACGATCCAGATAACCCTTTAGATGCAAAAATTTCTCACTTTTTTGATTCGTGGAAATTTGGTTTCTTTGCAGTTTTTTTGGGTATGGTTTTCATGCCTGGAAGCTGGTCAAGTGATGATGATGGTTTTTACATTGATTGTGATTGATCATTGATTTGAATAAATAGATGTTCTTTTCTTTCTTCGTAAAACCAGTTTTGGGACTTTAGTACAACCATTAAAGATCAAACTGAACAATATACCGCCAACCAGTCCATATAACAACGCCCATAAGTTAAAGGGTACACCAGGTTGAAAAACACGCAAGGTGCCTTTGGCAATATTCATTCTTAGATTGGTGGTGAGAAACAGTGATTTTTGCAATAAACTTTGTTTATTGAGCACTTCTGTTTCTTCATTTAGTTTTTTAACATCAACTTGAGTAAGGCTGATGTTTCGACCAGTTTCGCGAACTGCTGCATCATTTGAACGGTTGAAACTGTCAATCAATAATTCTAGATCCCCATTAAAGTTTCTGTTGGCAATGGATTGATACTCAGACAATTGTTGCTGTTTTGATTCAGCAAAACCACCAATTCTCTGTGTGTATTGATCTATAAAATGAGGCAACTGCAAAAATACGATGACACCGCAGGTGAAGAAGATTTTATCTAGCAATTGTTTAATCATAATTTTATCGTCAGCAATAGATCAAGCCACCCCTGATTATACCGCGGCTTTTATTTGCGGTGTTAATCAGGGTATAAAATTATGAATAATACACTCTTGCCTACTGAAAAATCGCTAAAGATGTCACAAAAGAGGTTTTTATCACATAAAAATAAGCAAAATATCGTGTTAAATTATCGATTCTTGTGGTTGCTTCTATAAATTTTCTTTTGCAATGATATCCAATTGTTGCTTGATCAACTGATCAGCATGATCTCTGTCAAACTCTTCTACATTTTCTATGCCTTGACTCAGCTCATTGAGTATTTGCGCTTGAATGACTCCACGCTGCTGTGCTTGTGCATAAGGAATGTGGCTAAAAGAAACCATAGAATAACGGGGGATAAATTGACGTGGATAAGCCCTTTCCAATTCAAAGGCAATGGCTTTTTTCAAATGAAATTTAGGGTCCCTGACTGAATCACGCATTTCAATGTAGTTATCAAGTGCCATGTCAGCAATAGCATTGGCGTTATCTTTTCTAACGTCGGTATAAAGGTCCATGACTTTGTGCCAATCGTCATTGTGTTCATCCAGCAAACGATTCAGTTCAAAACAATCTTCAAAACCGCAATTCATGCCTTGTCCATGAAAAGGCACAATGGCATGTGCAGCATCGCCAATCAATAAGCTGTTTTTATAGTGCCATTGCTGGCACCGAATGGTACCCAAGATTCCAGTCGGGTTTTCAAAAAACATGTCACTGAGATCAGGAATTAATTCAATCACATCATAAAATTGATCGTGAAATAATTTTTGCACAGCTTCATCAGTGTGCAGTGAAGCAAAACTCAATTCGCCATCATTGGGTAAAAACAATGTCACCGTAAATGAGCCATCTAAATTGGGTAAGGCAATCAACATGTACTGTCCACGTGGCCAGATATGTAGAGCATTTTTATCGATCAAAAAACCTCCAGATTGGCTGGCTGGTATGGTTAACTCTTTGTAACTGTGGTCCAACAGTTCAGAACGGCAGTTTACTTGGCCAAGGGATTCAAGAGATCTGCGTATTCTGGATCCAGCACCATCAGCAGCCAATAAAATGTCAAATGCATAGGTAAAACTGGGGGCATCATCGCCCTTGATGACCAATGTTTGTTTGTCATGATCAATTGACTCAAGTGAATGTTCAAAGTGAAACGTGACACGTCCTGTTGATTCGGCTTCATCACGCAGCAAGCTGACCAATCCGCCTCTGGAGACCGAATAAATGACTTCATGATCTCTTTGGCCATAGGATTGATATTGTAATTGACCATCGGTATCATGCAGCATACGGCCTGACATGGGTATCAGTAGTTGTTCGACTTTATCCATAATGCCTACTTTTTTCAGCGGCCTGATGCCACGATTTGCCAGTGCTAAGTTGATTGAACGGCCTGCAGCAATGCTGTGTTTTCTGATGTCTGGCAGTTTTTCGAACACATCGACGGTATAACCTCGGCGGCCTAAAAATATGGACATGAGTGAGCCGACTAAGCCTGCTCCAATGATGGTGATTTTTTGTTTCATCAATTTAGGCTCCTGTTAGGCATTTTTTTAAAATGCTAACAAAGTGATAGGCATCAGTATAAGAATTGTACAAAGGTACAGGTGCAATTCTGATGACATTGGGGTGTCTGAAATCACAGGTCACACCTTGCTTTTCTATGGCATCAAAAACGCTTTGGCCATCAATGCTGTCATTTTTAACAATCAAAGACAATTGAGCTCCTGAATCATTTTGTGAAGCAGGCGTTATGATATCAATATCGTTGCACAATTGCTGTTCTATTAATTGCCGTGTGTAAAGGCTCAGAGCAATGGATTTTTGCCGCAGTACTTCAATGCCTCCTGCCTGCTTAAATGTATCCAAAGAAGCACGTATTGCTGCCAGTGACAAAATGGGTGGATTGGATAATTGCCAAGCTTCGGCACTTTTCATGGGGATAAAGTGATTCTCCATTTTAAAACGGGTGCCTTTATCATGCCCCCACCAGCCTGCGAATCGATGAAGGTCTTTGTCATCATGGTGTCTTTTGTGAACAAAGCATCCGGCGACTGAACCAGGTCCAGAATTGAGGTATTTATAAGAGCACCAAGCAGCAAAATCAACTTGCCAATCGTGTAAATGCATGACAATATTGCCAGTTGCATGAGCCAAATCAAAGCCCACTTTACATCCTTTTTCATGGCCTGCTTGAGTAATGGCCTGCATGTCCAGCACTTGACCCGTGTAATATTGAACACCAGGCAACAGAATCAAGGCAATTTCATCACCGTGCTGTTCAATCAATTCAAGTATGTCTTGTGTTCTTAAGGTTTCTTCGCCGTCTCTTGGCGTGGCCAGCATTAATGCTTCTTGTGGATCATGACCATGAAACTTAATTTGTGATTCCACTGCATAGTGGTCGGATGGAAAAGCATGATCTTCAATTAATATTTTATGACGTTCAGCGGTTGGCTGATAAAAACTGACCATTAAAAAATGTAAATTAGCTGTCAGCGAGTTCATGCAGACAACTTCGGAAGCTTGGGCACCAACCAACTGTGCAGATTGTTCTGCTAAGAATTCATGATAGGGCATCCACGGAAAATCACCAGAAAAATGTCCCTTAACGCCGAGTTTTTGCCATTGATCCAATTCATATTTGAGGTAATCTGATGTTCTTTTGGGTTGTAGCCCAAGGGAGTTTCCACACAGATAAATTTCGTCTTCGCCATTTTCCTGTTTGGGTAGATGAAACTCCTCACGCATGTGTTTAAGTGGATCATTGTGATCTAAATTCTGTGCATGTTCGAGACTAAAGAGTGTGCTCATAGTGATTCCTGTCTGGCCATTGTTATGGCTTTCTTAATTGTTTCATTGGGTAAAGTAATGGTCTGCTGGGCGCTGCATCGAGTTCAAAAGCGGGTATTTGTAAATTGAGGCAGTACAAACCATCTGTTATCTTATCATCAACGTAAATCATTTCAGTGATGGTTTTATTGATATATGTATCATCATTGACCAGTCGTGAACTGGGATCAACGCGCCAAAAAATATGGTGGTTACTGAGTAAGCCATCATCGTACATCTTATCGATCGATGGCATATCGACCAATAAGTGGCTGATGTTAGATCCCGCCAACCAACTGATGGCTTGATGTGTAAAAAAAGGCCCTTGATGGTGCTCATTATAAATGCAATTGAGTTTGTTTTGGTTATTCGGCTGTGTTCGAATGACCAACGCATCTAGAGTCTCTAATTGTTGTCGTGTGATTTGTTTTTTTAAGCAAGCCAGGTCAATCACTTTATCGCCATCACATAATTCTGGCAAGTAACTGTCTTGAGTATCATTGGCAATGATAGGCTTAACGCTAATCAGTTGGCAGATACAGAGATTTTGTGTTAATTGTTCGCCGATGGCATATTGTTGATGGACGATATGTGAAACGGTTTCTGTATGGGTGCCATTACAGTGCGGTACCATGGTGATGCTGTCGACATTACAACTGCCTCCGCGCTTTGTGTCTCCAATAAAACCACCTGCGCTCAATGGTTGTTTTGTGGCAATTTCTGCACCAAAATGATTGGGTTGTTCCTGATTAAAATTCACAGGTATTGCAATGTTGAATGCATTATTACTGTCGCATTCATAGGTTGTATTGGCGTGATTTATGGTGAAAATCATTGTTGCTATGCCATGAATTGTTGTTTGTTAAGGTTCAACCAGTCCAATGCACTGCCATGTAATAGTCTGGAAGTGGTTTTTTCAGAATAGTCCATTGAATGAATTAATTTGCCGGGCTGGAGTTCGCCCAATGGGAAGGGATAATCTGTTCCCAATGCCAATTGTTCTTCCCCCATTAGATTAACCAAAAAGCGCAACATATTGGGGTCATGGACCAATGTGTCTAAATAGATCTGATTAAGGTATTTTCTTGGATTGTGTGGGTTGTCGACGGCAACCAAGTCAGGCCTGACATTGAAACCATGTTCTATGCGTCCTATAGATGCAGGGAAACCACCGCCACCATGGGCAAATGCTATACGTAAATTGGGTAACCTTTCCAGCACTCCGCCAAAAATCATTGAACATATGGCCAGTGATGTTTCTGCAGGCATTCCCACCAACCATGGTAACCAGTATTTCTCCATCTTTTCTTTGCCCAGCATGTCCCAAGGGTGTACAAAAATAGCGGCGCCCAGTTCCTCTGCAGCAGCAAAGATATCAAATAAGTTGGGGTCACTTAAATTCCAATCGTTGATGTGCGATCCAATTTGCACACCAGCCATGCCCAAATCTTTGACACAGCGTTCTAATTCTTTAATGGCCAAGCGGCTGTTTTGCATGGGTAGGGTGCCCAAACCTATGAATCTTTTTGGGTAATCTCTAACAATGCCTGCAATGTGATCATTGAGGATTCGTGATAAATCATGGGTGTGCTCAGGTTTTGCCCAATAGTTGAACATCACTGGTACTGTTGATAACACCTGAACATGTACACCTTGATCGTCACATTCTTTGATTCGTGCTTGTGGGCACCAACAATTTTCTTCAATTTCCCTAAAAAATTTGCCATCAATCATCATTCGAGCACATCCGCATCGGTGATGATCTAATTCTAGAAATCCGCCATATCCGTATTTTTTTTTCAAATTTGGCCACTGTTCTGGCAAGATATGGGTATGTATGTCTATGGTTAAATGACCATGATTGTGTTGATTACAGATCAAGTTTATTCTCCTTAGGCATCACTGTGCCACATTTTTCACAAGTGCGATGTGCTTCATTGTTGAGGAAACGATCAAAAACGGGAAAAAAATCTTTTTCAACATTGGTGAGGTTAAAATATTCTTCGTACAGTTTGTGATCACAATTTTCACAAAACCACATCAAACCATCTTGTTCGCCTTTCACGCGTTTGCGTTCAACCACCAAACCTATTGAGTTAGCAAAACGGACTGGAGAATGTGGAATTTCTGGTGGTAATAAGAAGACATCTCCAGCTTTGAGTGGGTAATCTACTTTTTTGCCATCCTGAATGGTTTTGAGCAACATTGCTCCTTCGAGTTGATAGAAAAACTCAGGTCCTTCTTCCCAGTGATAATCTCTGCGACCATTGGGGCCTCCCACCACCATTACAATGAAATCGCCATCGTCAAAAACTTGTTTATTACATACAGGAGGTTTGAGTAAATCTCTGTGCTCATCAATCCATTGATTGAAATTGAATGGAGCCATGGGTTTTTTATTCATGATTCTTCTCCAATGGTGGCAATGCATTTTAGTTCAATGGCAATGGGGGTTGGCAAACTGCTGATTTCGATGGTTGTTCTACAAGGTTGATTGTCAGCAAAATATTGGGCGTAAATCTTATTGTAAAGGGCAAAGTCATCTTTCATATTGGTTAAAAATACTTGGACATCGACCAATTGACTCCAACTGGATCCAGAGGACTCTAAGATGGTTTTAACATTGGCAAATACACTGTGGCATTGTGTTTCAATACAATAGTCTGTGATGTTGCCTTGCTCATCCAAGGTGACCCCCGGTATGTCTGTGCTGCCTTTTTTTCTCGGTCCAACACCTGACAGGAATAATAATTGCCCTACTTTTCGAGCATGTGGATAGAGTCCGACTGGATCGGGGGCATTATTTGAGATGATTTTTTCACTCATAAGATAAACTCTTTTTTAACGTAGATTTAAATAATTGATGGTAAAGTAACAAATACAGGCGAGAGCCTGATAAAAGGAGAGGCTAGGTGTCAGTTTAATATCCATTTGCAGCCAGTGCTGCTGGCAAATATTGAACCCGATGATTTAATGTTACTGAATAAATACATACATTTATTCTATAACGAAAAATGGGCTTTTTTCAAGTGGAGTTTGTAATATTTTTTGCCCAATGAGTGTATTCTTGTTCTACTGACTCGATGATACAGCTATACTGTCAACACCTTTTTATTGGTGGTGGATGTTTGTTATTTGAAAATGATTTTTTTCTACCGATTTGATGAAATATTCGGGCGAGTTAATCAATTTAACCTTTATTTAATCCATTACCATCCCCATATTAGCAGCTCAAATGTGGGGCAATTGTCCTGAAATAAACTAATACAAAGAAATTGACTATCATGAATAAAACTTATCAATTGAACTTAACAGATAATCTTCGCAATCATTTGGAAGAAGTATTGCAAGAGAAAAAATCTCAAGAAATTGACGCACAACAAACCATAAATACTTCTAAAAATTTATTAGAGAAGTTGCAGCAAAAAAGTGAAAGCAAACATGTTACAAGCAGTGCTGAAAAATTGTCCAGCATGATTGAAATGATCGAGGATAAAACTTGGGACATGCGTGAAAATAATAGAAATTACGTATTGGCTGTTTTGTCTTATTTTAATGAATCAAAACAAAATATTCCAAAATCATTACCAGAATTGGGCGTCTTATTTGATACCATGATGATTGATTTGGTGGCAGAAGAGTTGACTCATGAGAGGGACTCTTATCACGATTTTAAAAGTTTTGTAAGGGCTTATAAAAAGTCACCACTTTACAAGGACAATGACATCGAATTGACTCAGGCAGAATGGATCAAAACACGAAAAAAAGAACTCAGAGATAGATTAAAAAGACGTCGTAGAAGAGATGCAAAAAGATCTGGCTTAAGAGGCAGTTACTTTAATATCGTATAACTCTTAAAAATACATAACCTGAACAGTTCATTTCATTGTAAATGTCCTGTTCAGTATATTTGTTAGAAACCAATAATATTGGACAATTATTATTATCTCAATGTTAATTCTCAGACATATATGATTGCACTATCTTAATAATCTCCTCATGACTGGTTGGCTTTTTTATGATGTGATTTGCTAATGGTAAAACTTGTTTAGAATCGCTGTTTCTGATGTGTGCAGTGTGTAATATGAATGGTATTGCAATTTCATGATCTCTGATGGCTTTTAGTAAATCTGTACCACTCATTTCAGGCATCATATGATCGCAAATAATGAGGCCCCATTTCTGTGGTTTGTTTGTGATTTCATCTAAGGCTTTGTTGGCAGAGGCAAAATATGCAGCTTTAATGTTGTTTCTGATAAAAACCTGATGCAGCATTAAGCCAACATCTTCATCATCATCAATAAGCATTACTGACTGGTCTTTTTTGTCATACTTTGTGGTGGTTTTTTTATTGACAGACTTAATTTGGTAACTTTTCTTTACTGGTATAACAATTTCACAAATGGTTCCATGTTGTGGTTTGGAGTAAATTTTTATGCCTCCTGCATGTTCAGTAATGATATTGGCAACACTATACATGCCAAAACCACTGCCCTTATGTTCCTGCTTGGTTGAAAAAAACAATTCAAATGTGTTTTTTAGCACGTTTTCTGGCATGCCAATGCCATTATCTGTGATGGTGATTTTGACACATGGGTGCAAAAAAACATGCATGCCTGCAATGATGGAATAACAGTCTTTTGGCATGAATTGATAAATATTATAATTGGGTTGGTTGAGGTCCAATGTTTCAAATGTTTGACAAGTAATACTGATATAGCCAGGGTTTTTCACTATGGCATCTTTTGCATTTGACAATAAATTCATGACGACTTGATTCAACTGAGGTTCATAACCATCAATAAATGGTTGTTCAGGATTGTCTTCATAGTGGATTTCAATAGTGCTATCAACAATTGCTTTACCCAAATTCATACATTCATTGAGCAGTGAATTGACACAAACACTGTGATAATTGGGCTTTTGTCTATGACGATATTGAAGAATTTGTTTGACCAGGTTTGTGGCTTTATCAGTGGCGTTGATGATTTTATCAACTGAATTACGCAGGTTTGGATCGTTAGGAATGTCTTCATCTAAAAATGAAGCATAACCTTTGATGGCTGCAATAATGTTATTGAAGTCATGAGCAATTGTGCCTGACATCTTACCTATTGCTTCCATCTTTTGTGAATTGAGCAATTTCATCAGCAAATTTTGCTGCTCATCTGTGACGGCTCTGAGTTGAGTGACGTCTTCGTGTGAACTGGCAATGATACCATCCTGATTAACACGAACATTAACAGCGATGATTTTACCATCAAATAAATTGATTTCAAAAGAACAGTGGTCGCGGTTTTCTGCCAACATTTTAATGAATGTTGGGTGTTTCATGTAGGGTTCAAACAAATCATTGATATTGCCACCTGGGCAAAAAATATAGGCCCAATCTATGTATATATTTTTTAATTGTTTATTACACAAAATCACATTGTGCTGACGGTTGGTCAATAAAATACCTTCTTTTATGCTACCAATTGCGCTTCTAAAGAGGTTTTCACTGTTTTGTTCTGAGAGTAATGTGTCATAAAGTTCTTCGGTTTTTTGTTCAAGTAGGATTTCTGCTTTTACCTTGGCTTCAATTTCACGACTGAGTTGTTCTTTAATTGTCTTTATATCATCTTTTGTTGACATGGTTACATCTGAAATATTTGTTGTACTCACTATTTAATTTAGTCATGTGAATAATATTTTTTCATCATTATCTAATCTTGTTTGAGGCTTTATTAAACTATATCACTTTTGTTATTCAATCTTGGTGTCCATATTTGTTCAGCAATGATGTAAAATCTATTTGTTGCTTCAATCGAGCAAGTATTCGGTTAATAATCAGAGACCTCAGCATAACTACAGTGACGAGTAAAAAATGAGGCGAATGTCACTGGTAAGTGAATGTCGCCGAATTAAATTCATCAACAGGTCCGATTTTTTGATTAAAAATTCGGACTCATCGTTAAAAATCTGGTCAATAGCCAGCTATTACCTGTGATTTTTGCCTCAATTTGATAACAATCTCTATTTTTTCTTTCGCCATCTAGTTATGCTGAGGTCTCTATCAATAAAAAATGAACTTTCTTTTAATTAAACACACATATTAATACTTGTTTTCATATTATTAACCCGTTGTGAACGAATACATGAATACTGAATCATTTCTATACTGGTGCCGGGTTAATAAGTGATCTCTGCAGGAATCATGTAAAAAAGTGTGAAAATCTAAAATAGTTAGTTATTACTAACATTTCCTGCTTTTGAAGTTTCGCTTTTCAACGCTTTTACCAAAAATCTAAATTAATGCGTGGGTCATTTTAATGTTGAATATATTTATTCATCTAGAACTTTTTTGTCTATCAATAGCCCGAATAATTAACTGTTAAAATATTATGTATAAAATTCTCTTTTTGTTTTTAGTCTTCTTTATCAATGTCAATGCCCAAGATAATAAAAAATTTAATCTGAGCTTTGAGAAAAATACCGACCCTGAAATCTTTTCTGATGGTTGGGCTCAAGGGGGGGAATATACCTTATCTGTTGACTCAATGGCTTTTGAAGGCAATAAATCAGGGAAGATTGTATCTAACAATAACCATCAATCATTTGGACGTGTTTCCTATAAAATACCCGCCAAATATCAAGGCAAATCCATCAAGCTAGAAGGCTACATTAAGGTCAAAGGCGTAAGCAATGGTTATGCTGGCTTACTTTTAAGAGCAGATGGTGAAAATGGGGTGTTGGGTTATGCAGACATGAAGTCAGAACAACTCAATGGGACCAAAGATTGGCAAAAGTATGGCATTACTCTCGATTATCCTATAGAGGCTAAAAATATTCATGTCGCAGGAATGCTTGTAGGTGAAGGCACTGCATGGTTTGACAATTTTACATTAACCATCGATGGTCAGGATGTTCAGATATTGAAAACCATAGAAAAAAAGCCTTTTAAAGCAGAATTGGATACAGAGTTTGATCAGGGGTCAAAAATATCAATCAAAACAATCAATAAAAAGAAAATTAAAAACCTCGATTTGTTTGCCAGAGTATGGGGCTTTTTGAAGTATCATCATCCGGCAATTGCCAAAGGGGACTATCATTGGGATTATGAGTTATTCAGAGTATTACCAGATTATATAACTATTAATAATAATAAACAAAGAGATGTGTTTTTAGTGAAGTGGATAGAGTCTTTGGGGCCACTTCAGCCATGCCCGACATGTGAAAATAACAATAGTGAAGCATTCATACAGCCAGATTTCAAATGGATCAGAAGCTCCAGTAAAATCCTTAAGAAAGCTTTGATGAATATTTATAATCGTCGCTCTCAAGGGCCTCACTATTACATAGGAATGGTTCCTGATGTTTTTAATCCAATTTTTAAACATGAAAATGCCTATGAAAACATGAGTTATCCTGATCAAGGCTTTAGATTGCTGGCTCTATTCAGGTATTGGAATATGATTCATTATTTCTCACCATACAAACATTTGATGGATAAGGATTGGAATTCTGCATTACACAAATACATCCCACAGTTTTTACAAGCTGAGGATGAATTGGCATATGAACTGGTTTTGTTGCGGTTGATTGCAGAGGTACAAGATACACATGCCAATTTAGTCAAGGGTACAGATAAAATTGAACAGTGGAAAGGCATTAAATATTCCAATATTAAAACCCGTTTTATTGAAAATCAACTGGTAGTTACAGGTCATCACCAACTCAAGTCTGGTGAATCACAAACTCTGAGCATAGGCGATACCATTACGCACATCAATGGAAAGAGTGTTAAGAAGCTTATTGAACAGAAAAGCCCATATTATTCTGCTTCAAATAAAATAACTCAATTGAGAAATATGGCTATGGATTTGCTTCGAAGCAACGAAGATTTTATCGATATCAAATATAGATCAGGTCAGTCATCATCACAAAACATGCAGATCAAAACCTATTTAGGAAGTGAAATCATCTTTGATAGCTGGTATAGAATATCAGATAAAAAGTCGCACCAAATGCTTGATGACAATATTGCTTATGTTTATTTGGGTAGCATTAATGCGCAAGATGTTGAAGAGATCAAAAAATTATACAAAGATACTCAAGCCATTATAATAGACATCAGGAACTATCCTTCAGCATTCGTAGTATTTAGTTTAGGGGGCTATTTTGTCAACAAACCAACATCTTTTGTAAAGTTTTCAAAAGGTAAAGTGAATAATCCTGGCGAATTTAATTTTACTGATGACTATACATTGGCCAATAATGGTGACAGTTATCAAGGCAAGTTGGTGGTTTTGATCAATGAAATTACTCAGAGTCAAGCTGAGTATACTTCCATGGCTTTTAGAGCAGGTCAAAATACCACCGTTATTGGCAGTACTACAGCAGGGGCTGATGGTAATGTTTCAAAAATAAACTTGCCGGGTGGTCTGATGACGTCAGTTTCCGGTATCTGTGACTAATATTACTAAATGACACCTTTTTAATAATGCTAAATGAGCTAGTAATCTCAAAAATATTCCCATACACGATTAATATTTTGATATTCATCATATCTAAAAGCTTCAAAATAACTAGAAGCATATCTTATGTCACTAATACCCATCCATTTTTGAATCTGACTTAATGGCACTGGGGGAGACATTTCTAGACATGAAATAGCAAAGCTATGTCTCAGACCTGTACACGTTGCTTGTGGGCCAATGATATTTGCTTTATTAAATATTTCTTTTCCAAATCTATAGGCTTGAGTTCTTGACTTGTCTAAAATTGGTTTAACTGAAGAAAGTGATCTTGTTCCAATATGAGTAATCATTTCAAAATGTAAAGCTTGCGGTATTGGCACAATTCTCTTTTGAAGTTTTTTTCCTGATATTCCAAGTATGACCTCTGATTTATTTCTAACAATCTGATTTGGAGAAAACAATAATGCTTCTGAAGCTTTACAACCAGTATAATATAGCAATCTAAAATAAATTCTTATTTCTGGACTTAAGCCATATAAAAGTTTTTTCAATACATGTCTTTCGTCTGTTGTTAAAAATAGACGCTTTCCATTTTTAAAAAGCTTTATAAGGTTTTTTGAAGGCATAATATTAGTTAACTCCAATAACCAAACATTGTCTCGCAGCTTCCACAACCTCTTTAGTGATGGATGATAACGAATTGACTTTCATAATTCTTTCTATTTGAGAGAAAATTCTTGTTAACAATCTAAAGTTACCACTTGTGGCCCTTATGATACTTGCTACTGCTTCTTTATCAGTGAAATCATTCAAACTTAATTTTAATCCAAGTTTTTTCCAGTGATGTTCTAAAACAAATTCCATTTCTTGATTCGAAATTGGTCTGTATGCATGTGCAAAACCAACTCTTGAATAAAATTGTGGGTATCGAGAAAGTTTTTTTTCTAAACCTACCATTCCAATCACTACTAGACCAAAATCATTCTGATCATATATATCTCGTAAATGTTCTAAACTTGGTAAACTTAATCTTTCCGCTTCATCTACAATTATCAGCTCACAACTATTTTCATTGTCAGAATTATTTCTATCATTATCGTTTCCAAAATAGACTGCTGATTTTAGATGAAACATTCCGTCTTTAATACCATCATCAATTTTTCTTGGACTGTTTGAAACCGGAGCCGTATAGAAAAGAGTCTTTGGTTGAGCCATTTTATTCGTATACTTCAACTTGTCATCATATGGATCTAATTTCTCAATTTTTTTCCACATTGAATAGTGCTCTGCAGAGATTGTTTTTCCCACCCCTGGAGCACCAAAGCATATCCCTATGTATTTGTCTCTTTTACATGCATTGCAAAATTCTTCAAAAAGTTTATATTCTTTTGTAATCAGAAAATCAATTTCATTCGTTTTCATATAGTTTTAAGCTTGTAGCTTTCTCCCGTTCAACCACATTATCTAATTTGTTTTCAGCTGAAATAATTTTTGGTACTTCCAGTATTTGATTTAATAATGACTTACGACTTTTAATTTTTCATGGCTATGCATGAAACTCCTGTTTCATATTGTTTTTGCTGTTTTTATT
>CAYGTC010000060.1:20807-28224 GCA_964352735.1 uncultured Alcanivoracaceae bacterium | reverse complement strand
CAAATATTGAGAATCTAGATTATGAAACAGGACTCTTGTGCAGAGCCATGAAAATAAAAATAATATGAGGGGTTCGCCAGTTAAATCTCGCTCTAACACATAACTCGAAAATTAAACACAAGTTAAAGGATAGGTTATGAATAAAACACAAAAAACTTTATTGAGCTTAATGACCATTTCAGCTATGGGCATGAGCATAAAAGATGCACTGGCAGCACCACGAACATTATTGACCCATCAAAGTCAGTCTGAATTGTCTCAAAGGGCACAAAAAAATACTGCCATCACATCAATAGAAATCTATGGAAACGGTAATTTTCCTGTAGATATTCCAGACAACGACCCTGCTGGGATTAATATAGAGATAGATGCCACAAATTTCTTCACTGGTCCGATAGAATCGTTAACTTTTGAACTTGAAATAGAACACGCTTGGGCTGGTGACATCAGTGCCACTTTAATTGCTCCAAATGGTATTGCACAGCTGGTTTTATTTTCACGTGTCGGAAGGACTCCTGATAATAACAATGGTTTCAGCTCTGACTTATCTGGTAACTATGGCTTTAATGACCAAGCAACCCAAGATTTTTGGCAGGCAGCAAGTAATGCTGGAATAATCAACCCCACAAACCAATACAGAACCAGCACAGCAGGCACCAACCTCAGCCGTTTTGGTGGCTGCTCTACCCGTTTAAATGGTGCTTTTAAGGGTTTAACACCACAACAAACCAATGGCATCTGGACATTGAACATTTCTGACAATGATCCTACGGTTACAGGCCAAGTGCTTTCAGTGGGCTTACTGGCCGATCAGGATAACAGCAATCAGGATACCATTTTCAAATCTGGTTTTGATCGTGAATTTGTTCCTTTACAATTTTTACCCGCCTCGAATGTATTGGGTAACTGCAAAAAAGCCCAGTTTGATTTGACAGGCAATGGTTTAAGTGATTATGTGACTTCTTGGCCTGGTAATGAAGGACTTACAGATTTATTTATCCAAACTGTAGCCAATGACGGCACATCAACACCCAGTCAAGACAGCAATTTCAATACAAACTTGCCGTTCTCAAATACAGTGGTGACCAGCGGTGGTGATTTTGATGGCGATGGCATCACTGATTTGGCCTTTCAAGTGAGAAAAGACGCTCCTGATGAAGGTTTTGATTACATGATCAGACGATCAAGTCGCCCTGATGATTTATGGATTCTTGATAGAACCGATACAACCCTTTATGACCCCCAATTTGGTGATTATGATGGCGATGGTCTTGATGATTTGGCTTGGTATTTTGCACCAGAAAATTCATCTGGTGATTCATTTGCGATAATCGTTAACTCAAGTGACTTGGTCCAGAGGTCTTTTTCAGTAGGCAACACCACCCGCGAAATGTCGCGCGCAGCAGGTGGCTTTGATCACACTGGAGATGGCATTGCTGACTTCGTAGCCTCATTTCATGTTGGTGAGTTAATGGGTGATGGTTTAGGCAACCAATTTGTTGTGGTGTTTGATGGCTCAACTGGTGACTTCGTGATATCATCTGGCATTGACATATGGACAGAAGCAACACGACATTTACCAGGTTATTTTCTTAACTCTGTGCAACACAGCACTGCCGGAATTGGTGCATTTGTTCCCACTGAGGCCAATCAGTATAATTTTTTCATTGAAGATGACACTCAAGAAAATTTTCCCACACTGAGTACCACATTATTTGGTCACTCTCCAACTGATATACCTGTTACTGGTGATTATGATGGTGATGGCGTGGATGATTTTGGCGTATGGCGACCATTCTCATCCAGCTTTTTAATCAGACCCAGCGGCAGCAATGATCCTGACAACAATATTATTGAGGTTTCCCCTTTTGAAGCCCAATCCTTGGATAATCCGATTGGTGATGCCAGAGTGCGTTAAACTTGAATTGAATAAACCTGAATCGCTGGTGCCTTGAGTGATTCAGGTTTTGTGTTATTATGTGTATCTTTAACATCATGAACACACATGAACCAATTGAAGCAAGCCATTGATCTGGCAGCCGAAGATGCACTCAATGCCTCTGGCCTTTTAAACCAGCAGGTTTATCATGAACTTAAAAAAGTAGCCCACCGTCTGATGCTTAAAGAACGCAACAACCATACTTTATCTCCTACCGAGCTGGTCCATGAAGTGTATTCACTGCTGGCTGATAAAAATACCCAATACAATGACAGCAAACACTTTTTTTGTGCCATAGCCAAACAAATGCGTTGGTTTTTGGTCGATTATGCCCGTCATAAATCAACTCAAAAAAATGGCGGTAACCAGAACCCCATTTTATATACTGATTCTTTGGGATTAGTGGACACAACCATTAATTTCGAACGCATCAGTGAGGCTGTAGATGCTTTAAAACACATGGATCAACGCAGCATGGAGGCCATTGAATTGTGCTATTTCGCCGCGCTCACCCAACAACAAGCAGCACAAACACTGAATGTATCGATAGCTACCTTAGAGCGCGATCTTAAATTTGGAAGGGCCTTTATCAGTGAATACATCAACAATGCCAGAGAAACACGTTAATCCAGATCTTTATGAATGAATCAAACACCCCAGATTTTGGTCAACGGGTCAAAAAACTGTTTGACCAATGTGTCGATCAACCCAGAGAAACAATCAATGAAATTCTGAATGTCAGCCATGAAAACCAAGAGGTTATTGATCGGGTTAAAAGCCTATTAAATCATAATGACAATAATGCATTAGAATTAACACAAACACTCATCAAACAAACCAATAACAACCAAATATTGAAGCCCTTGCAGCCCCAAGTTCAAATCAGTGAATACACTTTAGATAAGCCTTTGGGCCAAGGAGGTCAAGGTGAAGTGTGGAAGGCTCATCGAGGCGATGGTCAGTTCAACCATGATGTTGCCATTAAATTTCTCAAACCTGTTTATACAAAAAAAGAACTGTCACGGTTTCACAATGAAAGAGAACTGCTTGCGGCTTTAAAACACTATAATATTGCACACCTGATAAGCGGTGGAGAATTTCAAAATCGCCCCTATATGGTGATGGAATGGGTGGATGGCAAACCGTTAATCGAGTTCTGTCAATTGCATAAAACTTCACTGGCAAACCGACTGGGTTACTTTTTGCAAATATGCGATGCCATCAGTTATGCACACATGAATCGAGTGATTCACCGTGACATCAAACCCTCGAATGTTCTCATCACCAAGGATAAAGTGGTTAAACTGCTTGATTTTGGGATCGCTAAAACATTTGCCAAGTCACAAAACACAGAATATACTGAAACAGCGATCACCATGACACTGGCCTATTCCAGCCCTGAACAAGTCACAGGTAAACCAGTCAGCACAGCGACTGATGTTTATGCATTGGGCTTATTTTTATATGAATTATTAACTGGCAACAGAGCACAAGGGCATCAGAGTGAAATCCCTGCCAAAGTCATACAAGAAATTACCACAAAGTCCCCTTCTCTTCCCAGTGAGACAGAATGGCATGAACCACATGATATTGATTATTCTCTGGCTCAATTATCCGGTGATTTAGATAATTTGATCATGAAAGCGATCAGTAAAGAGCCCCAAAGACGTTATGATTCAGCCCAAGCCTTGGCCAATGATGTGCGCAATTATTTAGCAGGTCGTCCCATCATTGCAACTGGAGATAACTGGTTATACAAAACAAAAAAACTGATCAAACGAAACCCGGTGAGTTCAGCACTGACTTTTGTTGCATTGGGTTTAATGATTGTATTACCTGTCATCTTATTGTTTTACCAACAACAAGTACAAAACCAAAGAGATGAAGCCCAAAAACAAGCCACCGTTGCGCAAAGAAGTAATGATTTTTTAACCACATTACTGAGGTCTGCATCGCCGCTGGGGGCTAATGATGGAGAGGTATTACTTAAAGATGTGTTAAAAATTGGAGAAGCTCAAATTGAAGGCGGGTTGAATGACCAACCTTTAACCAAAGCTCCACTGCTCATTCTTTTAGGTGACATTCACAACAATTTGCAACAATACGATAAAAGCATTGGATACTATGAAAAAGCCTATGATTTATATGAGCAAGAAAACGACATCAAAGGAAAAATTCAAGCCCTCAATCAACTGGGTTTTGTGCTCTATGAGCACGGGAAATTAACTGAATCTAAGATTGCGATTGCAAAAGCCAATCAATTATTCAATACCGCTACAAAACTGGACCCCGAATTTCAAGCCATACATTTGAGCAGACAAGCCACCATGCTTAATTTTATTGGTGAAAAAGAACAAGCGCGAACAGTCATCGATCAAGCGTTAAATCTACTTGAATCCAATAAGATCAACAATTATTCAATATTGGGGAGACTTTACAATGAACGTGCGCTTGCTCATCGATTCAAAAATGAGGTATTGGCAGTTGAATATTTTGATGAAGCGATTAAATACGGTAAACTGGTCAATGAAAACGACCCCTTCTCTTTCTTCAGACAACAATCAAAAGCCGTCAGTCTGATCAGTTTGGGTCTTTATGATGAAGCACTGGCAGCCATACAAGAAGGTAAGAAAGGCATCAAAAAGTTGTATTCAGAAAACCACAAAAATTATGCAGATATCATCATCGAAGAAGCCTATATTTATCATGATTTAGGAAACTATAACCAAGCCGAAATCATCTACAAAAAGGCCATGTCGATATATTTAACAAATGATGGAACCAATGCCAGCCCTTATATCATTCAATTAAACAATTTGGCTTTTCTCTATGAAGACATGAGACAATTTGAAAAGGCGGAACCACTGTATCGTCAATCATTACTAAAACGTCGAAAAATCTATGCATCACAGCCCATGCGAGTGGCTTCAGGTACTGTAAATCTGGCACGTTTATTGGCCAAAATCAACCGCTTTGATGAAGCCCAAGTTTTACTCGACGAGGCAATGCCAATTTACATGGAGAATAAAAAATCCAATTTATACAACGAAGTCACTCAATTAGCGATAGCCATTGGTGATGGCATGAACGATGAAAAATGCCAGCAAGGTGTCAATGAAATCAACGACTTGACCATTGAACTCGATAAACAATCAAAGACCAGTTGGCGTCGCATGCAAGCAGAATTATGGCTGGGTCAAATGGCAATAAAATGCAACCACAAACAATTAGCTGAAAACTTGCTAACAGCAGCTTTAAGAAAATCCCAAAGTATCTATAAACCAGGCTCAGATGGACAAAAAATCATGGCCAAACAAGTTCCGTTGGGACTGGCTTCAATCAATTATTAACACTGCTGCAGATAAATATTGGCACTTTTAAAGGTTAACCCAAAAGCCCTCCATCTTAACCTGATTCACTGAGCAGCACATCTAACCTTAACATCAAAATGAAACACTTTATTGATTCTTTTTACGTGCTTCTATGGCATTTTTTGCATCATTCCTAATTTTCTCAATGTTTCCGACCTGCATACCTATGTCTTTAGCGACGGCAAGTTGTGCGAAAAAATCTTTCTCGGTGTATTCAATGATCTTATCCGCCTCAGCAATGATCTCATCCAGTTTTAATTGAAACGCTTCATTGCCCGTCAATTGATAATTGGCAATGATATAAGCCAACTTACCCAATTGATAAAAATCGTATTCTTTGTATTCAGGAACAGAGTCGGCAATGGTAAAACCATGTTTCATGGTTTCCAGGCTTTCTTCAAATTGGCCATTTTGGTTAAGGTATAGCGCATAAATGCACTCAAAAAATAATATATTCCTGTGGTTTGGATCGTAAACTTTTTTTGCAATTTCAATCGACTGTCTGAATTCATGAGCAGTTTGTTCAAAAGGCTTGTCTTGTTCAAGCATGGTATTGGCCATGTTAAAGTGATTCATCGAGATCCGAGGATGAGATTGGCCATATACAGATAGAAATATGTCATGCGCCTGACGATAATTTTTCAACCGATCGTAATTTGAATCAGGCCTTAAAGAATATAAATTTGCCTCAGTGGTCAGAAACCTGGCAAAATTCAAACTGGTTTTACCGTAAAGTTTTGTATAACTTCTTTTAACTGGTTCAAGTAAAGCAAAACCTTCTTCAAATCTGTCCATAGTCGTGTACATGTATATCAAATGTCTGGCACTGGCAGCAATAACAGGATCATTCTTTTCTAAATGCTGACTATTTTCACTGTGTATTTGCTCATATAATGTCAATGCATCAGGGTAATTGCCTTTGAGTTTTAGTAACTCAGCATAAATACTTAAAAAGAGCCTCCGATTGGGATCAGAAATACCAAGTTGAGGTATCAATTCCTCTATGATTTTTTTGCCCTCTGACTTTGCAAGCACATAATCTCTTGAGTCGCTGATGGCATGAAGACGAACAGTTTCAAAAGCCACTTTTTCAGAAATACTTGGGCTTAATGCCATTGCCTTATCTATGTAAATTTGCGCTTCTTTTGGCTTATGCAATAAGCGTTGAACGATGGCTTTTTGCTTAAAATAACGAAAGTACAAACCTTGGTCAGTAGATGAACCGCTTTCAAGGTGAGCATGAACCATGTCTAAAATTCTATCGGCTTCACTGTTTTCACCTATTTTGTATTGAACCATAGCAATAGATAAGAGCATATCAGCTTTTAACAAAGGATCATAATTGTATTGTGTTTCCAATAGTCTTAAACTTTGATCTAAGATTTGTTCAGCAGTAATTTTGTTCCCCAGGCTGTTATTGGGGTCAACCATTTCAAATGCAGAAGTCAGGATATCAATGGAATTCTGAGCCCTTTCACTTTGATACTTAGCCAGAACATATTGCTGATAAAGATTAAATGCTAAGAAAATAAAAGCACATGCAAGTACAGCAGTAACAGAACTTGCCAGCCAATGGCGTTTAAAAAATTTTCCGATCAAATAAGTAAGCTTTCCTTCATGTGCAGTGACGGCTTCACCATTTTGAAACCGATTAATATCATCTACAAGCGCCAAAACATTCAGGTACCTTTGCGAAGGCGCTTTTCTTAAACAGCGCATAACAATACTATCTAAATCTTTCGGTAAATTATTCAAGTGATGACTGGGTGGTTTTGGATCGGTATGAAGAATTTCATGTTCAAACTGACCCATGGTTTTACCATCAATAGAATAAGGTAAATTATCAGTTAACAGTTGATACAACAGTACCCCCAATGCATAGATATCACAACTGGTGTTAACCCCCAGCCCCTTAAGTTGTTCCGGTGCAACATGACTGGGAGAGAACATTCTTTGCACAGTCGAAGTTTGCTCAATTAAGGCATTTCTGTCCAGCGATTTAGCTATACCAAAATCAAATAATTTAACCACGCCTTCTGAATTTACTTTTATATTTGAAGGCTTTAAATCACGATGAACAATCAAATTGCTGTGGGCATGATTAACA
>CAYGTC010000060.1:0-20707 GCA_964352735.1 uncultured Alcanivoracaceae bacterium | reverse complement strand
AAAGAAGCGACATTGGGATGATTGAGACGAGACAAAACACCAATTTCATGTTTAATTTGAAGGCTTTAAATCACGATGAACAATCAAATTGCTGTGGGCATGATTAACAGCTTGACATACCGCAACAAATAATTCCAACATAGCAGTAATCGACAAATTTTGCTGTTTACAATACTCGTTAATGGTCACGCCTTGATCGTATTCCATAACCAGATATGGTGATTTATACTGATCAACTCCGGTGGCAAGTAAAGAAGCGACATTGGGATGATTGAGACGAGACAAAACACCAATTTCATGTTTAAAACGCTGGAGGGTCATCTCTTGAATTCTATCTGTCCTGATCATTTTAATGGCCACCTTATGCTCAACATCAGGATTAATGTGGTGAGCCAGATAGACTGTACCCATGCCCCCAGTGGCAATACTTTTATCAATGATGTAATCACCTAACCGAGCCCCTGCACTCAATTCCTCAGTTTCAAGCGGTAATTGTGCTTCCTCCAGGTTCATCAATTGAGCGGTTAAATCTTTGGTGTGTTGGTCTTCATTGATCAATTCAAGCAATGGTTCAACCAAATCTGGATCCGTTTGCTTTATTCGGTTGAGAGTTTCATTTCTTTGTTCAGAATTTTGTGTAACAATTTCATCGAAAAGTTGTTGTATTTTTTTTAATTGATCGTTACTCATATGAGTGCCCTAAAAAAAGTTTATGTGTTTATTCTTCTTTGAGCTGGATAGCAAGCCAAGCTTTGGCAAAACGCCATTTACGCCGAACGGTCATAATTGAACAGCAACAAACTTGTGACATTTCTTCTAGAGTCATTGCTGATAAAAACTTCATTTCTACTATCCTGGAACAAACCGGGTCAATGTCACCAAGTTCGTTTAAAGCACGCTCTAATGCTAACCAGTCAAAGCTGGTGTCATAACTTTTAGTGGGTATATTTTCTACTTCATCAATCGAAATCAAGGGCATTCTTCCGCCACGTTTTTGACTACTTTGTTTGCGCATATAATCAATAACAAGATGCCTGATTACTTTGGCAGAAATCGCAAAAAAGTGGGCTTGATCTTTAAATGAGAGTTGCTTGATTTCCTCCAGTTTTAAATAAGCTTCATGCATGATTTCGGTGGTGTCTAATTCTACCATACCATTATGATCATTTCTGACCATACGGGCTTGTTTGCGCAAAATGGGCAAGACTTTTTTATACAGCAATTGTTCTGATTGTGACTCTCCATCTTGCCACATTTTCAATAACTGAGTTATGGACTTTTTTGTGGACATATCTATCAACTCTTCGTCAGACTACAAAAATAACACAAACTAAAAGTTGTAAACTTATTACTTGTGACATATATTTAAGAAATTAATAGTACTTAAAAGCCACTTGTATTGATAACTTTTAAATAAAATTCTTTACAAAAACTGCTATTAATTGAAAGTTTCACTCCAAATTCTTTGTTGTTTTCATCAATCAAAACATGATTTTGGAAAAAGCTTATGTACATTTATAAAAAAATAACAATCATACTTTTCATAGCCATGCTCTCTGGCATACCTGTTAAAGTAGAATCAGCTGTTGAAAATGTAATCAATCATGATTTAATTCACCAGACAGAATTATCAGATAAAAAACACTTTTGGCATTATTTGAAAATATTAAATTAATCGAATCACAATACCTTTATCGCTTTCAAAGAGAGTTCAAAGAACAACGATTCCATGGTTCAATTAATCTTGAGGCAATGAAAAAAGGTACAGATCAGTTTTTTATTGAATTGCCAACTGAAGGGAAATATACGGTCATGATGACCCATTGGTCAGAAAACTCTATTGGACAAATCATCTGGAATGGAAACATCTATACTTCGATGGATAAGGCAGATAAGAAATTGGGCAGTTTTTCTAGTAATATTACTCATATTGGTTTAAGCGGTCATTTCAAAATTAACGATAAGAATTATGAAATATTACCATCAATAAAAGGAGGTCATTTAATCAAAACTGTTGATCATTTAGAGTTTCAACAAACTGATATAAGTGAAACATCACACATAAGAGAGGAACAATTACATGTAACCAATAATGAGTTAAAAATTGACTTCAATGCCAGTAACAAGGCACAATCAAACCTTGAATTTATTGATGTCATGGTGCTTTACTCTGAATTTATTGTCGATCCAGAATTAGGTGGAACTATGTCAGTTAACCAAGTCAGGGCACATGCCAATCAAGCTGTGGCAGATGCCAATACCGTTTTTGAGAACAGTGAAGTAAATGTGGCATTTACCATGGTTCATATTGGTCAATCTCCTTCAGACATGCCTTTTTTTCAAGATGATTTTGTAAAGCCAAGAATATAACTGTCGAATTACAAAGCTTATGATACGGCAATAAGCCAGGCAACACGATGGTTAATATCCTTTTTATCATTGAGAATATTCTCAAAAGTGTCATTATTGACACTTATTGGTTCATAGGACCATCAGAATCAATACTCATTAAATTCTACGAACAATTACAAGAAAACGTTAAATTATAAATATATTTAGAAATATGGCAATTTTCATTATAAATATAAGGTTTTAATGCATAATTTAATTTTATTTCTAAATTAATTTAGAAATATATAAAAACCCAAACAATAAATATCATTGAAATACAAAACCAACCACTTCATAAATTGTGAGATGATGTGCTGAATCTCAAAACCGTATTAAAGCTGTGTTACATTATTGTATATAACGAATGCCTAAAACCTAAATTTTAATTTAATCGATTTGACTGCGCGAAAAATTAAACAGTAATAATTGGAGAATCAAATGATTAAATACTTACTTATTTTCACCTTGTATCATTGCCCTATATTGACAGCCGCTCAATTGGATTCAAACTCAAACGACAAAATCCGGGATAATTTCAACAATCAAACAATTAAAACAACTCAAGCAAATTCTGGTGAAACCATTTTAGTTGCTGACGACAGGAATTTGAATAACAACTTTGGTACTGCCTTAAGCCTTAACAATAATCGGGCTTTGATTGGTGCAAGCGGTGCCAGCAGTGATGATGAAAATGGCAACTCTTTTGGAGCGGCTTATGTGTTTGAAAAAATAGATAACACATGGATACAAACAGCTAAGCTTATTGCTGATGATGGCGATGAAGGAGATTTATTTGGCACCTCTGTAGATTTGTCTGGTGACACAGCGTTGGTTGGTTCTGTGTTTCAACAGGACGTGCCTAATATGGGGTCAATTGGAGCGGCCTATGTTTTTAACCTAGAAAGCAATGTTTGGGTCCAAAACGCCAAACTAACAGCAGATGATGGGACGCCAAATAATCGATTTGGAGAAGTTGTTTCTTTATCTGGAAACAGAGCTTTAATATCAGCCAGTGCAGACAATAATTTTACTGGTGCTGTTTATGTTTATGACTTAGTAGAAGGCATATGGGTACAAAGTGCTAAGTTAACAGCCTCTGATTCTGCTGAAAACAACTTGTTTGGCAGATCTATAAGTTTATTAGGTGATCGGGCATTGATTGGCTCCAACGGTGATGTCGCAGTTACAGGAGATAACACTGGTGCGGTTTATATCTTTGATTTAATTGATGGAGTGTGGACAGAATCAGAAAAATTATTTGCAAATGATGGGGTTTCTGGCAATCAATTTGGACGATCAGTTAGCTTAGGCATTGATAGGGCCATGATTGGCTCAATAGGCTTAGAGGAACCTGACGACAATTGCGACTTTCAAGTACGTTTCGGGTCAGTTTATGTATTTGATTTAGAAGGTGACACATGGTCACAATCGGCTAAAATTCTTGCTACCTTTGGTTGTATTTTTGACGGATTTGGTGAGTCTATCAGCCTGTCTGATGACCAAGCTGTGATAGGTGCAGTATTTACTGGTAGTAATGGTATAAATTCAGGAGTTGCTTTTTTATTCGACCTAATAGATGGTGTATGGTCAAAAACCAATACAATTGAGGCATCTGATGGTGCTAGCAATGATAGGTTTGGTAGCTCTGTGAGCTTATTTGATGGCCAATTTATGATCAGCTCACCCAATAAAGACGATAGCTCAGGAACCACATATGCCTATACAGTAGATTTAATTTTTGCAGATGGTTTTGAATAACAAATTAATCAGTTTTTATTTGCTTAACAACACAGATAACAACAGGACCCAACAATATAGAGAAGAAACAAGCTTTATATTCGTTTCATATTTTTAATAGAGACATTATATCTTTGCTCGATTCGTGAATGAAGGTAAAAAGCTCTAAAATCCATCACTAGGCCCGATTATTTGATCAAATAATCGGGCCTATCATTAAAAAACCTGCTAATAAATTTAATATTG
Organism: uncultured Alcanivoracaceae bacterium; assembly: GCA_964352735.1. Classification (GTDB taxonomy): domain Bacteria; phylum Pseudomonadota; class Gammaproteobacteria; order Xanthomonadales; family Marinicellaceae; genus NORP309. Next base: position 16,333 of record CAYGTC010000060.1, on the reverse strand, counting down.
GGCATTGCAGAGCCAGATATTAGAACAACATAGAATGCAGCGGATGACATTTATATCACCATTAACAATGATGCAAAATGATGGACTGACCAAAAGATTGGTCAACGCTAACTGCCATGAAGAGATTGTTTTCATGCACGTGCTAACCCCATAGGGAGAAGCAATCACAAATACTCATACGTTGGTGATTAATTAAGTGATTGTCATTGCAGTTAAAAAACATATGACTCTGTACTAAAAGCTGTGTAATTTAACTCGAAAAAAGTTAATCACTGTCAACATTAGACCAAATTAATGTTATAAATTGGTGAATTTCAATCAATTATTGGCCAAAAATCACATCAGTTTTTTAAAATTTAGTATAGTGGTAATAGGTATAGAGGCAAACTTTATGTATAAACACATTAAAATTACAAATTTTACCGCAATTATTCTTTTTTTATCATTACATATTGGTCATTCACCGACTTATGCCGAAGATTTTTTCCCTTCCCCAACTTCAGAAACATTGGCCAATCCACACCGTGGCTTTGTACTTTGGGGCTCCAATGTACTGGCAGATGGTGGTCTTCCTGAAAATCATTATGGTTCGAATATATATCATGTTTACCTCCCATGGAGAATGATTGAATCCTCAGATCAAGTGTTTGAATGGCAATTAATTGAAGATACCTATTTACAACCGATTTTATCCTCACATCCCGATGCAACTTTTCTACTGCGAATGATTGCAGATTACCCCAATGGCGGACCAGGCAATGACTTTCATTACACCGATGGCGATATCAATAGAGATTACCCTCTATTTCTGGAACAACCTCCATTGAATATTGGTAGAAATGATTATGCCCAATGCAGCCAATTTGGGCCAGGTATTGCACCTGATTGGAATAGCCCAGCTTTTGCGGATCAAATCGTTGAATTAATCGAGGCATTTGCTACACATTTTGACGGAGATCATAGAGTTACGGCCATTCAAACTGGTTTACTTGGCTTTTGGGGAGAATGGCATCAATTTAACTGCAAGCAATTTGCACCACTTGATCCCATAAAAAATCTAGTCAAATCAACCTATAATACAGCCTTTAATACGACACCAATTCAAACACGCTATGCCAAAGATCCAGATGCAACAAGCGTTGAATTTGGCTTTTATGAAGACTATTTTCCTTCGTTCACCACCAATTGTATTTATGATTTTCCTGATTGTTCAGATACAGGATCATGGAATTTAGAGTTTGGCTTTTCCAATATTGTTCCTGATGCCAGAAATAACTGGATGAGCAATCCAATTTCAGGCGAAAGCCCTTTATCCACTCAAAGAGAAGCATGGGTTAACGATACTGAAGACATCATTACTGTTATTAATGATTATCATTTCAGCTTTTTAGGTCCAGCAGGAAAACATGGAGAAGCTGGCTTTGATATTCCATTAAATTCAATAGCAAATAACTTGGGTTATCGCCTTCAATTAGACAGAGTGACCATTGATAACCCAATTATTAACGGAAATACCCAAATTCACATCGATCTTTCCAATGTTGGATCAGCACCTGTCTACTTTGACTATCAATTGATACTGGAAATCGTAGACGCTGGTGACAAAGTTGTTGACTCAATAACTATTGACCAAAATTTAAATCTGATAGTCCCAGATGAAACAGTAAGCATTAAACAGTTCTTTAACGATTTTGGCCAATCTAACACGGGTATATTTCAACTCAAAGCCTTGATAAAATCGATGCACTCACAAGGAAAAAATATCATTCTGGCTAACCTTAATAGAGATGCACAAGAAAGAGTCATGATTGGAAGTCTTGAATTTATCAATGATAATGATTTAATATTTACCAACGGTTTTGATTAATTCTTTCAAAATTTCTATTAATCAGTATATGTACCAAAACCATATCTTCTTTACCATCTTGGCTCCCTGTTTTCTCAATGATTAAGACTGAAAACATTTCAAATCTAATAATGAGGACCTTAGTCCGGATATTTCATCAAATCGGTAAAAAAATCGATTTTATCCATGAAAAACATTGAGTTAGAATAATTTATTAAAAAGACACTTTGTACCTGAATGGTTTTATGAACAAAAGAGTTAAAAGTCCATCAAACAAGTCGAATCAAGCAAAAGTCTCTAAGAGTATTACAACCATATATCAATAAAGCCCTTATTTGAAGGGCTTTATTGATGGGTCATGTTAAGTTAAAAAAAGTTATTCTCTGCGGTTATTCACATAACTGCGGCTAGGTAAAAATACTGTACCCCGTGCAGGTATATACTCAGCCACTACTTCGTTTCCTTTGACCAATTCGGTAGGGATTCTCAATACAACTTGGCCTTTTTCATTGAGTTTGAGAGGTTCTCTAAACCTTTCACCTTTGATGGTGAATTGGATATCACCACGAGGAATGACATCACCTACGGCTGATAGACGGGAAACCACAGCCTTAAAGGTAACGAACTCTTGTGGTTCTAATGGATTTTTATCATTTGAGAGTTTAGTGCGGGTGGCGCCTTTTCTGATTTTCTCACCTCTGATGTAAGCTTCAGCAAAGCCTTTTTCTCCAGTGAGTTGCACATCAATAATACAATCCTTATTATCATCCCTATCTTCCACTCTACGACACAAAGCGGTGGCCTCATCTTGGCTAATAGGTCGAACAGGCGGGCTATTAGGAACAACACAAGGACCACTTTGTGGCGGCCAATTCTTATTGGTGAAAGTATTTGTTGATTGCCCTGAGGCATATTCAAACAAACTGCTGGCATGAGTGACTCGCCAAGAATCTGCAAAGGTTTTATTCAAATCGATGTAACGCTGATTTGACGAGGCAGGTTTGGCACCCAATGTTCCACCATTGGATAATGCTGGTAACCAATTACCATTATTAACCATACCTAACAAACCTTGGTCTGCTGGTGTTGAAAACACACTCAATTGCAGCATCCATTTTTGCTGTGAATTCCAGAACCATGAATCTGCAATCAAACTGGTACCATCAGGAAACTCGACCTCAATACCATTGCCAGATGGTGAAGGCAAAACACGACAGCCAGAGCTGCCTACATTTATACCCAATGGGTCAATGTTATACAACACACCATCAATTCTTAAATCCATGCCATCTGGATTGGCAATACCGTTCAAATCTGGTTGATAAGAAACACTATGTTTACCCATTTGTGCCGCAACCGCAGTATTGGCACTGACACAACTGGTGAGCCCCGTGTGGCTATTATAAATGGGATTGGCTGTAGTAATCGGTGATTGACGTGTTTGAATTTGCATATCGCCATCAACTCTTAAAGCTACGAATTCACCCATACCATGAAAGTCATACCGTATGCCATTAACGGTAGTTAAATGTGGATCACCATTGTCTCTGGCATCATACAGATAACGATCGTTGGTTAAGGATACTTCATCAATAACGATTCGGCCTTCGTTAGAGCCCCATGTCGGCCCCACATCCAAGGTAACATTCTCAACATCACTTAAATCCAAACCTGAACTGTTATTAAGAAAGTCTGTCAGACGAATGCGTATGGTTTCCATTTCATTGTGCCAACCTCCGTTGCGGTCATATGGTTGTTCTAAACCACCACCATAGGCACCAATATTAATAGAGCTGCTGATACCATTGCCATCTTGTAATGTAACAGTAAAAGTTAAATCGTCCATAACAGCCAAAGTATTGGGGTGCCTAGTGCCTTGTGCACCTCTGAGGCTCAAGAATAAATTATCAGTCATGTCCCGTTCTGGCACTGGAACTTGCCATTCATAAAATCGATTACTTCCAGACCAATCAAAAACCACGCCTCTACTGTTGTCACTGCGAACAGTAAGAAAATCAGTAGATCCAGCTTGAGTCGACCCATTAAATGGATCAGCAGCTGACCAAATAAAATCATTGTTATTATCGTCCAATCGACCTTCAGTCAAGTTACTGACATTGAAAGTGACAGGAGCACCAATACTGCTGGTTGTTGTGTTAAAGTTTGATTGATAATTATCAATGATGACTGTTTTCTGTGTATTGCTGGCCGTATTTATGGATGCATCAACATATTCATGACTCACAACGATACAAGGATTGCCACTGGGCACTCCCATTGGTCTAAAACTTTCATATTGCCTGGTCAAAAAATCCAGTGATGGAATATTGTCTTCAACATACCGTTTGACCAATGCTAAAAAGTGGCCTTGTTGAATTAAATGTGTATTGGCCTCACCAATCGAACATGGGCCAGTGAACCACGGAGTCCCACCATTGTCATGAAACCACCCATGCCCTGTACCTTGTACAACAGTTGATTGCCTTTGGCCCACTGCTCTGTCATGTAAATGGAAAGTTTGACATAATTCTGTATTGCTACAACCAGACCCTGCTGTTCCACTCACATCTGAATCACCAGAAGCAGTCCACAAATGAAAGTTTGCATCATGTGGGTTTGCCGATGCCGTTCCTCTGAAGTCTGTTGGCAACATACTGCTGAGTAACCTGATGTCATTATGTGGGTTTATGCCCAAATCATCAGGAGTGGGATCATTTATGGAAAAATTAACAGGTGTATATGTGCCATCAAATAAACGATCATAAGCCACGGTTATCCCCTCTGCCCCACGAGAATGGCCAATCCAAACAATTCTGTCATCATTCAACTTACCTACCAAATCAGGATGAATGGCTCCAGCAGCTGCTTGATCGATAAAGGCATCGGTATGACCCAATGTAGTGGTTGATGCATTAAAAACACCGGTAACACCTGAGCCTCCAGTATTATTGGCATGGCTCATCACAATATATCCATAAGAGGCCAAATGGTTACCAATGTGATCATACCAGGCATAATTATGTCCATTACCATGACTGATGACAATTAATGGTAATGTACCTGACATACCAGCAATACTGGTTGGGAAATAAGTTCTTTCTGACAGGTGTGATAAAGGAATGCCGAAAGTTGTTCCTACTGTTGTACTGAGGTTATAACTTAATGCAGTAACGGCCAAGGGCCCTGCAGATGTAATATCGTGTACATTGTAAAAACCAGATTCATTTCGACGGCCATCAATATAATCATCGCCATTGAGCTGACCATCCTGATTACAGTCTAATACCACATCATAACCCACACCCAAATCCAAACCTGCATTTGCATTGAGTTCAAAAGCAGCGGTAATTTGGAAAGTATTGGCTTGAATGTTTGTGCCACTAAAAGTTTCCGTTTGACTTCCGCCAGCGGTTACATCAATTAAGTTAGTATTGCTGGTCCATTGTGCCGTTGACTTGGCATTTACCACATATATGTCACATGTTTGTCCAGCTATAGGGAAACGACTGGGGTCAATGGCAATTTCGACAATATCGTCTTCATTGATGGCTTTAACATATTCAAAAAATGGATATTGTATAAGGGCACCTCCAGCCAACTCTGTTTCTGTAACTACAGCAGATGATAGCGTTGCTTGAAAAATCAATAAGGCCATCACTGTTTTAAAATTTACTTTTGTTTTCATGATTATTTCTCCTTATTATCTTGAAGCAATTGGCAACTGCCAATCACGAGCTAAATGGTTGTCCTCTGGCGAATACTGCATCACCAGTTCTGCAACAACATCCCTTAATAAAACATATAAATTTGAAACAGAAGTATTTTGCTGAGTAACACTACTGAGCTTTTGTTGGTTGAAAGCTTTTATGGCATCATTTTTTGCCAATGCGGTTTTATAATCAATTTTATTTGTACTTATTTGAGCAACTAATGATGGGCTCGCAAACCATAATTTGACTGTACTTAGATCAACTCTACCTGGAATAATGGCTATAGAATGACCTGATTCATTGCCATGATTTAATCTTTGCACAATTTGCTGATCCGCAAAAAGTATCGGTTGTTGGGCGTCACGTGGTACAACCAATTCTGGATCTACTTTTAAAACAACGATAACGCCTTCTTTAACGATTGGCCTTTCTTGACTCCAATCATAGTTATAGCCTTGTTCTAATGTGAATGGTTTGGCAAATAAAATATCACGGACTGGTATTGATTCTAGGGTTTGATTGGTTATTGTTGATGATGTTAATGTTGATGGTGATGGTGTTGACGCTTGAATTGAAGAAAACACCATGAGGCTTAAGTATATAAAATTTGTTGTAAAAATTTTCATAATACATTCTCTTTTATTGTAATGGTATGTACATTATTATCACAAATGACTTATAAATTAAAGATAAATCGGTTCATATTTATCTTTTTTTGTACATTTTACGACATTTTTATAAAATGAAACCTAACAGATTGATAGTGCAATCAGTAGATAAGGCTATGATGAGCAAATGGTCTTTTGAAATATTCAGCTAAATGTGAAAAACAAGCATTAGTAATTAACGATGGTGTTTACTTTACGTTTAAGGAATTGTTGAATTGAGGAATTATCACACAAGGCTATGGCTTTCTGATAATCCTTTACTGCTGAATTGCCATCACCAATGCGTCTAAAAAGTTCTGCTCTGAAAGCATAAAAGGGCTGATAATTTGACAAATTATTTTGCATTTCATTTAGTTCTCTTAATACAGCTTGTATTGGGACCACATTGGACAATGCCACAAGCTGATTGAGTTTCACCACATCTGATTCTTTGATATGCAGCAATTGTTCATACAGTAAAATAACTTCTTGCCAGTCGGTACTTTCATAACTGTTGGCTCTACTGTGTACCGCACTGATTGCAGCTTGCAATTGATAAAACCCAATTTTACCTTTTTTTAATGCAATGGTAATAAGCTTAAGGCCAGCATCTTTCTTCGTATCACTCCACAAAGAGCGATTTTGTTCAGATAAAGGAATAAAACCATTTAATTGATCAAATCGAGCTGGATATCTTGAATCATGTAAATACATCAAAGCCAGAAGGCCTTGTATTTCAGGCTCTTGGGGCATCAACTTTAACAATAACTGACACAACCTGATGGCTTCATTTGTTAATTGTTGTCGAGCCAGGTGATCACCACTGGACGCACTATAACCTTCATTAAAAATTAAATAAATGACTTGCAAGACCATATCTATCCTCATCAATAGATCTTGTTTTTCTGGAATCTGATAAGGTATTTTGGCAAGCTTGATCTTTTTTTTACCCCTAACAAGCCTTTGCGCTAATGTGCTTGGATTAATGATCAGTGCTTTTGCTATTTCCTCCATTTGTAACCCACATATCATTTTTAAAGTCAGGGCAACGGCTGTATTGTGATCTAATGCTGGATGACAGCAAGTTAAGATTAAACGCAATCTTTCATCAGGTATGCAGTATTCATCTTCTTTAATTGAAATATCACTGAGTAGCATTAATTGCTGATACTCCTCTTTCTTTTGGATGAAATTATGTGATCTTCGTAATTTATCCAATGCTTTGTGTTTTGCTGTGGTAAAAAGCCATGCATTAGGGTTATTTGGTATACCATTTTTCTTCCAATGGGTTAAAGCTGACTCAAGAGCATCTTGCATGGCATCCTCTGCCCTATCTAGGTCTTTCAAATAGCGGGCCAATAAAGCCACAACCTGTCCCCAATGTTGTTTTACAACTCTTATTAAAGTATTTTCACTGAAGACAGGTTTATTCACTGCTGACAGACTTAATATTCGACTATTGGGCGCACTTCAACCCGCCCATATTCAGCTGAAGGAATCATCTCAGCATACTTAAGTGCTTGGTCTAAATTTTCACAATCCAATAAATAGTAACCTCCCAGTTGTTCTTTGGTTTCAGCAAATGGCCCATCGATGGTTTCCACTTTACCAGAACGAACAGAAACTGTCGTTGCACTTTCTATATCTTGTAAAGCGTCACCAGATACCAGAACTTTATCTTGCTCAAATCTTGCGGTAACGGCTTGATAATCCTCAATCAATTTATTAAAAGCATCGGTACCATAAGCAGGCCCCTTATTTTCTGCAGCGTAAATTAGTAACATATATTTCATAATCTTTTTCCTCTTTTAGTTCAATTAGTGAAGCAGATTCTTATGATCTGTATCACTATAACGATCAAAGACTGAGCAAATCGACAAATACACTGTTTTTTTTCAAAAAAATGTTATCTTATGACTTTTTATTGTTTTGATTTTTTAGTTTTTAATAAAAGTGCACTCAAAATTGTGATGATTAACCCGACTGGGACAATTTCTAGCAATGTAATAAACCATCTAAAAGCTGCTTGCTCATATTGTTTTGCAAAGGCTTGCATTTCTTTAATGGAAGCATCAATTTCTTGCTCAGTTACTCCAGAAGCTCGCATATTTTCTACTTGTGTATTTTGATATAGGCTAATGAATTCTTGTCCCGCATTTTGATAATAAACTTCCCAACACAACACATAAAAAACTGATGCCATTAAAGTAATTAACAAACCCACTTGAGCAGCTTTCATGAATGTAATAACACCACCTAAATCTTTGTCGCGGTACTGTTTTATCGCAACGAATATCATCGAGAAACCTATCAACATGATCAAATAACCCAACCATGCACTATCAACTGTTAATTCGGTCCATAACAACAGTATCGATACCACTCCAATAATCAGTGCTGCTATGCCACCATAAATTAATACAACTTTCTTCATTTTCTTTTTCCTATTGTTAAACAGGCTTTCAATATTAAATATTTGACCAAAAAAGTCATCACCCAACAGGGTGATATTTATCATTTTTGCACAATATTTAATGATCTGAGCTTTTCAACTGCTGATATACGGTTGCTGACTTCTAATTTTTCAAAAGCTTTTTTTAGGTGCGTTTTTACTGTATTGATTGAGATGAATAATTCTTCAGCAATTCTTTTGTTTGAATAACCTTTGCAAACTTCATTCAAAACCTCCAGCTCACGATCAGAAAGCCCCAGATTTTTGATCGCCAAATCATTTCGATGAAAATCTTCTTTATGGGGTTTATTGAGTAATTTGTGGGCCAACCATGCTCCAAGAATACTAAAAAACACTGCAATAAACAGTATATATATGTGCGGACTTAACTCCCTCATCAACCATTTGTATTCTATTGTTTTCAATATAAAAGCAATAATTGCAAGTGCAAGGCCGTAAATCGTTATTGTTTTATTCATTGATTGGGACCTCTGTATAAGTCTGGGCCTTTGAGAAAAAGAATTGAAAAGCTCAAGTTTAAGACAGCAAACGCAAGTAATAGCAGGCTATTGATGAGTTTTCTAATGCAGAAATTGTGCTTTTTAAACTTTTTTACATGATTCATGACTTATCCAGAGGTCTCATGAGGTCTAATTACATTAAAGGTACCACATAATTGTAACACTACAAACATGAAATTGATCAAAATTTCTGATCATATTGCATCCCTGAATATTAATAAATCATCATATTATTGAATATAAAGTGATATGAAATCTCTTTTAAAACTAAAGTTTATTGCAGTTTGGTTCCAGTCCATTTTTGACTGGACCAGTTTTTTGTTTCCCAGGACCATAATCCATCGAAGCTGTTTTTCTCATCATTCAATTGGAATTTCAACAAGCCATAACGGCCCTCTTCCTCATTGATAAAAAAACCATAAATAATTTGGTTATTTTGATTATAAACTGCATAAATTTGACCTTTATCGCTGTATTTAGCTTCAATGAACGGGCCATCCTGTACAAAATCTAATAATCCAAAGTTCGACTGCCACTGACCTTCAGCTATTCTGAAACGATCAATTTCTTTCATCTCCTCTGGTCGTTTATTATCGATATTACTGCCATTCCAGCTGAATTTTTTTTGTTTGTTATCGAAGTTCCATTTACCAGTATAAGCTGTCTTTTGGCTTTGAGAGAATACCAAGGAACCGCCTTTTTGATTTTTGTTATCATAAAACACACCTCGTAAAATACCATTAATGGAAACGCCCGCAATGGTGCCATCTTCTCCATAGTTACCAAATACTATTGAAGCTTGTTGCATGCCTACGTCTTTTTCTATAAATTTCATTTTACCAAATGTACTGGTCCAGTGTCCTTGCCACGGTTTGGCAAAGCCATTGATTTGAACCATTAATAGTAAGAGTACCAAAAGAGTTAATTTCTGTTTCATGATTTATTGGTTTTTTATACTGATTTACTGATTATTGTGAATACTATCACCAAAGTTAATAATTTATATCACATTTCTGTCACAATGTAATGATTTTTATATTAATTTTCACTTTTACAGGTCGCTTTTATTACTTTTTAATAGGCTTTTTCATATTAATTTTTTGAATACCAAAAACATGATCCCTAAAAAAACCAGATTTTTGCAACAAACACAACTTAAAACCTTAGATATGATGTTTTAAGTTGTCCATCATATCTAAGGATTATACAAGACAAGAAAAACTTCTTCAGTAGTGAAATTTCATTGGATTATTGAAAAACCAAACAGTAAGCTTTTAAAAACCTTATCATCAAACAATTAATTTTTATCACTTCTACATTACGTACATTCACCTAGCCTATTCTTTCAATCATGACACAAAACTTTAAAAAAAGCTGTGTAAAAGCAATAAACCATCCAGCGATACTGCATTACTAACAATATATCAATCTTTGGTACTGGTGTTTTCTGAAAAAATACGGTGATTTTTTTTGTATTGCTTTACGTGCAACCAAAAGGTTGCATATAATGCCCATATGGATATATTTAAAGTCATAGCAGATTCAACACGCAGAGATATCATCAACTCCCTTAAAGACAAACCGAATCTATCTACCAGTCTCCTGACGCAAAAACAAAACATGAGCAGACAAGCGGTAAATAAGCATTTAAAAATCCTGATCGAGCATCATATCGTTTTAAAACAAAATGTTGGAAAAAGTTGTACTTATGCTCTTAACCCAGAGCCATTAAAGCAAATTGATGAATGGCTAAAACCCTATGCTGAGCTATGGGATCAAAGACTCACTCATTTACAAAAATTTTTAGGAGAATAAATCATGTCAGATAAAACCCAATGTATTGAAAGAACATTAATTTTAAAATCAACAATAGATAGAGTATGGGATGCTATCACCAATCCAGAACAGTTGTCTCAATGGTTTGGCCAAACAGCACAATTCACACTAAAACAAGGCAATATTGGTCATTTTGGCTGGGATGAGCATGGTTCATTTGCCATACGAATAGAAAAAGTCACACCAAAAACATTATTTTCTTGGCGTTGGATGCCCAAAAAAGATGAACCATTTGAAGAGAAAGGATCAACACTGGTGGAATGGAAACTAAAACCCATAGCAAATGGAGGAACAGAACTGTATCTCAAGGAATCAGGGTTCCTTTCAGAGCAATCTCATCAGGATAATATTGGTGGTTGGAAAGAGGAACTACAGCATTTATTGGATTTTTTAAAGTAAAAATAAATCCGCTAAATTAATGAGTTTGGGAGACCTCAACTGTGATTGTCACAAATCTTAAGTAGAAAGTCTCTCTATACTACTCAATTACAAGTAGAATCAGTTCCCTATCGAACCCTCTTTGATATAAGTAATTCTGCCGTTTAATTTTGTCTTTAAAATCTTTAAAGGGTTCCCCTTTGAATTTTTTTGTATAAATCTTTCGGATCACCTCATCAAAATCCAGTTCTTCTTGTTGCGAAGACTGTTCAATAACAGATGAATTAACACCTTTATGTTTTAACTCTGAACGAATTTTATTGGGGCCAAAACCTTTGTTAGACCTATTGCGCCAATACATCTCAGCAAATCGCTCATCATTGAGGTAGTTTCTCTCCAAGCATTCTTTGATGACATGTTGGATGCTTTCATCCTGATAAGATTTTCTACTGAGCTTATCTGCCAACTCTTTTACAGAATGCTCACGCAATGACAAAGAAGCCAAAGCTGATGCCCTGGCTTTCTCTAAATCAGATCGAACGGAATATGGTTGTTTATTCACTGACAGCTTCTTTATCTTCTAATTCAGGCATCAACACTTGACGTAATTTTGCCTCCAATTCAGCAGCAGTTTCTGGATTATCATGCATGAACATTTTGGCATTTTCTTTGCCCTGGCCAATTCTGGTTTCACAATAAGAGTACCAAGAACCAGATTTATTCACCAAATTGTGTGCCACACCCAAGTCAATCAATTCGCCCAGCCTGGAAATGCCTTGGCCATAGATGATTTCAAATTGTACTTGTTTAAAAGGCGGTGCTACTTTGTTTTTAACCACCTTGACTCGGGTTTCATTACCTAATATTTCGTCACCTTTTTTGATCGCTCCAATTCGTCTGATGTCTAGGCGAACTGATGCATAAAATTTCAAAGCGTTACCGCCGGTAGTAGTTTCAGGGCTACCAAACATAACGCCAATCTTCATACGAATTTGGTTAATGAAAATTACCATACAATTGGTTCGTTTGATGTTACCTGTCAACTTTCTTAAAGCTTGGGACATTAAACGGGCTTGTAAACCCATATGAGAATCTCCCATATCGCCTTCAATTTCAGCTTTCGGTGTTAATGCTGCTACTGAATCAATCACCACCAAATCTACCGCACCTGAACGGACCAACATATCGGTAATCTCCAGGGCTTGTTCACCTGTATCTGGTTGAGAAACCAATAAATCTCCGATATTAACCCCCAATTTTTCTGCATATTGTGGATCCAAGGCATGCTCAGCATCAACAAAAGCCGCAGTACCACCAGCTTTTTGACATTCAGCAATGGCATGCAAAGTCAAAGTCGTTTTACCACTTGACTCAGGCCCATAAATCTCAATGACCCGACCTTTGGGTAATCCTCCCACACCCAGAGCGACATCCAGACCGATTGAGCCAGTGGAATACACTTCAGCTGCCAATGTTGTCTGATCACCCAAGCGCATCACAGAACCTTTACCGAATTGTTTCTCAATTTGACTTAAGGCAGCGGATAACGCTTTCTTTTTATTCTCATCCATATTTAACTCCAGTATTTTTGCATTGTTTGTATTCATCGTTAGCCCCGTATTATAGTATGAAGGTATCAATTAAAATATAGTAAATTTCCTGTTTTTTTGTAGGAATACACCTTAATGTGTTGACCCAGACGATGATAAGTATCAGCATTCTCAAAACATGAGAATGCATGATGATTTTTTTAAAAAAATATCAACATTGGCATAATTAATAATCTAGCATGTCGAATTCTTTAATGTTTTTGAGTAATAAGATGATATTTTTCTCAATATCATTTCTGTTATTTGATTGATTAATTCGACGTATCGAATCATTGATGGCAATCCACCACCTCATGTGCGCAGCGCTCAATTGAGCTGCTACTGGTACCAAATCACGCACAAGAGAGATGGAGTTCAACGATGTTTCCTTTAACAAAACCAAACTTTCTAAGTCCAACTCATTGCTACTCATGTTATTCAGTAATGATTGTATAATTTCTGGATTTTGCTCTAAATCTGTAGAGTTTATTGGTTCAGCATGACTGTCAAGAAATGCAATATCAAGATATGATAAAAAACTGCGCAATGACCCGCGCAAACTCAACCACAATTCTCGACGACGGCTGTGTTCTTTGGTTTTTTGAACGAATGACAACAATCCAATCCAAAAAAAACCTTCTAAGCAAAATCCAATCAGTTCTGGTACCAGGTTTTCTCTGAAAGCATTGGGATTGGCTTGATCTATAAAATACCAATACAATATCAAACCAGCAAAACCAAAAATACCCAGTGGAGCATAAAGCACATACTTATTCATTGGATTCCTCCTGTTCTGCATAAGCATGGATAACACTGGCAATTTTTTGCGCCTCTTTTTGTGTTAAATCTAAAGGCAAATCTTTGACATACACGCATAAATCATGGCGAATAGGTATTGGAATGATACCATCTTGAACGTAAGTATCGCTCAAAGTGATGTCTTCTAATGCTTTGCATTCCGCTGTGTTTTTTACTTTTTGCTGTTTATTATTGCCAGCAGAATTGGATGTAGAAACAAAATGTTCCGGATCATCTAACCAAGCGAAATAATCTTTTAATGCAGACTTTAAACGTGCATTATATAAGTTCAATGCTTCAAACCGGATAGAACTGTCTTCTAACTTATGTATTCTTGAACACAATTCATCTACATCGAGTAATCTTAGGTTTAACTTTTCTTCGGGAGATATATAAAATAACAATTGTTCAGCAGCTGTTTTTCTACTTCTAGCAACTGCTGGATTCAATAATCCTGATACCGCAGACTCACGCAAATAAGTCATGAGGCCATTTTTGGTAAAGTCTTCTGTAGACATATGATTTTTTATTCATTTTCAACAAAGTCTATATTATCATAAACAGTAAATTGTTATATACATAACACCACAAACAGCCTAAAATCGCAGTATAAAAACAGAGGGGATATTTCATCATGGCAGTCAGTGTTTTTGATTTATTTAAAGTTGGTATTGGCCCATCCAGTTCACATACTGTTGGACCAATGAGAGCGGCTTATTTATTTTGTCAACAACTCAAACACCGTGGTTTTTTTGACCAGGTCACTAATATTAATGCAGAACTATTCGGTTCTCTTTCTCATACAGGAAGAGGACACGGTACAGACAAGGCCATTGTTTTGGGTCTCAGTGGTCACAAGCCTGACCTTATTGATCCGGATATAATTGATGATTTACTTGCCGAGGTTGGCAAAAACAAAGTCATCAATTTATTTGGGGAAAAGCAGATTGATTTTAATCATAAAAAGGACCTCAAATTCCATAAAAGAAAGATACTGCCCTTACATTCCAATGGCATGCGTTTTATTGCACTTGATGAGGCAGGAAATTCACTATTAACCAAAGATTTTTATTCTGTTGGTGGTGGATTTATCATCTCACACAATAAATTAGCACAAAAAACCATCATTGAAGACAACACGGCTTTACCTTTTGCATTCAAATCTGGTGAACAGTTACTGATTCACTGTAAAACCAACAACATGACCATCGCTCAAATCATGTATGAGAATGAGAAACATTGGCATGATGAACAAACCATCAATGATAAACTGGATTTTTTATGGCAAGCCTTTAAATCTTGTGTTGAGAGAGGGCTCAGTCAAAAAGGTGTTTTACCTGGCGGTTTAAAAGTCAAAAGACGCGCCCCAGAACTTTATCAGGACTTAAAGAATAAACCACAGGCCGCACTCAGAGACCCTCTGACCATTCTGGACTGGGTCAATGTATATGCATTGGCTGTTAGTGAAGAGAATGCTGCCGGTGGACGAGTTGTTACTGCGCCAACCAATGGTGCCGCTGGTATCATCCCTGCTGTATTACATTATTATTATCATTTTTACCCGAGTGCTGATATTCAGGGGATTAGAAATTTCATCATGACAGCAGGCGCCATCGGCATGCTGTACAAAGAAAACGCTTCCATATCTGGCGCTGAAGTAGGTTGTCAAGGTGAAGTTGGAGTGGCTTGTTCAATGGCGGCAGCCGGTTTAGCCGCTGCCTGTAATGAGTCACCAGAACACATCGAAAATGCCGCAGAAATCGCCATGGAACATAATCTCGGGTTGACCTGCGATCCTATTGGTGGATTGGTACAAATTCCTTGCATTGAACGCAATGCCATGGGGGCTGTTAAAGCCATTAATGCTTATCGTATGGCCAGCAGTGGTGATGGCAGTCACTGGGTATCATTGGATAAAGTCATCAGAACCATGAAGGCCACTGGTGAAGACATGCAATCAAAATACAAAGAAACCTCTAGAGGCGGATTGGCAGTTAACATCATTGAATGTTAACATTGCACTTACCAGTTTATGTCTCTAATAAACTGGTAAGAACTACATTTTACCAGTCATTCATTGCCTTCAATACATAATATGCTGGCCAAACACACTGAGTTAAACTGAACTGTTTCAAAGCTTTCTAGCTTGAATACTTACTGCTGCGTAATATATTTGTAGCATCAGGATGTTTTTTTTGTTAGATGTTATGGTATCTGAGTAGGTTCTCATGTTTTTCACTAGCCTGGATATTTCATCAAATCGGTAAAAAAATCGATTTTTTCCATGACAAACATTGAGTTAGAATAATTTATTAAAAAGGCACTTTATACCTGAATGGTTTTATGAAAAAAATGGCTGCATATATTGCTTAAATTCACACATGAATTTAATGATCATGTTAATAGCCTCAAAGCCATGAGGCCTTATAAACTATCAATAAGGGCTTTGAGACGATATTTCCCCAATCTATTTTGCCATTTTTCCCCTAAATTCCATTCAATGATGAAATATCCGGGCTGATATGTTTTGACTTGTCAATTATTTATGCATAAAAA
>CAYGTC010000059.1:0-29387 GCA_964352735.1 uncultured Alcanivoracaceae bacterium | reverse complement strand
CCAATATATGCAGCCATTTTTTTCATAAAACCATTCAGGTACAAAGTGTCTTTTTAAAAAAATCTTCTAACTCAATATTTTTCATAGATAAAATCGATTTTTTTACCGATTTGATGAAATATTCGGGCTAGAAAAAAATGAACGAAATGTCCTGTTCTTTTTCGGCTTATCATCACATTTGTTATTTGATGTATTCTGATAATTCATCTTGAAAATACATTAATGCGTTTTTAATAGGAAGTGGAATGCCGCCTCCATGCGCGCACAATGAGCCTTGTTCAAGTGTGTCGAGTAAATCACATAACAACTGTTTTTCTATTTTTTGGTTTTTTTCAATGGCATTGGTAAATAATTCTTCACCTCTTTTTGTGCCCAACCGGCAAGGGAAGCATTTACCACAACTTTCATAGGCGGCAAAACTGAATAAATGTTGCAGATATTTAATCATAGGGAAACTTGTAGGTATACACACCACTGAGGCGTGACCCAATAAAAAGCCCTGTGAAGCAAATGACTCAAAATCAAGTGTGAGGTCTGCCAATTTATCAACGGGAATCAAGCCTCCAAGTGGACCTCCAATATGTAGGGCCTTGATAGGGTGTTTGAAACCAGATCCTAAGTCTTCAATAATATTTAACAATGGTGTGCCCATTTCAACTTCATATACACCGGGTCGATTTAAATTGGCATCTAATGATATGAGCTTTGTGCCTGAAGACTCGGCGGTGCCAAGTTTTTGATAGGATTGCCCACCATTAACACATATGTGGTAAAGCGCTGCCAAAGTTTCAACATTGTTGACCACGGTTGGTTGATTGAAGAGTCCTTGTTGTGTCGGAAATGGCGGCCTGGTTCTTACTTCTGGTCTTTGCCCTTCAATTGAGTTGATTAATGCGCTTTCCTCACCACAAATGTATGCGCCTTGAGCGCTGATGATTTTAAAACGAAATGTGCTATTATTTTCTTGCAACAATGGTTCAATATGCGCAATGGAGTCTTTGATGATTTCTATGGCTTTTGGGTATTCAGCCCTGATGTATAAGACACCATAATTGGCCCCAACAATATAGGCTGAAGCCAAAATACCAAATAATACCAAATAGGGCTGTTTTTCTAACAAATAACGATCAGAATATGCCCCTGGGTCCCCTTCATCGGCATTGCAAATGATGTACTTTTCTTCAGCAGTGGCATCCATAGCTGATTGCAACTTATAGCCAATGGGAAAACCCGCTCCACCGCGGCCACGCAGTTGTGCTTTATTGATCTCTTGTAATAGTTGTAGTTTGTTGCTTGACAGTAATTTGTTAATGGCAATAAGTGTTTGCTGCTTTGATAAAGGTTTGCCGGTCAGTATGGCAGTGCCCAAATGTTGGCAGTTATATTCATCGTTAGACAGATTTGCGTTGGTACCTTGTATGACCTCACTAATTTGTTGGGTATTCAAGCCTGAATAATTGTGACCATTGTAATGAAAAGCTGCATTTTCATGGCATCTGCCTAAACAAGTCATGTGACCAATTTCGTGTTCAGCAAAATGTTTGTCTAATTTCGATTTTAGGAGGTCTTGTGTGCCTGCACACAAGCAGGCTGAACCATTACAGATGTAAATCTTTTTATTGGCGTTTTCGGGTTTAAGGAAATCATAAAAACTGATGCTGCCAGTGACTGTAGATTGACCAATCAAAAATTCTTTGGCGATGTACTTTTTCTTCAGATCTGAGTCAGAGAGTTTTTCAAATAAACCATTTTCAAGACCTTTTCTGGCGGATAATTCGCTCAAATTTTTTGACATTTTGCCTGACTGATTTTAATATGATAAAAATTATACAGGATTATCCTTTGCCATACAACAAAATCCAACGGCAGTCCATTTGCCAATTCAAAGCAAATAAACGCCTCAAACGTGATGATTTTTTGGCAGTTGAAATGCCTGTTGAAATCCGATTGAGTCAAAAAAATCAACATTTTGAAACATTAACAATCACCATGTGTAGCCCTACTGAAATCGCTGATTTGGTTTATGGACATTTGTTTACTGAAGCCATCATCACTGAAGTAAACCAAGTGCTGAGTATTGAGTTATTTGATGAAGCTTTTGGTGTGATCGTTGAGGTTGTTGTGAAGGCATCTGTTGATTTTAACAACCACCTTAACCACAGGAGTAAAGTGGCTCATGCCAGCTGTGGTGTCTGCGGTAAAAACAGTTTGGAGCATATTTTTATGCAAAAATATCCAAAGATCGTCTCTGATGTAGAGGTTTCAGCTGATGTCATTCTCTCTTTACCAGAAAAAATTCATGACAAACAACTGGCATTCAGTCAAACGGGCGGGGTTCATGCTTGTGGCTTATTCTCGGCGACTGGAGAATTGCTGTATTTAAGAGAAGACATTGGCCGTCATAATGCATTGGATAAATTGATAGGCGTTGCATTGCAAAAAAACATGTTGCCATTATCAAACCTCACCATTTTACTCAGTGGTCGTGTATCATTTGAATTGGTGCATAAATGTTTAATGGCAGGAACTGCAACAGTGGCAGCCATTGGTGCGCCATCTTCCATGAGTGTTGAGGTGGCTCAACTCAATGGTTTGACTTTGATCGGCTTTATTAAAAAAAATCGGTATAATATTTACACGGATTGTGAATGAGTTAAGTGCAATAATTTATTCACCATCATCTGTACCGTCTTTTTCATTACAAGTGTGAAGCTTATCGCGTTGATTTTGATCACGTTGAAGCACATGTTTGAGATCATCTAAGCGCTGTCTGACAGCTAAACCATAGTTTTTGTCATCACCCCATAAATTGGCCAACTGATAGAGTGATTCTTCATCATGTTGGCTGAATAACTGACCAGCTCGATTGGCGTTTTCATAATCATTACCCAATAAAGTTAATGTTCTCACCCCCAAAGAAACAGCTGAGCCAAAAGTATCTCTTTGAAAAGCATCAACACCCAGCTTGATTAATTGATAGGCGTGCCTTCTGTCAGTGGCGCGTGCAGCAATTTTTAAATTTGGGTAATGTTTTTGTGCCAATTCTGCGATTTCTAATATTTTATCGGCATCATTGACAGCGATGACCAATAACTGGGCTTTGGCAGCACCCGCAGCAGCCAGTGAATCCAGTCGACTGGCATCACCATAAAAAACTTTGTTGCCAAAAGCACGCAATAGATCAATTTGTGAAGGGCTGTGATCCAAAATCGATAAATGGTAATCTTGAGCGGTTAATAAACGGCCAATGATTTGTCCAAAACGGCCATAACCTGCAATGATGACATTTTTGGTTGGCTCAATGGTGTCAATGGCATCATAGGGCAGTTGATCATTTTTCCTTTTGCCGATAACATAATCATAAATCAGTAGTATGATGGGTGTCAGTAACATCGAGATGGTGACAACCACGGTGACAAATTGTGATTGTTGTTGTGTCAGGATCTGTAAGTCTGTTGATAAAGTCACAATCACAAAAGCAAACTCTCCGCCTTGGGCCAACAAAATTGCAAACAACAATTGTTGAATGTTTTGCATCTTAAAAAGTTTAGCCAATACCATCAATACGAACACCTTAATAACAATCAAGGCGACCACGGATAACATCACCCAAGTAAATTGCTGTAATAGCAAGGGGAAATTGATTGAAGCTCCGACAGTAATAAAGAATAGCCCAAGTAATAGACCTTTAAAGGGTTCAATATCAACTTCAAGTTCATGCCTGAATTCACTTTCTGCCAACACCACACCAGCCAAAAACGTTCCCAAAGCTGGAGATAAACCGATTTTTTGCATAACAAATGCAATAAATATCACTAAAAACAAAGCAAAAATGGTGAAGATTTCTCGTAATCTTGTTTCGGCAATGTAGCGAAATAAAATTGGAGAAATGTATTTTCCTGCCATAATTATTGAAATGATTACGGCAACTGAAATCATCACTTGTACCCAAACCGAATAGTGGGCAATGATGTTATCATGTGATTGAGATACATGGCTGGCATCAGTCAATGTAAGTAATGGCAATAATGCCAGAATTGGAATGACTGCAATGTCTTGAAACAAAAGAACCGAAAAAGCATTTTTCCCGGCTTCCCATTGACTCCAGCCTTTTTCAGATAGGGTTTGTAAAATAATGGCAGTGGATGACAAGGCCAACATCAAACCAATAGATAAGCCGGCTTGCCAACTCAGTTCAAAGGCGAAAAGGCACACCAGCATGATTAACCCAGCTGTCAGTAAAACTTGTAAGCCGCCCAAACCCAATATTGAGTGTCTGAGACGCCACAGCCGATGAGGGTGTAATTCGAGCCCAACCAAAAATAACATCATGACCACGCCATATTCGGCTACATGCATGATTTGTGTTTGGTCTCCGACCCAGCCCAAAATAAAAGGGCCAATCAAGACTCCTGCCAACAAATAACCCAATACGGATCCAAGGTTTAATCGTTTGGCTATGGGCACAGCTACCAATGCTGCTGCGAGATAGATG
The DNA here is from genome assembly GCA_964352735.1 of uncultured Alcanivoracaceae bacterium. GTDB lineage: Bacteria > Pseudomonadota > Gammaproteobacteria > Xanthomonadales > Marinicellaceae > NORP309. The sequence goes on along the minus strand of CAYGTC010000059.1, from coordinate 24,892 downwards.
ACGGCAATGTCAAGCATTAATAATGAGTCCTCTTTTGATGTGGTTTAATGTTGTCACTATATCATGAAAATAAAAGCTGAACAATGTGCTATTGATTCATTAATTAATTCAAAAAACACCATCCTACCATATAACCTTATGCGGTTTTTAACCGTTTTACGCTACGACTTATAAATATAAAATAATCAATAATATAATTTTTTATTTTAATTTTTCGCGTAAGTGTGCAAGACATAAAAATCAGTTTTAAAAGCATCGCAGTTGTGATCTGATTTTTTGATCTTTTTGATCAACCAAATATTTGCAATATTGTAATTGTATTTTATTTGTTATTTAAAAATGAGATTTATTTCTCTACCGAATTGATGAAATATTCGGGTCAGTCATTAATCTCAAAAATTAATTTAAAGGAAAAATTATGAAAAAATTATGTTACTCGACTTTGTTAACCTCTTCTCTATTATTATCATTTGGCCAAACCTATGCGCAAAATCATAACCATGATTCTAAAGTTGTCAAGAATCATTTTGAACTAAGTTCTGATTCCACTTCAAACAAGCGCTCTATTCCAGAAATAACCAAATTGTTACCAATGACAGATCAGGATATTGCCAATAGATATTTTGGCTATTCTGTGAGCTTGGATGGCAATAGAGCAGCTGTGGGTGCTCTGGGTGAGGAGGTGTCTGGGATGAATACTGGAGCTGTCTATATTTTTGATTTGATTGATAATAATTGGATACAAACGGCTGTTTTGGTTGCCGAGGATGGCATGTCTAATGATCAATTCGGTCGATCTGTCAGTCTTAATGGAGATACAGTCCTCATTGGAGCGGCATTTGATGATGATAATGGTAACTTATCTGGCTCAACATATGTGTTTGATTTGACTGATAGTGGCTGGCAACAATCAGCGAAATTATTGGCTGATGATGGAGTGGCTAAAGATTTATTTGGTTACTCTGTGGATTTAGTCGATAATGTTGCTCTGATTGGTGCCCCTGGTCAAGTTGAAAACGGTTTGGATTCCGGTGCGGCCTATTTATTTACTTTATCAGATCAAGGTGAGTGGTCTCAAGTTAAAAAATTATTGGCCAGTGATGGTGATGTTGGTGATGCATTTGGATATTCAGTAAGCTTATCAGACAATAGGGCATTGATTGGGTCAATATTTGATGATCATCAGGTATCTGAGTCCGGCGCTGCCTATGTTTATGATAATTTAGATGGACAATGGCAAGAAATGGGTAAGTTAATGGCCGATGATGCAGATGCCAAAGATCGGTTTGGCTTTGATGTCAGTTTATCTGGTGATCAAGCCATTATTGGAGCCTCAGGTGATGATGAAAACACTGGTGCAGCCTATGTTTATAGCCTGATTGAAGGCGAATGGAAGCAGCAAGCAAAAATTCAGGCTGAAGATGGCGGGTTCGGTGATCAATTTGGAACGGTAGATATGTCTGGTAACCGTGCTGTGATTGGTGCTCATTCATACAGTGATAAGTCGTCTTTGGAAATTGGCTCAACTTATGTATTTGAAATGACTGGTGGTCAATGGCAACAAATCAATAAACTGTCCGCTGAGGATGGAGAAACACAGGATTGGTTTGGTTTTTCTGTCAGTTTATCCGGTGATCATGTACTGGTGGGTGCTTTCAGAAATGATGATCAAGGCAGGGACTCAGGTTCAACGTATGTATTTGATATCAATAACAATGATGTTGTTTTTGCAAATGGCTTTGAAAATTTCTGAATGATCGGAGTATTGCGCACAGTGCATAGATTGCATTCCTATCACCGTTAGTTGTATGATGGTCATTTAATTGTATTGGAGTACAACATGAAATTAGGGGCATTTTCGGTCAGTTTAACGGTAAAAGACATTGAGGCATCAAAAGTTTTCTATGAAAAACTGGGATTTTCGCAAGTCGGTGGTGATCAAACACAAAATTGGTTGATCATGCGCAATGGCGATCATACCATTGGTTTATTTCAAGGCCTGTTTGATAATAACTTGATGACGTTTAACCCTGGTTGGGATAAGGAATGCAATGCCCTTGAAGATTTTGATGACATCAGAAAAATTTATGCCCATTGCAAAGAACAGGGCATTGATATTGCTGAGGATGCGGTAAACGGTGATTCCGGGCCTTCTCATTTTGCCATATATGATCCGGATGGCAACACCATTTTGATTGATCAACACGTATAAACTTGTAACAACCTATGATGTATCAATCTGGACAATATGTCGAACTGGGTGATCGGGTTGTTGTTGAAAATGGCAAAACACCCGGTATCGTGCATGCAATTGTAGGAACAGAAGATCAGATGAAGCAGTGGGGTGTTGATGAAACAGGTTTGTTGTTGGAGTCAAAACCTTTTGGTTTACTTTTTTGGCCAGAGTCAGAAGAACCGGCTGTATTGGTTTGTCGTTCGAATCGATGAAAATAGTTTTAGAGACCTCTGCATAAGTCTGGGTCTTTGCAAAAAAGAATTGAAAAGTTCGAGTTCAAGGCAGGAAACGCTATCAATAGCTGGTTATTGATGATTTTTCTAACGCAGAAATTGAGCTTTTCAAACTTTTTTACATGATTCACGACTTATGCAGAGGTCTCTTTTAATCAAAAAAGCCTGTGGGTTTTACGTCACAGGCTTTTTTGTTTGTAATCATTTTGTCAAATGATTATTTTTTCCATGCTGGTGTTCTACCAGGAGTCCATGGTGCACCAAGGTCTTCAGCCCTTTGTTCAAAGGCATCAAGATCTGATTCAATTGCGGTGAATTCATTTAATGCTTCTGTGAACTCTGTAGCAGCGATGTTATAAGAATCTTTAAACATCTGTGGTACATCAGATTGTGTTTCAATGATGCTACCAAATATGCTACCCACCCTTTGTGAAATTGACCATGGCACTGGTTCTGAGCGGGATGAAATGGTCGAATCTCCATTGAGTTTGACCTTCAATGCAATCAAACGATCTCTAAGTACATTGATGGTATGCATCTCCTTTTCTGAAGCGCTTGCAGTCATGTGCATGGCTTTTTTGAGGTGTTTGATGCGATTATCGACTTCTTTGACTTTACCATTGACACCATCAACAGCACGTTTTAACTCAGCGGCCTTTTTGTGGAAAGCTTGAACTGCCTGTGGATCATTACTGATTTCTGGGCTGTTATTCAGTACTTTCAGCTTGAATGTTTGTGGCTGAGTTAATGCTTGTAGTTTACCGCCTTGGCGTTTCATCAATGTTACACTGTATTCAGCAGGTGTTGCCAATGGTCCCATTGGAGAAGATGCCCAATAAGGCACAAAAGCTGGTTTTTTCAATTTGACAGGATGAGGAGGTGTCATGCGCATGTCCCATTGAGTGCGGTGGAAGCCTTTTTTGTTATTGGCTTTAACCCTTCTGATGACGTTACCTGTGCTGTCTTTAATGACAAAGTGCAATGATGGTGCTTCTTCGTTATCCTCAGCGCGCAATTCATCCCAACTTGGGTATGGCGTGTCGGAGCCGTCTTTTTGCAGTGTGGCTTCTTTCTTTTGGCGTTGTTTCTTCAAAGATTTAAATTCGTCTTTGATGTAATATGAAAAACTTGCTCCCAATGGAGGGTTCTTTGCGGTGAAAAATTCACTGCCTGATGAACCTTTTTCTCTGTCATCATATAAGGATCCTTCGATGTATAACCAAGTGTCTTTGACAGGAAAAAGCGTGGCTTCATCGTTTAATGCTGATTGTGGTGTTCTCAATGCTGTGTAATCATCAAGGATATAAATACCACGACCAAAAGAAGCAATAACCAGATCATTTTCTCGTCTTTGTATTTCTAAATCCCTTACTGCTACGGTTGGTAATTTGGTCAATTCATGCCAATTACTGCCACCATCTTGAGTAAAAAATACACCAAATTCAGTACCCACAAATAATAAATTTGGGTCAACATGGTCTTCAACTATGGTATGTGTTGAACCTCTTGCTGGTAAATTTCCAGTGATGGATTGCCAACTTTTGCCTTGATCTGTACTCTTCATCACATAAGGTTTAAAGTCTCCCCGTTTGTGGTTATCAAATGTGGCATAAGCAGTATCTCTGTTATGCAATGAAAATAATACGTCAGAAACATAAGTCATGTTCGGGACTCGACCAAATTGATTGACTGAATGCCATTTTTCACCGCCATTGTTGGTGATGCTGATTTGCCCATCATCGGTGCCAACCATGATGAGACCAGATTGTAATGCACTTTCAGTTATGCCTATGATGCTGCCATACATGGACGTTGATTTATTTTTGGCAATGGCATCGACACTCCACACCCTGCCCATAACTTTAAGCTTGTTGCGATCTATTTTTTGCGTCAGATCTGGGCTGATTGCACGCCATGAATCACCACGATCATCTGATTGAAAAATCTTTTCAGCGGCATAATACAAACGGGTGTTGCTGTGTGGACTGATCAACAATGGCGTGTTCCAGTTCCACTTGTAGTTTTTCTCGCCACTTTGTGGATGTGGTGTTAAATAAATGGCTTGTCTAGTGCGTTTGTCATAACGGGCCAATCCACCATATTGGTATTGTGCATAGATGGTGTTAGGATCTTTTGGATCGATTTGTGGTTCATAACCATCGCCGCCTAAGATGATGTGCCAATCTGCATTGGTAATACCATGTATGACGTTAGTTCTCGATGGGGCACACAATGAATTGTTGTCTTGAGTACCGCCACATACATTATAAAAAGGCTCATCGTTATCTGGTGTTACACGATAGAATTGACCCAAAGGTAAATTACGCACATGACGCCAAGTTTGTCCTTGGTCATAAGTTTCATAAACACCGCCATCACCACCAATGTATAAGTGATCTGTGTTGTCTGGATCAATCCATAACGCATGGTCATCAACATGTCGGTACTTATCTGATAATGGTTTCCATGTTTTTCCTGCATCTTCAGAAACATTGGTAAAGGTGCTTAGCGAGTATAATCTCTCTGGATTTTTAGGATCGACCACCAGCTCGTTGTAGTATTGTGGGCTACTGGCAACATGACTGGATTGTTTTTTGAAAGTTTGACCAAAATCTTTAGACATATAAATGCCTTGTTCTTTTTCATTTGCCTCAATAATGGTATAAAGCGTGTGAGGCTCAGAAGGCGCATTGGCTAAACCAATTCTGCCCATTTCACCAGAGGGTAAACCTGAAGTGATTTTGCTCCAGCTTTTACCACCGTCAGTGGTTTTATGAACGCCACTGCCAGGGCCACCATTGATCAGTACCCATACATGACGTCTGCGTTGATAAGAAGTGGCAACGATGTTATCAAAATTATCTGGGTCAACCACAAATTCATTAACACCAGTGTATTTGTCTATGTTCAGGATTCTTTGCCAATTTTCACCGCCATCAGTGGTTTTGTACAAGCCGCGATCACCGCCGTCACTCCATAAAGGCCCTTGCGCTGCAACCAATACGGTATTGGAGTCTTTTGGGTGTATCCATATTTGAGAAATATGGCCAGAATCTTTCAAGCCGACATTTTTCCAACTTTTACCACCATCGTCTGACTTATAGACACCATCGCCGTAGGCAACACTGCGTTGAGCATTGTTTTCACCGGTACCAACCCAGAGAGTTGAGGGATTATTAGGATCAATGGCCATGGTACCAATAGAATAAGAACCTTCATGATCGAAAATGGGTTCCCATGTGATGGTGTTATTGGTGGTTTTCCACATATTTCCAGAAGCTGTAGTCACATAAAACTCATGTTTTTTATCTGGGTGGAATGCAAAATGAGAAATCCGACCTGAAATCATAGCGGGGCCTATGTTTCTTAAAGGTATACTGGATAAAGGGTGTGATTTTTTATCTTTGTCTTTTTCGTCCTTGGCTAAAGTTAAAGAAGAGAAAACCAGCGCTAAAATGCTGATGAACAGCACGGTTCTTGATAACCGAGAGTAACTGGGTTGCATATTGATAAACCTCTATTTATTTTTGATTGTTGTATATGGAGTACTCTGCTGTGTTTTTCTTTCAAGAAATTTCAAAAATTATTACAAAACACAGACTTTGTTTGCATGAATGCAGTAGATCATCATAACAGATTTGTGTTTTTAAGTTCAGTAACTGTGATCAACAAAATCACATTCAACAACAGTTTTGCCGATTTTTCTGCCTTGTTTTTGTTTTACTTAATCCCATATCAATAATTGATCTGAGCAGAAAAGGTTTATGAATAATAGAATCATTGGTTTTGACGTGTCCAGAGCTTTTGCCGTTTTTGGTATGGTGATTGTTAATTTTAAAATTGCCATGCAAGTCAAAAGTGGCTCTGAAATTTTAATCTGGTTCAGTGGTTTATTTGAGGGCAGGGCATCGGCACTTTTCGTGGTGCTGGCTGGGATTGGTGTCACTTTTTTAACCAATAAAGCGCGATTGTCTGAGGATTCTCAAACGATTAAAAAGGCGCGCTGGTCATTGCTAAAAAGAGGCGGGTTATTATTCGGCATTGGTTTGGCCTACACGCCAATTTGGCCAGCTGATATTCTGCACTTTTATGGCCTTTATTTTATCATTGCTGCGATGATTTTTACTGTTCGAGATAAAAAACTGTTGTGGCTCTCACTGTTTTTTACAGGGTTTTTTGTCATCTTGTTGGGGCTTTTTGATTACGATAAAGGTTGGAACTGGTCAGATTTCAGTTATGACGGTTTTTGGACGTTTGATGGTATGATCAGACATGTGTTCTTCAATGGATTTCATCCGGTTTTTCCGTGGATGGCTTTTTTGTTGATTGGTCTGTGGTTGGGCAGGCAAGATTTGGGTTCAGTAACCATGAGAAAGCGCTATGGATTGTATGCTTTTCTGATTTGGGCAATAACAGAAGGACTTTTTGCTGCCTTAAGGTGGTATTTTACAGGCCATGAGAGTGTGGTTTTTTCTGCGCAAGATGCGGGCATTGTTTTCTCAACTTCGATCATCCCTCCATTCCCGCAATACATTGTTGCAGCTGGCAGTTTGGCGGTGTTATTGATCATGATCAGCTTACACGTTTGTGATCGTTTTGCCAACAATCGAGTCATTGGCTGGCTTTATCAGACTGGGCAAATGGCTTTGACATTATATGTAGCCCATGTCATTGTTGGCATGGGAACTTTAGAATTTTTAAATATGTTGAGTGATCAAAGCATTGAAGTGTCATTAATCAGTGCATTCATCTTTTGTGCCCTGAGTGTGGCTTTCAGTGTACTGTGGTTGAAAAAGTTTCGACAAGGGCCATTGGAATGGTTGTTTAGAAAACTTATACACTGACCATTTTATTTTTGCACTTTTCTAATGATGTAATAATATGAGTTGACATAAGCCTTTGTGAATCGTTATAATGCGCATCATTGTAAAAGTGCAGTTGAAAATGCAAAAATTATTAAATATAGCGCATATCAGAGCTGGTCATCCATTTCGGGGGGCTATTGTCAGTGATGACAGTGGCAATGCGCATGTTATTCAGATCAAAAACCTTAATCAATATGGTGAGGTGCAGTGGGATGAATTAATAAAGACCACGCTAAAAGGCCGAAACCCGCCCAACTGGTTGCAAAAAGATGATGTGATATTTTCCGCACGAGGATTGAATAATACAGCAGCGCATATTGATGCGTTGAAAAAACCCACCGTGTGCGCTCAACATTATTATGTGATTCAAATAAAAACCGAAGCACTATTGCCCGCATTTTTGGCTTGGCAATTGAATCAGGCTCCAGTGCAGCATTATTTGAAAAATTATGCCCAAGGTTCATCACAACTCAGTATACCGAAAACGTTACTGGGTAATGCGCCAATATTTCTGCCAGACCTCAATAAACAAAAAACAATTGTTGAACTCAATAAAAAGGCCATAGAAGAAATGAAAATACTCAATGGGTTAATAGAAAATCGTACCCAACAATTGCAAGCCATTGCACAAAAAATACTAAGATAACAGGCAAAATCAATGAACAATACACAAATCAATCAAGACGATATCAACAAAGCAGTGTGGTCTGCCTGTGACACCTTTAGAGGGGTGATCAGCTCAGATACCTACAAAGATTTTATACTCACCATGTTGTTCTTAAAGTACATATCGGACGTTTATAAAGACGAGTATGATAAGTTAGTCGATACGCATGGAGATAATCCTGCACTGGTTAAGGCCATGATGGCCAAGCAACGGTTTGTTTTGCCAGATGGCGCAAGCTTTTGGGATTTATACCAACAACGTCATCAAGCCGGCAATGGTCAGCGCGTTGATATGGCACTGCATGCCATTGAAGAAGCCAATGGCACCAAGTTAAAAAATGTGTTTCAGGACATCAGCTTTAATACCGACAAATTAGGGCAGGAAAAACAAAAAAACGAATTACTGCGCCATTTATTAGAGGACTTTGGTAAAGACATCCTCAACTTGCGCCCCAGTCGGGTGGGCAGTTTGGACATCATTGGCAATGCCTATGAATACCTGATCAAATATTTTGCCGCGGGCAGCGGCAAAACCGCTGGTGAGTTTTATACCCCACCTGAGGTGTCAGATTTACTGGCCACCCTCTTGGATCCTCAAGAAGGGGATCAAATTTGTGACCCGACCTGTGGTTCGGCTTCTTTATTGATGAAATGTGGTCGCATGATCCGCAACAACTTCAATGGCTCAAAAAAATACGCCTTGTTTGGGCAAGAGTCGATCGGTTCTACCTGGGCACTGGCCAAGATGAATATGTTTTTGCATGGTGAGGACAATCACCGCATTGAATGGGGCGATACCATCCGTAACCCATTGCTGAAAGACAAAGACGGCAAGGGTTTACTGCATTTCGATATCGTTACCGCTAATCCACCGTTTTCTCTGGATAAATGGGGGCATGAAGATGCAAGCAGTGATCACTTCGGGCGATTCCGTCGAGGTGTGCCTCCCAAAACCAAAGGGGATTATGCCTTTATCTCGCACATGATCGAAACACTAAAGCCCGCCTCATCTTCAGCACAAGGGGGACGCATGGGCGTGGTGGTGCCGCATGGGGTGTTATTTCGCGCCTCATCAGAGGGCAAAATCCGCAAACAATTGATTGAAGAAAACCTGCTGGATGCCGTCATTGGCTTGCCTGCCAAACTTTTCTTTGGTACAGGCATCCCGGCAGCGATATTGTTGTTTAAGAAACAAAAAAACGATGACAAAGTGTTGTTTATCGATGCCAGCCGTGAGTTTCAGTCAGGTAAAAACCAGAATCAATTGACAGCAGACAATATCCAAAAGATCGTAGAGGTCTACAAGGCACGCAAAACCACCGATAAATATGCCTATTTGGCCAGCTTGGATGAAATCAAAGACAACGACTTTAACCTCAATATCCCCCGTTATGTCGATACCTTTGAAGAGGAAGAGGAAATTGATTTAATGGCTGTTCGTGATGAGCGCATTAAACTAAAAAAAGAATTAAAAACTTTAGAAAAAGAAATGGAAGGCTACTTGAAGGAGTTGGGTTATGGTGCCTAATGGGTGGCAAAGTAAAATCCTTAATGAATTGCTTGATTTTAAAAATGGAATGAATACTGATAAATCTCAGTATGGAAGTGGTCATAAATTTATAAATGTAATGGATATTTTTAATAATGATATTTTAAATAGTAGCAATATTATTGGATATGTCAAAGCAACACAAAAGCAAATAGCAGTATATCGTATTAAATTTGGAGACATATTTTTTAATAGGACATCAGAAACATTCAATGATATTGCAATGTCTGCTGTGTATATCGATGATGAATTTGCAACATTTGGAGGTTTTGTCATACGAGGGAGGCCAAAAACACAGGAGTTAGATGTTGATTTTTGTGTATATGTATTTCAAGCTGAAAATTTCAGAAAGCAGGCCATAAGAATGGGCCAAGGTGCAATTCGATCAAATATTGGTCAAAAAGACCTTGGTAAGATAAAACTCAAAATTCCGCCAATAACGGAACAACGCAAAATCGCCAAAATCCTCTCCACATGGGATAAAGCGATCAGTACCATCGAAGCCCTGATCGACAACAGCAAACAACAGAAAAAAGCCCTGATGCAACAATTGCTTACTGGTAAAAAGCGCCTACTCGACAATAAAGGAAAAATATTTGAGGGTGACTGGAAAAAAGTCAGACTTTCCAATCTTGCTGATATTGTTATGGGTTCTTCACCGAAATCATCGACATATAATGATAATTTAGATGGGCTGCCACTGATTCAAGGAAATGCTGATATAAAAAAAAGAAAGTCAGTTCCTCGTATTCACACGTCACAAATCACGAAACAATGTCATATTGGTGATATTTTACTTAGCGTTAGGGCTCCAGTGGGCACTGTCGCAAAATCACTGCACCATGCTTGTATCGGTCGCGGTATATCGGCAATCAAAGCTAATTCTAAGAATTCACAAGAATTCATTTACCAATGGCTACTGTGGTTTGAACCAAAATGGGCAAAATTTTCACAAGGTAGCACTTTTGAAGCAGTGAATAGCAACGATATAAAATCATTATCTTTTATGGTTCCGTTAATTACAGAACAACAAAAAATAGCATCCGTATTAACCAACGCAGGCAAAGAAATAGCACTACTCGAAAAACAACTGGCCGATTTAAAACTAGAGAAAAAAGCCTTAATGCAGCAGTTATTAACGGGCAAGCGCCGGGTTGTGGTTGATAAACACGATGAAAATCATATAGAAATGTGCAGTGGTGATCAATAAACGTCATGACCTATAAGCTAAAAATTATGAATGATAAAACTGAAAAGATAATCAAAAATGGGGAGCACAATGTATAAATGTAAAAATAACAAGGATCAGCTGCTTTGTCACTATAATGCCCCTGCGGGGTCTATTAACGCTTTGAAAGTACACAAATTTGTCTTAAAAACAAAATGGCGCCTTGATTTTTTAACAAAAAAGCAACATAATACACCTAACATAACCGTCACGCTTAGTGCTCGAAAGAGTAACGCGAAACCTTGGCGGTTTTTTTATGCCAGTAATATTAACCCTATATTTGGTGGTTGCTGTGTCTAAAATACCATATGACAAGCCCGCTCTAACCATCGCTGATCAAATCCAAAAACTAGAAGGCCGGGGTATGATCATTGCTGATCATACTGATGCAGAACTGAAATTAAGAACCCTTAGTTACTATCGGCTGAGTGGATATTGGCATCCATTTCGAATCAGGGGCCATAATGGTGTTGAAAATCAGTTTAGGCCCGGTACCCAATTTTCAGAAATTATTAAGCTTTATAATTTCGACAGTCAATTACGAACTTTGATTCTAGATGCCATTGAAAGTGTAGAAATCGCTGTGAGAACAAGGTTTGCTTATCAAATTGGTCATACATATGGGACTTTTGGTCATGTGCACCGCAATACATTTCACATTGGGTTTGATCATGCTGAATGGATTGATAAAGTCAGAACTGATACAGAAAGGTCCCAAGATATATTCATTCAGCATTTTCAAGACAATTATGAGGGCTTTCCAGATATACCAATCTGGATGCTTACTGAAGTCATCAGTCTGGGCGGTTTATCACATGGGTTTAGAGGTTTGAACAGTGATGATAAAAAATCTATTGCTGAATATTTCCAAATACATTACAGAGCATTGGTGGATTGGTTGCATACCTTAACTTATGTAAGAAATATTTGCGCCCATCACAGCCGTTTATGGAATAGGCAAATCGCTATTCGATCAGGAAGTATAAGAGATAAGAGGTGGCAACCTCCTTTAACGCCAAGAAATGATCGAATCTTTTTTGTATTATTAATGCTTAGGCAGTTATTGAAGTATTCCGATGTTTCTCAAGATAACTGGAAATTTAAGATAGAAAGTATTATGACTGAGATAGAAAAAAACAGTCAGCATTTATTATCTATGGGTATGACTAAAGAATGGAAAGAACATCCATTATGGAAAGATTAGCGTTAGAAAGTGATCACATATGAAACAGGCTTCAACAAACTTTAAAGATGAGTCTTGGAGTGGTTATAATAAGTGAAGGGTATGTTCAAGAAAATAGAAGATGCCGCTGATTTGCTACGCTGGCTCAGCTGGCACGAAGCCTCGGTAAGTTCAGCTGCCGATCGGCAGTGAATCCATGCGCTAGTATGAGGTTTACTGACTAAAAATACAAGTGTTAACTGTTGATGTTCAATGTTCATTAAAAAAAACAGAGAGATAAATACATCCCACAAATAAGAGGAATAGAGACCAAGTGATACAACACACTTTAACCAATTTTAGAGAAGAGTTCAGTGCCAAAATACCAGCGTTGACGTTGTTATGCAATCTTGGCTACACGTTTATTCCACCACGCGAATGTGAACAATACCGTGGTCAGTCAGGTGTTGGCAATAAGGCAAGCAGTCAGGTTATGTTATTGCCGATGATGCGTGCTTTTTTATCTGAACAAACCTTTGTATTTGCGGGCCGGCAGCATTTTCTTTCAGAAGCCTCTATTGATAAAATTATGCATGAGTTAAATCCTGCCATGAATTTGGGTTTACAGCGTGCCAATGAGCAACTCTACAACGCCATGATATATGGGGTGAGCGTCAATGAGTTTGTTGAGGGTAAAAAAGCCTCGCCCACGGTTCAATTGATTGATTGGCAGAATATCGGTAATAATCTGTTTCATTGCAGCGAAGAAATGGTCATTCAAAACAGTGAAGGCACAGGTCATCGCATCCCCGATATTGTCTGCTTTGTCAATGGCTTACCGTGGGTGGTGATTGAAGCCAAGCGACCAGACTCCGCTCATGAACAAAAATCAACACTCACTCAAGCCATTTCACAACACATTCGCAATCAAGGACAAACTGAAATTCCTCACCTGTTTGCCTACAGTCAGTTATTGCTGTCTGTCAATGGCCACGATGGTTTGTATGGTACCTGCGGTACACCTGTAAAATTTTGGGCGCAATGGAAAGAAGAGGAAATCATTGAAGCAGAGATGAGCCGGTTAAAAAATAAAACCTTTGATCAAACTCAATTAAACAGCCTGTTTGATCATCGCCCAAAGGCTGTCAAAGATGAGTATTTGTCATTAATGGCCGGTGGTGAGTTAACGGTTACCGATCAGGATCGCTTATTGGTGAGTTTGTTGCGCCCAGATCGCCTTTTAGAAATGGCCCGTTTTTATACCTTATTTGATAAAAAAATAGGCAAGATAGTGGCCCGATATCAGCAAGTATTTGGCGTTAAAACTTTAATTGAACGGGTGACCAGTTTTGATCAATCCGGTCAAAGACAGGGCGCGCGCAAGGGAGGCGTTATCTGGCACACGACCGGCAGCGGCAAGTCGTTCACGATGGTTTTTTTGTCCAAAGCCTTGATTTGGCTTGAGGCGTTGGCCCAGTGTCGAATCATTATTGTGACTGATCGTGTCGATTTGGAAGATCAACTCAGTCGTACTTTTGCCTCAACGGGGGTATTGAGTAGGCGTGATAAAAAAGAGGCCATGGCCACTTCTGGTAAGCGTTTGGCAGAGCAGATAGGACAAGGCAATGAGCGGGTCATATTTTCTATCATTAACAAATTTGGTTCTGCCATTAAGTATAAAGAATGTTTCAATGACAGCCCGAATATCTTAGTCATGGTCGATGAAGGGCACCGCAGTCAGAATGGTGAAAACAACATTCGCATGTTGCAAACCTTGCCAAAAGCGGCATTTATTGCCTTTACGGGCACACCATTATTAAAAGAAGACAAAACAGAGAACAAATTCGGCAAGATCATTCACGCTTACACCATGCAACAGGCTGTTGAAGACAAAACCGTCACACCTTTGTTGTACGAAGAGCGCATCCCTGATTTGAATGTCAATGAAAAAGCCATTGATGCGTGGTTTGAGCGAATGACGCACAAGTTAACCGAACAACAGAAGACAGATTTAAAGAGGAAATTCTCTCAAAAAGGCCAAATCTATCAAACACAAGGGCGCATTGAATTGATTGCTCATGATATTTCTGATCATTTTCAACATTTTAAACACAAAAAATTAAAAGGCCAGTTGGCCTGCGACTCCAAAATATCGGCCATACGGTATAAACAGGCTTTAGATCAAATAAATAGGGTTTCATCTGTGGTGGCAATATCGGCACCTGATACACGTGAAGGCCATGAAGTTGTCGATCAACAAAGCAACGATATTGTTCAACAATGGTGGGCTGATAACATTGGCAAAGGAGCTGAAAAAACTTACACCAAAAGGATAATAGAAGATTTCAGTCGCGATGATGGTCCAGATATCATGATTGTGGTGGATAAACTGCTGACCGGATTTGATGAACCCAAGAACACCGTCCTTTATATCGACAAACCGCTAAAAGAACACAATTTGATACAAGCCATTGCACGAGTCAATCGATTGCACAGTGACAAACAATTTGGTTATTTGATTGATTATCGCGGCATTTTAAAGGAGCTCGATACCACCATAGAAAAGTATCAGAATTTAGCAGAACGAACCCAAGGCGGTTTTGATATTGATGACCTTAAAGGCTTGTATAACCGCATGGATACCGAATATAAAAAGTTGCCAGGTTTATATAACGATCTTTGGGCGATATTTGAAGGGGTTAAAAACAAACAGGATCCAGCAGCACTTCGCCATGCATTAACCCCAAAGATCAGTGAAATTGATGGGCAATTTGTTGACACCAATGTAAAAAATCGGGATGACTTTTATGCATCGCTCACGGCTTTTTCACATTGCATGAAAGTCGCTTTACAATCGGCCACATACTTTGAAGACCGAAGTTTTGCCAATAAAAGACAACATTATAAAGAAACACTGAAGATGTTCGTCAGTTTGCGTCAACAAGTGCGTGAGGACGCCAATGAAACGATTGATTATGACGAATATGCACAAGACATTGGGCAATTGCTGAATAAGCACATCGCTGGAATCTCTGTCAAAGAACCAGAAGGTGTTTATGTGGTTGGAAACTTGGGTAAAGACATGAAACCAGAGGATCTAACCGATGATGAGGCGCGTAATCAAACCGATAAAATCACCGGTCGAATGACCAGAATGATTAAACAAGACTTGGCTGATGACCCATATGCACAGGCGTATTTCTCTAGGCTGTTGAAGCAAGCATTAGAAGACATCAAGGCCATGTTTGATGCACCCGTTAAGCAATACATTTTATTTGCTGATTTGGAAAAGCAGGTGAAGGAGCGTCAGATGGAAGGTATGCCCAGTGCATTAACCCATGCTGATGGCCGTCATAACAAACATGCTCAAGCTTATTTTGGTTTGTTCAAACACCTGTTTAGCCCTGAGCTGTTAAACCGTGCTGAACTTAATGATGATAAGTTGGTTAATTATGCATGGGCCATTGATGAGGTGGTTAATACAGCGGTGGCTGAATATTCAATTAATCCTGCGGAGATAGAAAATGCCATCAGTGTCAAGCTATTACCCATGCTGTTTGGGGATTTGGGGGTGGATAACTCAGAACGATTCATTCAAGAAGTATTACAAATAACAAGATTGGGGCTTTCTCGTGGCTAAGGCGCATTCATGACAAACATCAATGCTGAAAAAAAAGCCACTGTTCAAGAGTGTGGTGTGCTGGTTTATGGCAATGAAACGATACATTACCATGTTATCCGTAAGGCGGTTGAATCAGGCTCAGAACAGGCTGTTATTAATAGTAAGAATGGGGGTAAGACTTCTAGAAAAGTGGTGATAAAAGTTCATCCTGACCAACGGGTAGTGGCCATTATTCCGCACGATACCACAAGTGAGGCCTTACAGAGTGCAATGCTAAAACGCGCACGATGGATTTGGCAGCGCATCAATGAGTTTGCCACACAATATGATCATGTGTTAGCTAAAAAGTATGTCAGTGGAGAAACCCAATTTTATCTTGGCAGAAGGTATGTATTGAAAGTATTGAGTCAACCTGATGAAAAAAGCAGGGTAAAGCTGCTTCGTGGTCAATTGCAAGTCACCCTGGGTAATGAGCAGGCGAATAGGCTCAAACAGGTAAAGACTCTTATTGGTCAGTGGTATTTGAATCGTGCAAAAATTATTTTTCATGAACGCTTGCAAGTGGTCTTGCCTAAAGCGACATGGGTAGAGAGTGCTCCGTCTTTTCGGATGATGGCGATGAAAAAACAATGGGGCAGTTGCTCAAAAAAAGGCAACATAATACTCAATCCGCATTTGGTTAAAGCGCCAAAGGATTGCATTGATTATGTCATTTTACATGAGCTTTGTCATATTTCAGAGCACAATCACAGTGATAAATTCTGGCGTTTGCTGACTCAAGTCATGCCACATTGGAAAGAAATTAAAGAAAAACTGGATGATATGGCTGAGGTCTATTTAAACGAATGATAGGTGTGTCTTTAGTCGATATTCATTGAGAAAATTCATGATTTTCCTAAAATTGTCAAATCAATGAAGGCTCAATCAATGATATTGAGCCTTCTGGATTTATTGTTACCTAAAAGTAATGGTCCCTAATTGAGCCATCATATTGACCTGATTTCATACAACATTTTTTGAAAACTCTACCTGATTGGCATGGACAAGGGTCTTTTCTGCCAAGTTTTTCCAATAGCTCTTTATTCTTGTGTACGAATCGATGCCCTTTTTTGACTTGGGTTTCAGAAGGGTAGCCTTTTCTTCTTTTACTTGTGGTTTCGAAAAAAGAAGTTACTGTTTTTATTGAATGTGTTCATGATTGTTCTCCTTATGGGTGATAGAAAAGCTCAGAGCAGTGAACCACTGCCCCAAGCACTTTAATTGATCAAATCTATAATGCTGGTTTTATCCAAGGCCTCTGGTGACAAGTCTAAGTAATCACCTTCTGGGATTTCGTCATGAACTTGTGCGCCAGCTTTTGATAAAATGGCTCTGAAGTTAATGCTGTTTTGTGCCATGCCAACAAGGTATTGCCTTGCCTGTTGCGATTGGATATCATTGCGTGAACTGATTCCGTTGCCGACACTGGTATGACAAAAGTAAATGCGATTTTCACCATTGATGTTCATCACCAAACCAATAATATTTTGCTTTTTATTGATTTTGATGTCAGCGCTGGCAACCATATTGTTGATGTCAACCATATAATTTTCCCTAAACTGCTGAGGTTGCTCTTGTGCCACCACAATTTTACAAGCCACTTCATCGTCTTTTTTGAAATTGTAATAGTTAACCGTCAATATGCGGGGTTCTCCAGCACTTTTTTTCATGTAGAACAATTCTGTCGCGCCATTTGGGTAGGGCGCGCTGGTGATATCACCCGAAAATAAAACACTGTTGTCAGCATTTTTATAACTGCTGTCCCATCCGATCTTGCCACTTTGACCTATGGCAGCCAAATCCAAGTCAATGGATCTGTTGGTATTTTCCCAGTGTATACCGACAATAATGTCCTCTGGTACAGATACATAGCTGCCTGTTGGCAAATGCCCTGAAAATTGCTTTTCAGTGGCAGGCAATGCATAAAAGACATTTTTTGGGATATACATTATTTTGCTCTCAACATTAGGCCTGATGGCTTCAATAACATGAGACATCACCCTATCATAAGCCTGTTTGACAACTGGACTGTTTTTCTTTGACCACTCAAATTGAGCGCTCCAAGCTTTACCATTTCTGACTTTGTAAAGTATGGATGACCTACCACTCAAACGGTATTTTAATGCATAAGCCAACCTTATTTGACGAAACACATTGGCTTTTGCCAAGTTGGCATCCAATTGATCAAAGTCTAATTGCTGATTGTTAATGAGTGTTGTCACTTGTGATAAATAATCAACTGGCATGGCTTTATGTAACTGATCGGCTTTTCTTCTCAATTGATTGTAAAAACTTTTATTTCTGGAGGCTTTTTTCATGGCCAAAAACAAAGGTTTAAATCTAAAGAAGATACTGGCCAAATCATCCGGTGCGTCCATCATTAATACATCTAAAAATTTACCATTGGCTTGAGCGATTTTATTGATCAAATGGTCATTTTTAATCACTAAAGATTCATTGGTTATTTTACTGATCACATAACGCAAAAATGCCACAGGCTCTTTGGGTACGATGTGGTAAAAATCCTGCAACAAAGCCAATAATTCTCTGTTTTTAATGTATTTTACAAAATCACTGTCATATTTATTGGCTTCAACTATGCAAATGATGTCTTGTAAAGACTGTTCACTTAAGGCAATACCCGATGCCATTTTTATGATGGCTTGTAATATGTCATCAGCGGTCATGGCTTTGATGAGTGCAATGGGCACATCTTTAGTCAACTCAGGAATCTTAAGTGTTTCATGAGGTATAAAAATGGTCTCATCGCGATAAATGCCTTGTTGCTGAAATCCATATGTGGTCACATAGTGTAACATTTGCTTCATGGCCAACGTCTGCATGGATGATTCTTCAATGATTGTCCATGATTTGTGGAATGCCGCATTGGCCTGGTCGCCGGAAAAACCAATAATGTCATCGGTATCTTTGATCACCTTTTCATTAACGGTGATGCGTCTATCAAAGAGATACCCTTTTTTAATACATCTTGCATCTGTGTGTTGGTCAATGATCTGAGTATTATTGTCATTGACTTGTATGGCCTTGAATAATCTTAATGTTGATTGATTCATGTTATTTCTCCTTTTCTTCTGGTCATGAGGCAGGCAAGGCTGGGATCGAACCAGCAACCTCCGGTGTTGGAATCTTAATAGGAACCCTATTTGCTAAAAATGTAAATTTTTAACGAAGAGTAATGAGACCGGCACTCTAACCAATTGAGCTACTTGCCTAAATTGTATTAAATGGTGAGGAAGGCGAGACTCGAACTCGCGACACGTGGATTAGAAGTCTAAATAGGAACCTTTTGTGCCCTAAATTAAGGCGAAAGGTAATCACTGCTCTACCAACTGAGCTACTCCCTCATTTATTTAATTGTATTGGTGGGGAAGACAGGATTATGAAAATACTCCTGTCTTTTCACCCTACGGGCCGCCCTTCGTGCGTTCAAAAATGCTATCCTGCATTTTTAGTCGAACCTGCATCAACCGGACTCTGAAATTTTAGGAACCCTTTGTGCTGAATGAACAGCGAAGGGTAAAAAATAATCCGGCGCGTCTACCAATTTCGCCACTTCCCCTGAATTAATAATAATTGAGATCAAACTTCTCTATTTTTTAGTCACTTGATCTCAATTAAACGTTATGCATTGATTTTAATGGTGTCTTGAATAACGCCTTCCATGCCGCCAAAAACTGTGATCTTGTCGACTTTGTCTGCGATCTTCTCTAAAGTTTCCAGTTCTTTCAAACGTCTCAAAGTAGCGCTTTCGTCCATTAACTTTGCAGTGTTCAACAAAGAGCGGGTCGCAGCGGTTTCTTCACGCCGTTTGATGACATTGGCTTTAGCGGCTTTTTCAGCTTCGACCACTTGATTCAAAATGGTTTTCATTTCACCTGGTAAGATGATGTCTTTAACCCCAACATCTAACAAAGTTAAACCAAATTTATCAATTTTTGCACTGACACTTTTGTTCACATAACTATCAATGGCTTGCTTATCTGTTAACAAGGCATCTAAGGTTTGTGTACCAATGGCTTTTCTTAACGCCAATTGCAATTCACCGTACAAAAACTCTTTAAAGTTCGACAAGTATGTAAAAGCCGCTTTGGCATCAACAACCTTGAATGAAGCCGCCAAGTTAACCCTCAAACTGACTTTATCTATGGTTAAGATCTCTTGACCTGCCACATCAATGTTTTGAGCGCGCGTTTCAATCACTTCAATGACAATGGTTTTGTTATAATTCCAAAAACCATATTTACCGGCTTTTAACGTTTTAATAAATTGTCCATCAATGAACAACAAACCGACTTGTTGGTTAACAATTTCCTTAATCAATAAACCTTTGGATAACACCGAAGTCTTTGATGTTTTTGCAACCACAGTCATCAAAGGTTCATTGGCTTGTACTTCTTGAGAGATATCTATTTTCTTAACCTCAATGTGTACGGTCTTCCACAATACTTTATCAGATTGAGGTGCCATCAAATATTTGAATTGACCATCAATATAGACTAAGGCAATGCTGTTTTCATCAGTAACAATTTCTTCAAAATAACGTTGGCACAATTCTGCTTTGCTTTTTAAAAGGCTTTTGATGTTTACGTCTCTGACTTCTGGATCAGTAACGTTATAAGTGATCACTTGAGTTCTGTTGAACCAGTCAGTGATGTAATGAACACCTGTCTCTAAAATGTCAGTTAATTGACGATCGGTAAAAACCAAAGCACGCTCGTTATCTGCAATAACAATTCTTTTTCTAAAAATCATAATAATTCTCCTGTGCACATGTTAATTGTTCATGGCACTAATAAAACTCAGTCATTTAAACCTCATTTGTTAGTTGTAAAGTACATAAATTATTTAAGGTATATCTCACGATAATGCTGTGGAAACACAAGGCTAAACAAGTCGTTGTATGATAATTGATGTGATTTCCTTATCAATATCTCAGTCAATAGTCACCCTTGGTCAAAAGGGCATCCTTGTCATGTATCTTTATTATCATCAAGTCACCGATAGTCAGTACGGCTCTTGTTTATTTTTGTGTTCTCGTACAGCATTATCGTTGTATGCACCATCTATCCATTTAATAAAAAAATCCTTTTATGGCATACTGAGATTCACCCACAATTTTTTCAGACTGTTGTGAAAGTCTTTATCATTAGATATGGACCTAAACCATACGGCTTTCGCCAAGTGCGTATTAAGACGCTGTCTTTGGGCGGGATTCGAACCCGCTACCAACAAATTATGAGTTTGCCGCTCTACCAATTGAGCTACCAATAGTCGTTAGAGAAGGACTCGAACCTTCAACACGTTAAATCATATTTAACTGCTCTACCATTTGAGCTATCTAATGTATTTCTTCATCGGCATACGATACATCAGCGATGTCGCACCAGCCTGCTATACAGAAACAGGACTATTGATGAAAAAATTCTTTTTAAATTTTTTATGGGCATAAAAAAAGCCCTTTTCGGGTTACCAAAAAGGGCTTTTTAAAGTGTCCTTAAAGGCAATCCATGCCTTTAAGAAATATTCTAAGTAGGCATCAGTTTACGACATTCCACAGGCCGTGACGACTGGGCATATAGCATATGCTCGTGGCCGACTGGCTGATTTGTTTTGAATTGTCGAAATAATGTTTGTTCATATTTTTTTTGAATTTTTTAACGAGGTTTTTTCCTCTTAATTTAAGATGGAGCGAGATACTATAGATGAGATTGTTAATTGTCAATCATTATTTAACAAAATATTAACATTTGTTGTTTTTTATCTATTTATATCTATTTCATGAAATTGACTCCATTTATTTTATTTTTGTGGAATAATATTTACGACCAAAAATATAGGTAAAAATTATGAAAGAATCTCGTGACTATTTAGAAATGTCTTTTCGCTCAATAGAGTGTTTTTCAAATGATGGCAAATTGGATGCGAAGGAACTTAGGGAAATATTTGCCATTGCAGAACGGGATGGGGAAATTGACCACAATGAAATCAGGGTGTTGAGAAAGATCATTTCTTTGATTAAGCCTTCGGAAATTGATGATGAAATGAAGCAACAATTGCAGAGAATTTCTAAACAAATTAATAAATGAATATTCAATTTGTTGATTTGTTTAGAAACATTTAATTGAATATAAGAAGATAAACTGGTGCTAAGTGAGATACAAACTCATTAATTGGATGACGTTTTTTGTACAAAACAAATCTTTTTATTAGAAAAAGGACAATTATTTATTGAAATAAGACATTGGATTGTTTGAAAGTTTTTCCATGATATTCTCTGTGTAAATAGCTTTAGAAGTTTTGATGAATTTTTTTTGATCAATTATTTCTGTAGAATACGCTTATTTAATAAATCGCTCTAAGTTTTTAGAGATTTCATAAAATTAAATGTGGAGATATTAATGAAAGGCATAGTCACAAAGCACTTAGGTCTTATAATTGTTACATTATTGTTGTTTTCTAGCCATATAAGAGCACAGAATTTCACCTCGAAAGAAAAATACTCAGCTCAGCAGGTCGGAGAGTTATTGGGTGTCGAAGGAGAGGTGTTGAGTCTTAATGTTGCGGGTGGTGCTTTTGCACCATTATCTGGTGGTGAGATTTCTATTCTTTCAGGTTGTTTGGTCAATCGCCCACGAGCGTCTAATGGCACAGATAATGATTTAGACATGTATGCCAATGTCAATTTACCCGATAATGCTATCGTGGTGGGTATTTCAGCTCGATTTTTTGACGTGGCTTTTGCTCACCATGGCAGACCTTCATTATTATTGAGAACACATGATGGTATGGGGAGTTTAATTCACATGGCGACTGCGCAGAGTGGTGGCACAGGAGATTTTCCTGGTTTTTATGAGCAATTGGCCATGGTTGATCCACCTTATGTCGTTAGTAACGATGATTTTTTTGATGCATTGTTTATACCTGGTGATGGAAACGGGATCATTAATGCCTACTATATTTGTGGCTTACGAGTTTTTTATCAGCTGAATCAATAAGAGGCTTTGAACAATGAATAACTTTTTTTCGAAAAGCTTATGTGTTTTTCTATTGTTGTTGATTTGCACTTGTTGTATTGGTCAACCCAGTCATATCAATGAAAGAAGCGTGACGCAAAAGCTTAATATTTCTGCTGCGAGCTTTAAACCTGGACGTATTAGTAATGATATTGCCAGAGTGGTTTCTGAATCAAATGGTTGTTATTCGGATGTGAATTACAGTGGTGTAGACTTACCAGTTAATGCATTTATTACCGCTATAGAACCGCGCATTTTTGTAGGCAATGATCAGTTTGAAACACTTGATGTGGTATTTTCTGTTTCATCATTCCCTGATCTTACAACCCTTGTTAACCAGCAAATGATGATGAGCAAGGGCTATAACTCTCAATTAATTCAACTAGAAAAGGGATATGTGGTTAATGATGAATATGCTTTGTGGTTGAATTTCCCGAACCTGTTTTCTGACCAAATCATGTTGTGTGGTGTGGTGATTCATTATATCCAAGATGGAGATGTGATTTTTCGCAATGGCTTTGATTGATTGCCGAGATTGAAAATGTTAGATTGTCTAAGTGTCAATAGTGTGGAATAAAATTGAAGTGAGAATCTTGCCAATATATTTAATCGTTATGATGTTTGTGACCCATTCAGTTACAGCACAACAACAAGCCAGCATAGACTGGAATGATGATGAGCTGACATGGTTGAGTTATGATGAAGGCTTAGAAACACTAAAAAACAAGGATGGTGTTGGCCTATTGATTTTATATGCTGATTGGTGTCCAACGTGCAAAGCATATTCACGCTTGTTTACTCAACCAGCTGTGGTAGAGAGTTTGCAGGGCATAACACTGATCAGGGTCAATATTGACCAAGAACCTTTGATCAATGCTAGGTATGATAAGGATGGTACATATATTCCAAGGACATTTGCCATTGATGGTTCGGGTGATTTACTTAAGCCTTTGCACCCAGATAGACCCAGGTATGATTATTTTTTACCTGTTGAAAAACCGCGCTATTTGGTCAATTTTGCAGTTAAACTTAAAAGCTTTATCAACCGTGATTGAGTCTAGCTCGGATATTTTATCAAATCGGTAAAAAACGATTGTATCTATGCAGCCATTTTTCCCCTAAATTACATTCTATGATGAAATATCCGAGCCAGATATGATGATCGGGTT
Organism: uncultured Alcanivoracaceae bacterium; assembly: GCA_964352735.1. Taxonomy (GTDB): domain Bacteria; phylum Pseudomonadota; class Gammaproteobacteria; order Xanthomonadales; family Marinicellaceae; genus NORP309. The sequence continues at coordinate 1,089 of CAYGTC010000059.1, read as the reverse complement.
AATGGTTAGTTGGACTCAGCAAAATATTCAATAAATTATCCTGGAATGTAATATTTGATGTCAATGACCTATGACTCTCACACAATAAAATTGTGTATTTGATCGGAATATAAGATTGTTTATGCCTGGGTTGACTTGGGTCAAGTTCAACACGTGCCAATAGTGACGGTTTGGTGACATGTCCATCTCCAGGTTCTAACATGAGTTTTCCATAATCTATGTCTTTGTGTTTCTGGATGATTTGCACTGGTTTTGTATGTAGAAGAAATTGACCTTTAACTTTTTCCATGACCAGTCGTGCAGGGGTTTTTTGGCAATCTCCACCCATCATTATGAACGGGTGTATGTCGTTTTCTGGCTTCACTGTCAGAGACCATAAAAATCTACGAGCCCGTTGAAGATTTTTATTGAAGAAGTCTTTTAAAACGGCAACCTTATTTAAGCCCAATTGTTGTGATGGGCTTGCGTCAATGATATTTTTTTGTACCAAAGGATCATAAATGGCCCATTGGTATTTTTTCCAAGTTTTTGGATCAAATATATCCATGTCAATTTTATTGCCTTTTAAATCAACAATCCAATTACTGATACTATGAGGCAACAATTGATATATGCTCGGCATTGTGATCATTACTTCAATGGGAATGGTTCGTAAACCAAAGCGATAACCATTAACAAATCGATTGACTGATAATACCAATCCAAGGTTAGGTGTACCAAGGAAGATTGCGCGGCGAATATTTTTTGCACCATCGGTATTACTGACAAAGACATCACCATTGAGCACATCCTCAGTACCATAGCGCATATAATATCGGGTAATCAGTCCACCCATAGAGTGGGCAACGATATCTACTTTTTGTTGTTGTTTTTTTGGGTGCTTATTCTGTATGCTTTTAATGAATATATCTAGTTGTTGGGCGCTGTAAACATTATCCTGTCGCCAATCATAATTGAATATATAGAGTTTTCTTCCTGGAAGGTATGGCTCGTCAAGCCCCGTTAAACGATAATTTCCATAATTGGTTAAGGTGTCAATGATTTCTTGATAAATACTGAATCCGGTAATGCTGTCCATGATGGAAAATG
>CAYGTC010000058.1:13753-30244 GCA_964352735.1 uncultured Alcanivoracaceae bacterium | reverse complement strand
ATCAATCACATTTTCTAAAATAATCTTTGGGTTATGCTGAGGTCTCTTATAATATATTTGTGTTATTTTGTACTATTACTTTGTTTTTTTGTCTTTTGATTTCTTGCGACGCTCCTTCATGCACTTTATTTTAAAGTGAAAAAAGTCTATATGCCTATATTTTATGGGGTTTTATGCATAAAAATTGAATTTCATGGCGTTTTATTAAAATACTTGCATTTGTATTTATATGTGCTATTTTGTACAAGATTTTCTTATATATGCAATAAGAAAATCTTAAAAATTACACTAAAATAACGGGAGAAAGTAATGAATAAAATTAAATTATTAATATCAGGCGTATTGATATTCAACGCTTGTATAACAACAGCTCAAGAGGAAAAGCCAATAGATTCCACATATCTAGTGGCTATGGAACGTGATTTGGGGATAACAAAAGCTGAAATGCCACAATATATTGAGGCTGAAATACGTGCTGTAGTTATTGAAAATATAGCCATCACTGAATTCGGTGACAGCTATGCCGGTAGTTGGATGGAACGTTTGGGTGAAAACCAGTACAAATATGTCGTTGCAACAACCGACAGTACTAAGAATGCTTACTCCGATGGAGTACTTGAAGACACTGAGCTGAAACATGTCAACTATTCTTTAAAACAATTAGAAGCCAACATGGCAAGTCTCAATGATCTGTTTTTTAAACTTCATGAATCGGGAGAGTTACAAAAACAATTGACTGGCGCTCAAGTTAATGCCATTAATTCTTTTTATATTGATGTGAAAACCAACAGCATTGTGATCAAAGTTGCACCGAATGCCATAGAAGCTGGCATTAATTTTGTTGCAATGAGTAAAGCCAAAGACATTGATGCGATTCGTATTGAGACCACTGAAGGTGTACCAAGTGCATTGGCTACAATATATGGTGGTGCAGAATACACATCAGGCCCAGGCTTATGTTCAACAGGTTTTGCTGTATTAATTGGTCGTGATTTGATCTCTTATCGTGGTTTCGTCACTGCAGGACACTGTGGTGCAGCTGGGACCAGTGTAACATTAGCAGGATCTTCAATGAGTGTTTATCGTGCTGATTATCCTGGTGATGATATGGCCTTAGTCAGAGCCGGCATATGGTCGTCTAATACAGTAGAGCCATGGGTGACTCGTCACGATGGGGGCACTCACCAGGATATGAAGGTGCGTGGAGATACCGTCGCTGCTATTGGCTCTTCGGTCTGTCGTTCTGGTCGTACCACGGGTTATCGTTGTGGCATCATACAAAGTACAAATGCCACTGTAAACTATGGAGCTGGTCCGGTTAATGGTTTAACGCAATCAACAGCCTGTGCTGGTCGAGGTGACTCAGGTGGCTCATGGATTACGCCAGCAGGACAGGCTCAAGGCGTTACTTCTGGGGGTATTTTACCACCTTTTCAAAATACCAATTGCAGCATGGCAACACCTACAACATGGTTTCAACCTCTTAGAGAAATATTGGATCGTTATAGTGAAGGTTTTACCCGCAGAGTTACGTTGGTAACTGATCGATGGACAGAGTGGTTGGACAGAGATAATCCAAGCGGTTCGGGCGACTGGGAAAATAGGTCTCTTCATACAGGCGTATGTGCAAATCCTACAGGTTTCCAGGCTAGGCGTGTAAGTGATGGTACTGCGGCTAATTTAACAGGAGAAGTTTTCTTTAGGAATTCAGCGGCAGATGGTTTGGTGTGTCGAAACGCAGATCAGCCAGATAACATTTGTTTTGATTACGAAGTGCGTTTTTACTGCCCTTAGCAGTATTTTAATGTCATATATTTTATGATACAAAGGCCAAACCCGTTATCATGAGTTTGGCCTTTTTGATTCTTATCTGTTTTATAAATGAACTTTTCTCCACTGAGTCATCAATGTCTAACCGTGTGCAAGGCTTGTTTTTATTATCATGTCACTATTGATATTTTAATATCATTAACCTACATATTGAGACCTTGCTTGATCCGTGAATGAAGATAAAAAGTCTAAAAAAGCGCCTTGTCTCGAATATTTAATCAGATATTCGAGCTGGTTACAAAATTTGCTAATAACTGGCTATTAGACTGCATTTTGTGCCTTGATTGACACATTTTTAACTCTTTTTCTCAATCATTCAGAATCAAGCAACGGTCTCATATATTGTAAAATTGGTAAAAATCTATTTTATCTAAGCAAAACATCAGCGTTAAATGAGTTTTTATAAGAGTGCATATGAATGCCCCTAAGACATGAAATACTCAGTCTTTAGTATTGGGGAAGGAAAGCGAAAGAGAATTGTCGAGTTGTATTAAATCAAATATGAAGGTGTTATTATTTCAAGTCAATAGAATTCTCAATTTGTAATAAAGCTACCACATTAATATGTACTATAATGTAACTTATTTAAACTTCAAGTGTTTCATAAATCTTTGTTTCTTCTCATATATTTTACTTTAGAATGATTAATTACTCTTTTAATATATATATTTATCATTATTCAATCTGACCATTGAATGAAAAAAAATTTTTCAAAAATCCTTGCATTTATTTTTTAATGTGCTATTTTGTACAAAAATTTCAATGTAAGTTAATGGAAATTTTTTTTAATAAAACGGGAGAATTTAATGAACAAAATTAAATTATTAATATCAGGCGCATTAATATTTGCGACCTGTATAGCAACGGCTCAAGAGGATAAGGCATCAAATTCTGAATATTTGGCGGCGATGGAGCGTGATTTAGGGATAACAAAAGCTGAAATACCACAATATATTGAGGCTGAAAAACGGGCTGTAGCTGTTGAAGAAGCAGCCATCACTGAATTCGGCGACAGTTATGCTGGTAGTTGGATGGAGCGTTTGGGTGAAAGCCACTACCAATATGTGGTTGCTACGACAGATAAGGCTGCAAAGTCTATTGATGGAGCTGAGTTGAAACATGTCAACTATTCTTTAAAACAATTAGAAGCCAATATGGCAAGTCTCAATGAGCTTTATTTTAAACTTCATGAATCATCAGCACTACAAAATCAATTGACTTACGGTCAAGTCGATGCCATTAGCTCTTTTTATATCGATGTGAAAACCAACAGCATTGTTATCAAAGTAGCACCAGGTTACACAGAAGCTGGCATTAATTTTGTGGCAATGAGTAAAGCCAAAGACATTGATGCCATACGTATTGAAGCCGCCGAAGGTGTGCCAAGTGCTCTGGCCTATATTTATGGTGGCCGTGAGTATACATCTGGAGCCGGGTTGTGTTCTACTGGCTTTGCTGTGATGATAAGAAATCATTGGTCATCTTACCGTGGCTTCGTCACAGCAGGACATTGTGGAGGAGTAGGTACGAGTGTTACATTAGATGGTAATAGTTTTAATGTTTTTAAAGCTGATTATCCTGGTGATGATATGGCTGTAGTTAGGGACGCCGCATTCATCGGTGGTCTTATTAATAGCCTTGAGCCCTGGGTGACTCGACATAATGGTGGCAGTTATGAGGATGTCAGGGTACGAGGGGATATCGTTGCTGCTATTGGTTCTTCCGTCTGTCGTTCTGGTCGTACCACAGGTTATCGTTGTGGGATTATTCAAAGTAGAAATGCCACTGCCAACTATGGAGCTGGCCCGGTCAATGGTTTAACACAATCCACAGCCTGTGCTGGTCGAGGGGACTCGGGTGGATCATGGATTACACCAGCAGGCCAGGCCCAGGGCGTTACTTCTGGTGGAATATTACCATTTGGGCAAAATACCAATTGCAGTATGACAACACCCACAACATGGTTTCAACCCATCAGAGAAATCCTTGATCGTTACACTACCAGTACTACCAGAAGCGTGACATTGGTAACAGATCCATGGACACGATGGTTGGACAGAGATAACCCAAGCGGTTCAGGTGACTGGGAAAATAAATCTCTTCACACCGGCGTATGTGCAAATCCCACAGATTTTGAGGCCAGACGAGTGAGTGATGGTAGACGTGCCAGTCCAACAAGTGAAGTTTTTTATAGGTATTCAGCGGCAGATGGTTTGGTGTGTCGAAACGCAGATCAACCAGATAACATTTGTTTTGATTACCAAGTGCGTTTTTTATGTCCTTAGCACTGTCTTGATGTCATATATTTTATGATAAAAAAGGCCAAACCCGTTATCATGGGTTTGGCCTTTTTTATTGTCATCTGTTTTAGCCTGGATATGCCATTCAGGTACAAAGTGTCTTTATTAATAAAATCGTATAACTCAGTGTTTGCCATAGGTAAAATCGATTTTTTTACTGATTTGATGAAATATCCAGGTTAGGTGTGAGTTGTTTATTAATGGTAAAGTGAATTTTTTTCATTGTGTTATCGACTTGTTTTTATAATTAAGTTATTACATAAAATTGTACTATTATGTAACTATTTTAGATTTCTGATGTTTCTCAAATCTTTGTTTTTTTTCATATTTTTTTCTGTGGAATGATTAATTGGCCTTTAATATATAACACTTACGATTGTTTAATCTAACAATTGAATGAGCGAGATTTTTTTAAAAATACTTGCTTTTATTTTTAAATGTGCTATTTTGTACAAAGAAATATTGCAAAAACTCATTGAAATCTTAAAAATTAAACAATTGGGAGAAAATAATGAACAAAATTAAACTATTAATATCAGGTGCATTGATATTTGTGGCCTGTGTAACAACGGCTCAAGAAGATAAGGCAAAAGATTCCGAATATATAGTGGCGATGGAACGCGACTTGGGGATATCAAAATCTGAAATACCACAATATATTGAGGCCGAAAAACGTGCAGTGGCCATTGAAAAAACAGCCATCACTGAATTCGGTGACAGCTATGCTGGTAGTTGGATGGAGAGATTGGGTGAATATCAATACAAATATGTGGTTGCCACGACAGATAAGACTGCAAAGTCCATTGATGGTGCTGAGCTGAAACATGTTAATTATTCTTTAAAACAACTTGAAGCCAATATGGCAAATTTGGATGACATGTTTTTTAAACTTCATGAATCAGAAGCACTTCAAAAACAACTAACAGGCGGTCAAGCCAATGCAATTCGTTCTTTTTATATTGATGTGAAAACCAACAGTATTATTCTTAAAGTATCACCTGATGCAACGGAGGCAGCGATTAATTTTGTGGCAATGAGTAAGGCAACAGATATTGATGCCATTGGTATTGAAACTATTGAAGGTACGCCAAGTGCGTTGGCTGCCATTTATGGAGGGCGTGAATATACATCAGGCGGAGGTACCTGTTCAATCGGTTTTCCTATTAGAATACGCAGTGGTTGGAGCAGATACCATGGTTTCCTGACAGCTGGACATTGTGGAGCAGCAGGTACTCAAGTCATCATAACTAACCCACAGCATTCGTTAAAGGTTTATCGTTCCTTTTATCCTGGAGATGATATGGCTGTAGTGAGAAGAACTGGGCTGTTTAAGTATAATGGTCTTGACCCATGGGTCACTCGCCACAATGGCGGCAGTTATCAGGATGTTCGGATACGTGGAGATATCGTTGCTGCTATTGGCTCTTCCGTCTGTCGTTCTGGTCGTACCACGGGTTACCGTTGCGGTATCATACAAAGTAGGAATGCCACTGCTAACTATGGAAATGGCCCAGTCAATGGTTTAACACAATCAACCGCTTGTGCTGGTAGAGGTGACTCAGGAGGGTCATGGATTACGCCAGCAGGGCAAGCACAAGGCGTTACTTCTGGTGGTGTTTTACCACCAGGGCAAAATACCAATTGCAGCATGGCAACACCTACAACCTGGTTTCAGCCGATTAGGGAGATGTTGGATCGCTTAGGTTCAATTGAATTGGTCCTTACTCGTATAGGGTATTCGTCGACTGTTTGGGATTGATACTGCCAATGTAAATGGCATCAAGATAAAATATTGAACTTCAAAGCCGTCAAATAATAATGACGGCTTTTTTGATTTGATTGTTACGCGCGTAAATGGTGGATTTGGGACTTGAATGGTAGCTAAATAGTATTATCGCATTATTAAAACCACTCTTGCGTTTAAGCTGGGGAGGTTGTTTTGAAAAATATATTAACCCTGCTAGATAATAACATTAGATTAAAAATTAATTTGTAAGTATGTCAATATAAGAGTGTTTGAATTACCGAAACCAGTTATTTATAAAGGGTACCCTGTGCTGATCATTAATGCTTTAGGTTATGAACTACAATTCAACTCTATTGAAGAAGTAGAACATTTTATAGAAGTTGTTGAACAAAAAAATATACCAAACTCATCACAGCTTGCAAGTGCAAGAAACAAGTCTGCTGGGCTTATTAACCTTGCGGAATAATAGTCATTGGCTCAGTCGCTTACCTGAAAAACTGAAGCCTTGGAGAAAAAGAAAAAAGTATATACCTATTATCGAAGATGGGTTAAAGGCATTTAAGAAAATTCACAGCGAAACATAACATTACACAATAGAAGAAGCGTCAATGGGCTTTTGATTCTAACTTTTCCAGATCTCTTGAATTATACAATTGATTAGAGTTTCATTCTACGGAGCCTTCTCGATAAAAATGATTGATGCTAAATATTTTAATGAATTTTAGGTTCTTTTCTACATGACCTTAATATAAATGAGGTCTATATAATTTGTTCATGTCGTGCAGCAAGGCAACTTGTTTATGCTATTAGCCATTTATCATGTATAATAGATTTTAATTAAACCGCTACTTAGCGGGGATTACTCGTTGACAAATGGTCAAATCTGGCTGTAACGATCCTGTCGCCTCCTCTGAGCTAACTCAAGGAACTGCTATGTCCAGTATTCGCGTAACTTCATGTCCTCCGATTGTCCATTCTCAATCTAACACTAAAATGAAATATCAGCCCGTTCAAACTCATAACAAGTCTAAGTTGTTAGACACTGCAATTGTTTATTGTGAAGCAAATTTTGGTTTGATCGACGGTAAAACTGCAAACGGACTTATTCGACATTCAGAAAAATACAAAATCTTATCAGTCATTGACAGCGAAAAAGTTGGGATGGATACAGGTACTGTACTTGATGAAATACCAAATGGCATTCCTATTTGTCGCGATTTGGCCGATTCATTGGCTCAGGCTGACTCAGTTCCAGATTTTTTCATCTTCGGTATGGCTCCATCTATCGGTATACTATCAAAACATCAGCGTAGTCTTATACTGGAGGCCATGAGTCATGGTATGAGTATTGTAAATGGGTTGCATGAATTTCTTAATGATGACCCTATTTTTGCAGCAGCTTGTTTGGCGGATAATGTAAAAATTTTAGATGTAAGAAAACCCCGTGATAAAAAAGATCTGCACATGTTCAGCGGTGAAATTAATAATGTTAAGTGTCCACGCATTGCAGTCTTGGGAACCGATTGTGCCATAGGTAAGCGAACAACTGCAACCATCCTTACTCGTGCCCTTAATGAAATTGGAATAAAAACAATAATGGTAGGAACAGGGCAGACGGGGTTGATTCAAGGTGCGCGTTATGGTATTGCGATTGATGCTGTTCCATCACAATTTTGTGCTGGCGAACTAGAGGCAACTATTGTCGAAGTGTTCGAGAGTGAAAACCCGGATGTGATTGTTGTTGAGGGGCAAGGGGCATTGAGTCATCCTGCCTTTTCCTCATCTGCCTTTATTCTTCGTGGAGCATGTCCAAACGGCGTTATATTACAACATGCTCCTAAACGGAGCCATCGTTGTGATTTTGAAAAAATGCCAATGCCAACACCTGCTGCTGAAATTAACCTATTACAAACTTTTGCCGATACTAGGGTTATTGGTCTAACCATCAATCATGAAAAAATGACAGAAGCTGAGGTGAGTGCAGCAATTATAAAATACGAAAAAGAATTGAACATCCCGACGACTGATGCTTTATCACGTTCATCCGATCACTTAGTGGAAATGGTCATGCAAGCTTTTCCTGAGCTTAATGAAAAGCTCATTGCTAGGGCCTCATGAATGCGACGAGATTGGAGATCAATTTAGACAAAATAAAGCACAATGCCACAACGCTTATTGATCGTCTTGCTGTTAATGGTATTTCAGTGACAGGCATCACTAAATCAATCCTAGGTTCGGCTGAGATAGTCAATACTTTATTGAGTGCAGGTATGAATAGTATAGGAGATTCCCGTATCGAAAATATCGAAAATATGCGTCAAGCAAATGTAGATACATCAATGATACTTATTCGCTCACCTATGCTCAGTCAAGTTAGACGTGTCGTAGCAAATGTGGATATCAGTTTTAATACGGAATTGGATGTAATCAGTCAATTATCAAATATTTCTATAAAATTAGGTCGAATCCATGGAATTGAGTTAATGGTCGAACTTGGTGATTTACGTGAAGGGATAATGCCAGCAGATATACATGATATTGTCCGTAAGGTGCTTCGCATGCCTGCTATTCTGATTAAAGGCATTGGCACTAATCTTGCTTGTCATAATGGTGTGTCACCTGATAACAAAAACATGTCGCAATTATCTGCATTAGCGGACTCTCTGGAGTCAACTTTTGGCATACATCTTGATATCATTTCCGGAGGAAACTCTGCTAACTTGGACTGGGCGTTAGATAATAAAAAAACAGGGAGAATCAATAATCTAAGACTGGGTGAATCATTATTGCTGGGATGCGAAACCTTACATCGTCAAGCCATTAAAGGGCTGCATACTGATGCAATTACATTGACCGCTGAAGTAATTGAATCGAAGATTAAGCCATCTCAGCCATGGGGGACAATCGCACAAAATGCATTCGGGGAATTTTCTTTATCCAAGGATCATGGAAACATGATGCAATCCATACTTGCCATAGGACGTCAGGACATTGACTCACAAGGTTTAATTGCTCCACACGGGACCACCATTATTGATTCCAGCAGTGATCATCTTATGGTACGATGTGATCGCCTTTTGGCCATTGGTACTGAGTTACAGTTTCAAGTTAATTACAGTGCTTTGACCCGCGCTATGACATCACCATTTGTTGAAAAGAAAATAATAAAGCAAGCTGTTTTCCTAGAGGGTCACATTAATAGCGCTCAAGATCAAAATCTATCAATGCATCGGTGTTGATTGGCCTAATTAAACAATCAGTTCTGGAAAAAGCCAATGTTATTTTTAACTTTCATTGGTTTTAACAATTAATAAACAATTGCTGCATTAACGACGAATAAATCACAATTACCGAGCCAACAAGTTGGTTTTTATGCCGATGAAAAAGCAACCATCCATTTGTTTATATTCCCTGCACAATTGACCATTTCTAATCAATGTCTATTAATCGGTCAACATGTTTTGCTCAATGCAAATGCATTGAATCAAATGTGATCACACAATTGTTATCGGAAGATGGTTAATTCTCTGTTATCTATTTTTAACAGGCTTCTTTTAATTTCATAAAAAGAGTAGTACATTAAATTGCACATTATTAATAAAAAGTACGCCATAAAGATAAATGAATACAGTAATTGGATAATTACATATGAATTTATGTCACAACATACAATTGAAAGATGACATCAGAGCTTATGATGTGGGAAAATGGTTTTCTCTTTCTCATTATTGAACATGTCAAAGAAAAGTGATGACAAGTCAACGGAACACTCTGAACTGATTAACTTGGTTTATCATGACCTGCGCCAACATGCTCAAGCCATGATCAACAAAGAATTTGGTGGAGTCACATTTCAGGCCACTGAATTGGCCAATGAAACATACTTGAAACTTTTTAATGCAAGAAACATTGATTGGACAGATAGCCACCAATTCATGTCAGCTGCAGTGGTCGTTATGCGACGCTATCTGGTTGATCATGCGCGCAAAAAGAATGCTGGCAAACGCATCCCAGATAAGATGAAACAGTCACTTGAGAAAGAAGACTTGTTCAATCAGTCCATAGATGATCAGATAATATTCTTGGATGACGCATTGTCTCGATTGGAGGGTCTAGATCCAAGGCAAGCCAAAGTGGTCGAACTGCGTTTCTTTGCAGGCATGACAGAATCGGAAATTGCCAAAATACTTCAAGTCTCGCGAAGAACCATCAGTGAAGAATGGAAAATCGCAAAAATGTGGCTCAAGCATGACATCAGCAGACATTAAACAAGCCGAATACCAAAAAATTAAACACATAATCAGTGAGTATTTGCAGTTATCTGATTATGCGCAGCCCACTTTTTTGAATCAGGTGGCTGCCCAATACCCACAACTCATTGATACAATCAAAAGTATGATTGGTTTTCAGGATCAAGATGAAAGTTTTATACTAGATACATTGCCAATTGATTTAGATCGCTCAGCAGAAGTAGATGCGTCATTGTTTTCAACAGATGATCAAGAAAAATTCACTGTGCACAATAAACTTGGTTATGGTGGATATTCGCAAGTTTATCAAGCGCAACAGCTGGCTCCGATCAGACGTAAGGTGGCCATTAAATTCCTCAATCGTCTCCCTAAACAATCTTTGTTATTGGCCGAAGCAGAATTTTTGGCAAATTTGAATCATCCAAACATTGCCACCTTATATGAATGTGGGGAAACCAGAGATGAACGGTTATTTATTGTCATGGAACTGGTATCAGGAACAGATCTGATCAGTCACGCAGATCAACAACAATTGAATACCGCTGACAAGATTGCTCTATTTAAGCAGCTGTGCCTGGGTGTCGCACATGCTCATGAAAAAGGCATCATCCATTGTGACATAAAGCCCAATAATGTGCTGGTCACAGAAGTCAATGGCCAGCCAGTTGTTAAGATCATTGACTTTGGCGTTTCGAAATACCAACGTTTAAGTGAGGACGAATCATCCATTTCAGGTACGCCTGCTTTTATGGCGCCAGAAACATTGAATCGTAAGGAGTTATTGGTGGATACCCGAAATGATGTGTATGCAATGGGGGTTTTATTACACCGGTTATTGTATGGTGCCATGCCTGACTTTAAAACAGTTAACAAAAACCATGTTAATGCAGATTTGCAAGCCATCATTGCCTGTGCCATGCATTCAAATCGAGAACAACGCTACAGCAACAGCATAGAACTGTTTGATGATTTGAATAGACACTTGAATCACGAAGTGGTCAAAGCACGAAATTCTAACGTGATGTACCGTTGTGGCCGATTTTTGTTGAGAAACAAAATAGCGGTGATGGTATTTGTGGCCATGATATTAACCATTGGTGCGGGATACTATGCACAGTCAGTTCAAGCCATTGCTGCTAAAAACGCACAAATAGAGTCAGAAAAAGTCACCGATTTTGTGATAGATTTGTTGAGCACTGTTGATCCAGAAGGTGTTGGTGACAAACAATCGACACCAGAGCTGGTTTTACAAGCCAAAAAACAACTCTTGGCATTGCCAAAACCGACACAAACGGATGCCCGTTTCATGTATACCGTAGCAGAAATGTTGTACAGGCTTGATAAACAGTCAGAGGCTTTGGCATTAGCAAAAAAATCACTTGATATTCGACAAAAAAACCATTCAAACGATAAGGTGGCATTGCTTGACAACTTAACTCAATTGGCCAAAATTCATCGGAAATTAAGGCAATTTGAAGATGCCAAAGATGTGTTATTACAGGCGGTGAATATCGAAGAACAAGATGATCCACGGCAGTTATCATTTATCCACAATCAACTCGGCAACCTATATTTCGATTTAAAAAATAACGAACGATCCATTATGCATCATAAATTGGCGCTCGATTATCGGCAACAAGTAGGTGATGAAAAACTGATTGCTGACTCGTTGAACAACATTGGTGCACAATACTATGACATGAAGCAATGGCGCCAAAGCGGTGAATACTTTCAACAGTCATTAAAGTTGTTGAAGCAGGCCTATGGGCCTGATCACGCCTATACTTATTACGTCATCAACAATTTGGCCACCATTGAAGAAAAGCAGTTCAACTGGACAATGGCCGAACAACGATTCAAACAAGCGGTCGCGGGCTTGAAAAAAATATACGGGCCACAACACTTCAACAGCACACGTTCACAAACGAACTTGGCACGATATTATGTTCGCACTGAACGTTTTAATGATGCCATAATGCAATTTAATGAAGTGCTTGAGCAATACAACAAAAATGAAGATGACTACAATCGCATGAGATTATTGACTTTTCTGGCTGATGCTCGCGCCAAGAACAATCAATTTGATCTCAGCAAAAACCACTATGAGCAAGCACTTAACATTGGCCAAAACATGCAACCCATCAATCATTTTGCCATGGCTTTGGTCAAACTTTATTATGGCAAAACCTTGCAAGAGCACCATCAATACAAGCTGGCAGAAAAAATGTTAAATGAGGTATTATTACATGAAATGCAACATGACAAAGGCTATTATCATTACCAATTACGTGCCATAAACTTACTCGCCCAATTGGCTTACAAACAAAATGATTGGGCAACAGCTGAGAACTTCTATCAAAAAGTATTGGCCGCTGATGGCATCAATAACACCATCAAAAAGAATATCATTGTTCAGAGCCACATCGGTTTGAGCGCAGTCTTACAATCACAAGGGAATTTTGAACAAGCCACACATCACTTGCAAAGGGCCTACGATATGAATGTAAAAATATTAGGCGAATACAGTAAAGTCAGTGGTGAGATCATCAACCTACAAGGTGACCTTTATTTGGCGATGAGCAAAGTTGATCTGGCGCATAAAACCCATCAACAAGCACTCAAAGTTCTGCAACATGTATTGCCCAAAAATCATTCGGCCATCAGCCACATTGAAGACAAATTAAATAAAAACTAAAATAAACGAAACTTCACTGCACAAATCATTCAATTTTCACGCCATAGCGTATGTCATCTATCAATTAATAGAACTTAAACTATGTTACTGAAAAATCATAATTTTATGTTTGGCTTGTGTTTGTTTTTTTTGAGCCAATTTTTGCTAACCAATGTTTGGGCAAATGCCAAACATAACAATGATATTAGCCATTCGCGCGGTGCATCGTCAATCAATTTAACCATCACTGATGTCTTTCCTACCGCTGATATTGAAGTCAATACCCCTGTTGCTGTTCGCTTCAGTTGGACCGAGTCGGATGCCACAGGCACCGTCACTGTCAGTAGCGGTTCACAATCATGCATTGCCATTTTGCCTATAGATTCTTGTGTGATTTTCCCTGACATCATTGGTTTACAAACCATTATGGTCGATTATTCTGGTGACAGTACTTATCCCACTGAGTCAACCAGTACAGATATCACCACCATTGAGCGCTTATTCCCTCAAGTGGTTGCGTTTCCTGATGGCTCAACACATGCCTGGCACACCCTTGGTAATGACAGAAGCGAAGTACAAGACATGTCTTCTGATGGGCGTTTTATTTTATATAAATCGCGCTCGGACAATCTGGTTGATAATGATAATAATAATAGAGATGACATCTTTTTGTTTGATCGACTCAACGATACCACAGAGCTGGTGAGTATTTCCGATGATGAAATGCCACTCAATGGAAGCAGTTTTTCAGCCGCCATGTCTGATGATGGCCGTTTTATCGCCTTTGCATCAGTGGCCAGTAACGCCATCAGTGACGATGCCTTTGTTAATGGTACCGATGTATTTGTCAGAGACCGCACCATGGGCACCACCACCTTGATCAATCGCACCACTACTGTTGATGGCATGAGTGAACAAGGCAACGGCAGCACAGCCCTTTCCAATATTTCTCATGATGGCGCATTGATTGTCTTTGTTTCTTCAGCCACCAATTTAGACCCTTTGGATACCGATGCTTTGGCTGATGTTTATGTTTACAATCAATTCACACAAACTTTAACATTGGTCAGCGTTTCAGCAGCAGGGGTGAAAGGCGATGGCTCAAGCTTTAATGCCATGATCAGTGGTGATGGCCAACGTGTGGCGTTTGAATCCTTTGCCAACAATTTGGTCGTGGCTGATCAAAACAATTTAAGTAGGGATGTGTTTGTTAAAGACTTAACTGACGACAGCATTGAATTGGTCAACGTCTTAGACACAGGTTTGACAACACTACAAGCCTTCGATGTTGAGTTATCAGACATTTCTGATGATGGCAACCGCATTGTTATTCGACATGATGACCCCAACTGGTTTGATAATTCTGCAGAAATTGAAGCCATTTATGTCAGAGACATTTCCTTAGCTGAGACCTATTTGGTCAGTCAAAATAACCACAATGAATTGACCAGCAGAGACATCAGCAAAGCCCAAATCAGTGGCAATGGTCAATCGGTCTTTATGGTCAGTCAAGCCAATAACCTTGATAGCACTTATCCATTTCCCATCGTGACTGATGAATTGTATCGACACGATATTCTTGTCGGTACCACACAATTGATCAATTCATCGCCATTGTTTTACGGCATTGGCTCAAACAACATCAGAGACCTTGATGTCAACAGCGATGGTTCTTCCATCGCCTTTAGTACAGATTCCAATGGCCTTGTTCCTTTTGATTACAATGGCGAAACAGATGCCTTTTATTGGCAAAGCATTGACCAAAGCATTCATGCTGTCAGTAAAAGCAATGGAACCATTGTTGGTGGCCAATCTTTCGAAGATACCGAATCCATTGCCACCAATTTTACTGGTGATGTGATCAGTTTTGAGACATCATCCAATAATTTTGTCAGTAATGATCTCAACGATGAAAGTGATGCTTTTTTCAGAGACCTCAATACCGGTGAATTGTTGTTGATCAGCCAGGCCAACAATGGTGAACCAGGTAACAACAGTGTTGGCCTGACCTTCATGTCCGATGATGGCCGTTACACTATTTTTGAATCAAGGGCCACTAATTTGGGCTGGATTGTACCACCAAAAATCTCTGATGAAGATTTGTATAGATTTGATCGCACCTCTGGGGAAATTTCACCCATCAGCATCAACACCAATGGGCAAATGGGCAACAGTAGTAGTCACAATGCCAGTTTTAGCTTTGATGGTCGGTGGGTAGCGTTTGAATCCTCTTCATCCGATTTAGTTGACAATGACAGCAATGATGAGAGCGATATTTTTATCAGAGACACTTGGGCCAACAGCACTGAGCGCATATCACGAGGCATAACAGCTGAGACCAACGACAGCAGCAGTTACCCTGATATCACACCTGACGGCCGTTATGTTGTTTTTGACAGTGATGCCAATAACATCGTTGCCAATGACACAAATGATAGTAGAGATGTATTTTTGTATGATCGCCAGTTGGATACCTTTACCTTGATTTCTGTCGACAGCAATGGTCTTCAGACCAATGACGACAGTTATCAAGCTGTGATATCAGCTGATGGCAACACAGTGGCTTTTATATCCGATGCCACCAATCTGGATGATACCGATACCAATGATGAAGCCGATGTGTATTTACACGATTTAATAACGGGTCAAACCCTTTGGGTGTCATCCATTTTTGCCATTGCTGACAGTTCCATCGAAAAAGTACGCATCAGCGATGATGGACGTTACATTGCTTATGAATCATTTTCAGCCAACGCCATGTTCAATGACTTCGATAACGAAGGGGATGTCTATATCTACGATACCATAACAACACAAAGCAGATTGGCGACCGTTAATGTCTTGGGTGAAAATTTTGATAACACTTCAGAAGCGTTTGAAATTTCAGGCAATGGTCGATTTCTTTTCTTTGAGTCCAACTCTGAAAATTTGATCAACAACAGCCTCAACAACAGGCGAGATGTCGTCAAAGCACACAATCCATTTATCCCCGATGCGCCCATACCGGCAAGCGATGCCTTTGAAATACAAGAAGACGATGTGCTGATGATTGATGCGCCCAACTCACAAACCTTGAGTCTTTTTGACAACGACAGCGACCCTAATGGCGATGTGTTGAGTATCTCTTCACCCTTGGGATCTTTTGCAGCACAAGGCCTTGGCGGTCAAGTCATGATGAATGCGGATGGCAGTTTTAGTTACACACCGCCAGCAGACCAATTTGACATGGCGTATTTTTATTATTACGTCAGTGATGGCGTTGATGAAGTGCCATCTTTCGTCACAATTGATGTGATTGCAGCCAACGACCCACCCAGTTTTAACCACTTGGGTGATGTGATGGTTGATGAAGACAGTGGTGCTTACAGCCAAATCTGGGCCAGTGATTTTTCCGTTGGTCCTGATGATGAATCAGCACAAATGCTGTCATCAACAACCCAAGTCATTAATACCTCAGGTGACTTGGGTTTTATTCAAACACCTACTATTGATGCGATGGGTGTACTCACTTTTGAAGCGGCCGCAGATACTGTCGGCCAAGCCAACATTGCCTATACCTTAAGTGATGATGGCGGCGGTGATGACAGCACCACCGTAATGTTCACCATCACCGTCAATGAAGTCAATGATGCCCCATCATTCAATGGTGCTGGTGATATTGTTGTTGATGAAGACAGTGGTCTTAACCAA
>CAYGTC010000058.1:0-13653 GCA_964352735.1 uncultured Alcanivoracaceae bacterium | reverse complement strand
ATATTGTTGTTGATGAAGACAGTGGTCTTAACCAATCCATATGGGCCAGCAACATCAGTCCAGGCCCTGTCAGTGAAGCGAGCCAACAACTGTCATCAACAACTGTGATTGATAATGTCAGGGGCAATTTATCCTTTGTTCAAGCCCCTGAGATTGATGCTGCAGGTTTTCTCAGCTTTGAAGCCAGTCCAGATACCAATGGTGAAGTCACAATCATCTACACATTGATGGATGATGGTGTCATCAACAATACAGCCAGCAGCAGTTTTACCATTATCGTCAGTTCTGTTAATGATGCGCCAACTTTTGATGCAACTGGTGATGTCACAGTGAATAAAGACAGTGGTCTGTATCAACAACCATGGGCCAGCAACTTTTCTGTCGGACCTGCCAATGAAGCCAAACAAACCTTATCGGTTAACACACAAATCATGAGCGTTTCTGGTTGCTTATCCTTTTCTCAAGCCCCACAAGTTGATGAATCTGGCGTGCTGAGCTTCACACCTGCCATTGGTTCAACCGGAGAAGCTGAAATCAGATTCACATTGATGGATAATGGTGGTGACAACGACAGTACCAGTGAAATATTCACCATCCGTGTGGTGGACATCATTTTTGCCAATGGCTTTGAATAATCAATTGAGGTTAACAAGACATGTATAACAATCATTTCCAAAATCTAAAAAAACTGTCCCTGTTGATGTTTTTACTGGGCAATCATGCGCATTCCAGAGGTGGTTCAATCAATTTAACCATCACCGATGTGTTCCCAACCACCAACATTGAAGTCAACACGCCCGTTGCCATCAGATTCAGTTGGGCTGAAACCGACGCCACAGGCACCGTCACGGTCAGCAGTGGCTCACAATCTTGTACTGCAACATTGCCGGTGGATTCTTGTGTGATATTTCCTGAGGTGGTTGGATTACAAACCATTTTAGTTGAGTATTCTGGTGACAGCAATTATCCAACAGAATCAACCAGCACCGACATCACCACCATTGAACGATCAATCCCCCAAGTGGTGGTTTTTTCCGATGGCAGTGCCCCCCCTTGGTACAATGCAAGCAATGACAGAAGCAGCGTTGGGGACATGTCTTCCAATGGCCGATTTGTTGTTTTTGAATCCAATGCCAGTAATTTGGTGGCCAATGACAACAATGGCTTCAGAGATATCTTTATTTTTGACGCGAACATGGGCACCACCGAGCTGGTCAGTGTTTCTGATGATGAAATGCCGTTGAATGGTAGCAGTTTTTCGCCCACGGTTTCAGATAATGGTCGGTTTATTGCGTTTGCTTCAAGGGCGGATAATGCCGTAAGTGATGACCTATTTCCGGACAATCAGGACATTTTCATCAGAGACCGGGTATTGGGCACCACAACATTGGTCAGCCGCAGCACCACAGTTGCTGGGGTCAGTCAGCAAGCCAATGGTGCATCGTTCAACCCGAGCATATCCTGGACAGGTGAACGCGTCGCCTTTACATCCCTAGCCAGCAACCTTGATCCGTTGGATACCAGTAGCACAAGTGATATCTATGTTTATGATCAATTTACCCAAACACTCACTTTAGCCAGTGTCAATGCTGCGGGTGTAAAAGGCGACAGAGGAAGTTTCAGACCGATCATTTCTGGTGACAGTCAACACATTGCCTTTGAGTCCAATGCGACCAATCTGGTGGCGAATGACCAAAATGGCAATGGTAAGGATGTATTTGTCAAAAACCTGTTGGATGATTCTGTCACCTTGGTTAATGTGCTGGATGATGGCATGAGCATCATTCAATCTGCGGGAAGTAACTTGCTGGACTTTTCAGACGATGGTCAGCGGGTGGTTTTTTCTCATGATGATGATCGGTGGTTCAATAACCTTGAAGAAGTCGATGCCATTTTCGTCAGAGACATCGCATTGTCCCAAACCCATTTGATCAGCCAAAACAACCTCAATGAGATCGCAGATGATGATTCAGATACGGCAAATATCAGTGGTAATGGCGAATTGGTGTATTTTTTCAGTGAGGCCAGCAATCTTGACAGTGCCTATCCATTGCCAGTGATGGCCGAGGACGTTTATGTTCATGACATCGATGCTGGTACAACGCAACTGTTGAATGGCACACCACTATTTTACTCAGATGACAATAACTCATTGGGCAATTTAACCGTTGATAATCGTGGCAAATTCATGGCTTTTGATTCGAGATCAACCCGTTTGGTGCCATTTGATTACAACGATCAAAACGACGCATTTTATTGGCGACAAGATGATCAAAACATTCAAATGATGAGCCAAGGCCCCAGCACATCAACGGCCGGACAAGTATCGGATTCTTCGGGGTCACCATCAGTCAATTTTACCGGTGAGGTGCTAAGTTTTGAGTCCACCTCCAACAATTTATTGGTCAATGATCTTAATGATGCCAGAGATGCCTTTGTCAGGGATTTAAATACCCAAGAATTGTTGTTGATCAACCAAGCCAATAATGGCCAGCTGGGTAACGACCGAGTTGATGATGTTTATATGTCTGATGATGGTCGATTCAC
Source organism: uncultured Alcanivoracaceae bacterium (assembly GCA_964352735.1). Taxonomy (GTDB): domain Bacteria; phylum Pseudomonadota; class Gammaproteobacteria; order Xanthomonadales; family Marinicellaceae; genus NORP309. The sequence continues at coordinate 11,106 of CAYGTC010000058.1, read as the reverse complement.
CATTTTTGAAAGTCAAGCACGCAATTTGGGCTGGTTGGTTTTGGCTGAAGGCTCTGACGATAACCTGTACATGTTTGATCGTGATGACCAACAAATCAGCCCCATCAGCATCAACATCAATGGCGACATGGGTGATGGCAGCAGCGAGCACGCCAGTATCACTGTGGATGGTCGTTGGGTGGTGTTTGATTCGGATTCTCTGGACATGGTTGGAGATGACAACAATGGTGTCAACGACATTTTTATCCGCGACACCGTTAACAACAGCACTGCCCGCTTATCAAACGGCATGAATGGTGAAACCAATGGACGCAGCGATCACCCTGACATCACACCCGATGGTCGTTATGTGGTGTTTGACAGCGATGCCAGCAACATCGTCGCCAATGACACCAATGACAGTAAAGATGTGTTTTTATACGACAGAGAATTGGATGTATTCAGTTTGATTTCTGTCGATAACAATGGTGTGCAAGCCAATGCAGACAGCTCTCAACCTCGAATGTCAGCCGATGGCAATACCGTGGTATTTTTATCCAAGGCCACCAACTTAGATGTGGCCGATACCAACAACAGACAAGATGTTTATGTTCGAGACCTCTCAACTGGTCAAACCACATGGGCATCACCAGCTGCGACTGTTGTAAATGAAGACATGAGTAACGCAAGAATCAGCCATGATGGCCGGTATGTGTCCTTTGAAACGGGCTCTAATAATATTGTCATGGATGATCAAGATGGTGAACAAGACGTCTTCGTGACCGATACCAACACTTTTGAGGTGCGCTTGGCAACAGTCAATGCCCAGGGTGAGAACTCCAATGACTATACGGGCGATTATGACCTCTCTGGCAATGGTCGGTTTATTTTCTTTGCCTCTGAGGCCGCCAATATGGTCAACAACAGCGTCGTCAGTGGACGTGACATACTCAAAGGTCACAACCCCTTTTTAATCAATGCACCGGTGCCAGCCAGTGACAATTTCACCATTGATGAAGATCAAATGCTGATCATTGATGACCAAAATACAACAACCATGAGCTTGCTGGATAACGACAGTGATCCCAACGACGATCCACTCAGTGTCTCGTCTCCTTTGGGTGCTTTTCAGATCGAAGGCTTGGGTGGTCAAGTCGTGTTGAACAGCAATGGCTCCTTCACTTACACACCACCAACCGATCAGTTTGGCATGGCTCATTTCTCCTACATTGTCAGTGATGGCAACAATGAAGTCCAGTCTTTGGTCACCATTGATGTGACTGCAGCCAACGATCCACCCAGCTTTAGTAACCTTGGAGACATCATGGTTGATGAGGACAGTGGCTCATACAGTCAAACATGGGCCAGTGATTTTTCTGTGGGCCCAGATGATGAGTCAGCACAAATGCTGTCATCAACTACCCAAGTCATTACTACCTCAGGTGACTTGGGTTTTATTCAAGCACCCACTATTGATGCGATGGGTGTACTCACATTTGAAGCTGCTGCAGATACCGTCGGACAGTCGACCATTGCTTACACTTTGAGTGACGATGGCGGCGACGATGACAGCACCACTGTAATGTTCACCATCACTGTCACTGAAGTCAATGATGCTCCATCATTCAATGGTGCTGGTAACATCATTGTCGATGAAGACAGTGGTCTTTACCAAGTGATTTGGGCCACTGACATCAGTGCAGGCCCCATCAGCGAAGCCAGCCAAATGCTCAGCTCAACAACGGTGATTGATGACACGACTGGCAATTTGTCCTTTGTTCAAGCACCCAACATAGACGACAACGGCTTACTCACATTTGAAACCAATCCTGACACCTTCGGCGAAGCAGTGATCACCTATACCTTAATGGACGATGGCACCACTAACAATACAATCAGCAGCAGTTTCACCATCACCGTCAATTCAGTCAATGATGCACCCACATTTGATAATGACGGTGATGTTACAGTCAATCAGGACAGCGGTTTGTACCAGCAGCAATGGGCCAGCAACTTTTCTGTAGGGCCTGCTGATGAATCAGCTCAAATGCTAACATTCAACACACAAATTGTAGCGGTATCCGGAAATTTATCATTTTCTCAATTTCCTCGAGTCAGTGAAACCGGCGTATTGAGCTTTATTCCGTCAATTGGTACAACAGGTCAAGCTGAAATAAAATTCACTATAATGGATGATGGCGGTGGCGAAACTGACAGCAGCAGTGCGACTTTTATCATTGGTGTCTTGGATGTAATTTTTGCCAATGGGTTTGAGTAAAAAACGAAGACTTATCAAATTCGGTTGGTAACATGCTTTTGGCAATGATGTTAAAGGTATCATTTTGAGTACAAGACGGTGGTGTCTGATCAACTCCGGTAAATACCAATCATCGCTACTGTCTGTAACTGAAGATTAGATAATAGCTGAGCTGTTGTTTGTAGCTTTAATGATATAGTCTGTGTATTGATTTCAATTGAAAAGCCTTGCTCAATCGGTTGTTTTTAAGATAAAGGCTGACTTGTTCTCCAGCTGCAGAAGGTATCCATGTCTCTCATATATAACTTCTGGCATCACTTAGATCGGTTTTAAATTCAGGTTTGTTGTTAATTTCTAAGGCCTACTATGAAACATTGAAATCTGCTTATATACATTTACACGAGTTATTAACAGATAGTTGAAACTATTCAGCACTATTGAAAGCTGTTGTTAAGTACATTTATTATTTCATTAATGTATGTGTTGAATTTTTTAGTTAGGACATGTCCTGAATCAGGGTATAAGTGAAATTCCACATTATGATTTTTTTTCAATAGTAGATTCGCGTACAGCAAAGCATCACTGGGTGAGGTTCGCTTATCTTTACTGCCATGAAAAATCAAGAACCTGGGGTTGCCTTTGATTTGATCAATCAACTGATTGGGGGAAATGCCGGCCAATAATTCATCTTGTCGGGCTTTGGGTAAAGTTGAGTAATCATCCACCAATAATGGATAAACATGTTCATCAAATTCACCACGTCGATCATTTTTGACCAAATCAGCGACCATACCTTGCATAATGATTAGCTTGATTTTGTCACTTCGGGTTGCCATCAAAGCAGATAGGCTTGTACCACGGCTGAAACCCCATACAGCAATATTGTCAGTGTCAAGATTGGGGTATTCTTTTTTGGCAGCTTCCAATAAATAAAAACTGTCATTAACATCACCATATCCTAAATCGGTTTTGTCTTGTTTGCCCACAAGTCCCGTTGCTTTTTTGCCTCTGAAATCACTGGCAATAACGGCATAACCCTGAGTGGCTACTTTGCACAGTGAAATCAATTCGTAAGGGTATATGCGACCCCATTTTGCGAATCCTCCCCGATTAAATATCACCACTGGTAATTGTTTATCTGTCATGTGAGGGCGTAAAATCCAGCCGCGTGTATAACCATTTGGGCTGTCATAAATGACCTCAAAAAAATCCATTTTTGTTGAATCCACACAAGAATCATACAGCGATACTGGGAATGTTTTTCTAAGAACTGAATCAGTCCACAATGGGCTGCCTTTCATGAATGCAATAAAAGCTTCATAATGGGCAAAAGGATAAGCGTATTGTTCTTTGTTAACTATTTTACTTTGAGATGGTTCTATAGCAACAGCTGTTTCAATGGCAGCAAACACCACATGAACATTGATGAGGCATAAGAGTGTTATTGACAAATATTTTTTCATGGTATTGTTGTCCATTAATGTTGATTGTAGTTCACCTCAGAATTATGCAAAGGTCTCTCTTAATGCCTTAACTTCTGCGCTCGAATTGTTCTTTTTTCATCATCTGAAGGATATTTCCCTTCATAAATCCCTTTTGTCTCCCAATCTCCATAGGTAGGATTTGGAAAAACAATAAATTTCTGGCCAAATAGCGCTTTCATATTGCTCACATGCTGGTTTCTTTGTTGGGTGTTTTGCTTGTCATAAACATCATCAAAGTCAGACAAGTTGTCTCCAAGTAACAACAATACTTCATGTGTTTGACTGATTTTATTTCTGCGTTGTTGTTTTCCACTTGTTGTGGTTTTGAGCAGCACATGAGATTCATCAGCATTGGCCAGTCCAAATTTTTTGAGGTTATTGATGGTCGCATCCAGCTGTGATTCATAGCGGTTAGACACATAAAAAACCTCAACACCTATACGCGATGCATGATTGATAAAATCATCGGCACCCGGCACCAAGGAAGCCACCTCACGTTCACCCCATGCTATCCAACTGTCTTTGTCGTAATTTTTATCATCAACAATCATTTCAGTTGCATACGGAGAGTTGTCTAATATGGTTTCATCAATGTCTGTGATGATCGCCAATGGTTTATCAGACTTGCTTTGCGCTACAAGTTCATCCAGACGCAGACGGGCAATATTGAATGCCTGGTGGCAAAGTGAACGGTATTCAGCGGCATTTTGTTGCCATAAGACTGCTAAAATTGTGTGTTCTTTAATCGGCACATGATTGGTTGGGTTTTGATTGTTACTTGGTTTGTTATTGACCATGCAAGCGCTCAAAAAAAAGAACAGTAAGTATGTTGTTAATGACTTTATTTTCATTGTTGTGCTCCAAAATGGATGGCTTTATCATTATTTAATAGTTTAACGCAACTGAATCTCAGCGATTTATCAAATACCAGCTGCTTATAAGCCGCAATTATGACATATTCATTCAAACCTAAAGTGGTGAATAATCTGGAATTTCACTCAGTTTTTCTTGATCAAAAGGTAACGCTTCAAATAATTTTGGATAATAAAATTGGCGAAGTTGAGCATGAAAGTCCCTGACTTTTTGTTCATAAGCAAGATTCGATTCAGTATCAGTTTTTGCCAATTTTTGTAGTGAGCGTTCCAATAAAGCGGGTGGTGCTAATAGCGACAAATAACTGGCCAATCGATCACGCTCTAATCGTCCCTGTCTAAAGGCTTTTGATAATTTTTCTGTTTTCATGTCACCGACTTCTTGAAACGCAAAATACCACTTCCATTCAAATGGGCGATTAATAGAAACATGTTTGGACCATTCAGGATAGCGTTCAACAAATATATTCATGGTATCTTGCTTAGGGATATCCCAAGCATCGTTAACGGATTCCCGTTGCATCATAAGAATTTCAGCACCAGATGGAACTGGGATGAACCGATCGATGATGATCCTGCCAGCTGTAGGAATAATGACCGCAACCATCAACCACAGGGTAATCATGTAAGCCAATATCACAGAGGATGATTTGTTCCATGAAGCAAACCAATAACTGATCATAGACCAAAAGCATACATAAACAGCCAAATATAGGACCGCACTTAAAATGATGGTAGTTTTTACATCGTTGATGAGGCTACCAAGTATGAGTGGTAAAACAACACAGACGAAAAGAGACAACGATATGACAAATGTTCTAAGAACCCAAAGGTTTGAGTTTGAGCCTGCCGTAGCAAGGAGTAAATGGATCCTGCCATCCCTGCGTTCGCTTGAGCGCATATCATGCAATGAAACAATCATGAAAAAGGGTAAAACAAAAGCAACAAAGAATGAAAAATCAAATCGACCAATCAAAGCAATAATTGGGTTGTTCGTGTCTCTTTCGTAAATTTGCCCCTCCAGAGCCAGCATACGAATGCGATGTTTCCATGGGTGGGTGTCTCTTTGACCCATAGCGGCGAAAGCAAAAGAATCTGGTGGATCATAAGTTAAGTGAAAACCATAATATGCCGCACTTCCCCAATTTTCCTGTTCAGATAACACAAATGAACGGTCTTGATGATCCGCAACTTTAATGTTTGCTATGGTTGATTGTTGGCGTTCAAACTCAAGCAATCCTCCAATAATTGATAAACTAGATAAGGCAAATGCACAAATCAGCGCGACAGTCATGGAACGATTGTGGTGCATAAAATGAGCTTCTCTGATGAATGATTTAAAAAAATTCATGGTTTTAGCACCTTTGCTGTCATAACCAAACTAATCATAAGTAAAAGCACCCATGTCAATAGGATAAACAAAGAGGGCTCAGCGTTATTAATGCGTTGATTAAAAGCAGCAGGCTGAAATTGGTAACTCTCTAAAATCTGCCAATTATCAGCGCTCATTCTGGTCCGTTTTTCTGCTTCATGGTCACTGCTGCGGTTGATATCATCTTGATAAGCAAGTTGTTTGGCGTGTATGTCATTAAGCCCTTGAACGAAGTCATATCTGAGCGCTTCGGTGTCTTTAAGAAATTGATGATAATGGTAAAGATCTGTCCCTGTTAATGATCTGGATATTTTGGCCATAGCAAAATATGGTGATACCCATCCATATTTTGCTAGGCGTGCAGCTTGTTCTGTTTCCGTTTTAATGCGCTGATCCGCATATTCATTGAGCACTTTGGTGAGTTTTTCCTCCGCATGTTTGGCAACAATGCCACGTATGTTTACCGGTAAATCTTCAACTTTATCAACATCATATTGTGCCAATAAATTGGCTCTGATACTGGCGAAAGCAGGATCATTGCTGTTATGGCCATCGCCAAGTTTGCGCATATCGTTGAGCATTTGTAAGTCTGATTCAATCTTGCCTTTATGGGTTAAATAATTGTTCTCAAAATCAACAGCAATAGAGGGGACCAAAAGACAAATTAAAATCCAAACAGATATCAAGGAAACCAAAATACTGGACCGTTTTTTTATCAACGAAGAAATTATTATCGTGATGGCTGACCAAATACTCAGATACAACACATATACAGTGCTAACAAAGGTGCCAACAACCACACCTTCAATGAAAGTTGCAGTGATGAACATTGGCATTAATAAAACCATTGTCATCATCAGCAAAGCCAGCAATTTGCCCGATATTATTTGCACCCCGCTGACACTTTGAAGCAGTAATGTCGATAATGTTGTTGATTCCCTTTCACGAACAACAGCACCATAACCCAACAGTATCAGTAATAAGGGTGCAAACCACTGGTAAATCAAAGCGGGTGACAGCCATGACAGTCCACCAAGATCTGCTGCGGCTTCGGATTCATTAAAAACAGCGGAATTTTGTCGATGTCCTTCCAGAAAAATTGATTGGCCTGTTACGGCATCTAGTCCTGGATCTATAATGCTCATCGGGCTAGGTGCTCGAAAAGCATAATGCCCATAGTGAACCATTCTGTGTGGGTGTCTGTCTGGTTGGGCAAAAAATGTTTGGTCTGCTGTATGTTGTTGTTCTGAGCGTATCTGTTGTTCTGTAGTGATTTTTAAGAAATGTGAAGTACCGACTGCACAAAGCATGGCGAAAAAAAACACAACAGACCAAATGGCCAATTTTGTTCTGAACCACAATCTCCACTCATCCATGGCGATCAATACTATTTTACTCATGAATGCGCCTCAGAAAATGCTTGGTGAACAAGTTCTGTTTGAATACGTTGTTGTCCATCAGCAGAAAATTCTCCGACCAGTGAGCCTTGCCTCAGTAAAGCAATTTTATCAGCAACTTGACAGGCTCCATAAACATCATGAGTGACCATCAAAACAGTTTTGCCTTGGTTCGATAAGTCATCAATTAATTTGTGAAATTCGTCAATCGCAATAGGATCGAGCCCCGATGTGGGCTCATCAAGCAGTAAAATATCACTGTCACGAAAAATGGCCAATGCAATGGCCACTTTTTGTCGCATGCCTTTTGAATAACTGTGTAATTTTTTATTGCGGGCTTTTTTAAGCAGTGAGACTTTATCTAAAACCACATCAAGCTCGTTTATATTCACTTCTAATCCTGAAAGCTTCAAAAAATAGGACAAATTTTCATAAGCAGTCAAATGTTGATAAAGCGAAGCGGCTTCAGGAAGATAAGAAATGGATTGACGTATTTTTGATGTGTTTTTATTGACATCAAGCCCATTGACTTTGACGATTCCCGATTGTGGTAAAATAAAACCCAAAAATGTCAGTAAGGTTGTTGACTTGCCTGCACCATTACCACCAAGCAGGGCAAAAACTTTGCCTTGCTCAACAGTAAAACTGACCTTGTCAAGAACCAATGATTGGCCTCTGGATACTGACAATTGCTCTGCGACCAATGATGAATGTGTCATATATAGACTCCAGGTTTGCTAAGAGACCTCCACTGAGGTCTCATTGAATCAAAAATTCCAATTAACAGAAACACTGCCATTAATACCTGCACCAGGTGAATGAATGGTGAAATCTGCATCGTTACCAAAGTCGAAAGCGTATTCATAATATTCATCTGTGATGTTATTCAGTTGAAATTTAATCACGCCCCAACCAGCATCATAATCTGCACTTGCGTTGAGTAAAGTAAAATCGCCAAATTGGCCACCTACATTGGCCTCATTGATGTGATAATCGCCTTGTGCATCAACGTGTATTCTGGCGATAAAATTATCTGTCACATGATAATTGAGTCCTATCGACGCTGTAAAATCAGGAATACTTCTTAAATTATTGCCTTGTGAATCTGCAATTGAATCTGCGGCTTTAACGATTTCGGTATCAATTGTGGTGAAATTACCCCAATAAGACCAATCGTGGTTGATTTCGCCATTAAAAGCGATATCAAAACCACTTCGATCTGTTTCACCAACATTTTGCGCGGTCCCATCGATGTTAATGAACTCGTCACTGGCATTTTGTTGCCAATAGGAAATTCTGACAGTTAAGGCAGAACTTGCCGAGATTTGTGTGCCCATTTCCCAACCATCATTAATGGATACATCTCGAGCGTTTCTATCGCCACTGGTGTATGCAGATGCACCAAAGGGGTGTTGAAAGCTTCTTCCTGCATTCATGAACAAATTGACATTGTCTGTAACTGCATAAACCACATTTAATTTGGGTTGTATGATGGTGCCAAAGTCATACATATCTCTGGATTGATCATTGAGTTGATCAATAAAGTCACCTCTGAGTCTATCAGCTCTTACAGCAAGATTCCAATGCAGTTTATCATTAAATTGGTGGGATATTTGTAGGTATGTGCCAAAATTACTGAAATCATAGGCGCGATCTCTAAATGCTGCTGCACGTTGCCTGCTGTCATTGCTGATGGTTGAAAAACGTTGCTCTAAAACATCTTCGTAGGCATAATCCACACCCCAATTCAGTTGCCAATCATCAGAAATGAACCATTTTAAGGTAGAAAGGAGTCCGATTTGCTCTTGGTCATCATAGCGGTTAGTCAATGATCCGCCCTCACTGAATCGGACCCACCTTTCTCTTTCAAAGGATTGGGTATACGCTTTGAATGTCCATTCAATATCATTGCCCAACTCTTGAGACCAATGAACACTCAAATGATCGGTTTGTTTTTCTCCACCATCCAACCGTGCAAATGGCTCAGAACCCCGAGGGTTTTCTCGTGCATCCTCTGGACTGTTAAAATACCCTGGTGAATCCCCTTCATAAGTTGCATGTCTTGCCACGATTCTCAGGTCTTTATTGTCACCAATTTGCCAGTTCCAACTTCCTGAAAAAGACAACTTATCTAGATCGGTTTGATCACGATAACCTTCACCTGTTCGATAGCCAAATGCGTAATTGTGAGTGAAATCATCGTCTGAAAACCCGGCATAACCTTGTATCTCTTGGGTATTAAAGCTGCCGACTGTGAGCTCAAGTTCCTTGGCGATATCTTGACGTGTAGCAACATTGTAATTACCAGCGATGTTATACAATCCATACCTGGGGTCACTGGTGCCTTTAAACACTTCTATTGATGAAATTCCGAGTGGAAAAAGTTGATCGAGTTCATTATAACCATTGTGTAAATTCGATGGAATTCCATCAATTAGCAGCTTGCCATGTGGTGTTACACCATCTCCAGCAAAGCCCCTTATAGCAATATCTGTGTTAATGATGCCTTGATTATAGCGTGCCAAATACACACCAGGAACTTTGTTGAACAATTCCAAAGTATCATTGACATGTTCATAAACGATTTCATCTCTGGTCAGGACATCAACAGACCCTACCAGTTCAGTGTTGGTTATGTCCTCAGGTTTGCCGATGACAATCACAGTTCCAAGATCTTCTTCATCTGATTCAATTGCAATGGCTTGTTCACCAATGATGGTTAAGAGTAAACCAATCGAAACGACACCATAGGTCTTTAAAGTTCTCATATATTTTGGATAAGTTAAAAAAACACAAATGATACAATATATCATAAAGTAATTGTGATTTTTTATAGAAGATAATCAAAAATGTATCTTTTTATTCCGTTTTTAAACACAAGAAGGGGAATTATGAATTCATTACATGCAGATTTAATTTTCAGAGAAACACTGATATGAAAAACAAAAGCGGTATATATAACTGGTCATTTATTGGTACTTAAGAAAATCAAATAAAAGAATTAAGTCGTTTTCATGTCAAAGTTGATAAGTCATTCAAATCAGGTTTGTTGTGATTGACATGCCTGACATAGGCCATTGAACTCCATGACTGAAAACCGAAGCTTGAAATATTGTTGATCTGCAATTTCGTCAACTTTATCTAGAACCGTATGATCAAGATTGATTTCTTTAACGTAATCACAATTATCACAGATTAAAAATTGTGCAGATTGGTGATTATGATTACATTGTATGTGACTGCAAGCCACGTACTTATTATGTGATTCGATCTTATGCACCAAATTTGATGATTCTAAAAAATCCAAAATTCGATACACTGACATTGCCGGCATGGTGTTGTTGGCTTTTTCTTTCATGCGATCTAATATTTCGTAGGCAGATAATAATCGTTGAGATTCTATCAATTGCTGAAGAACCAATTTCCTTTTTGAGGTGAGTTTAGTGCCCGTTTTTTTACACTTATCCTCAGCCTTGTTGAGTACTTCAATTATTGTATTTGTTGTCATTCAAAACCTCACTGCTGGGTTAGTGTCCGTGTAAATATTTTACATTCGTGTGTTATGCACCATCTAATATATATTTATCAGCCCAATTTGTGAATAGAATTTTATCAATTTAATTTGAAATTCAGTGGTTTCATGGTTTTTCTGAGCGCCAAAATTTGTCACAAGCGACTGTCCTTTTACTCAATGTCAAAAACCTAAAGATTGGTCAAAATGTGGGTTTGGGGTGGCACTCTGGTT
>CAYGTC010000057.1:0-30643 GCA_964352735.1 uncultured Alcanivoracaceae bacterium | reverse complement strand
CTATTTTGCCATTTTCCCCCTAAATTCCATTCTATGATGAAATATTCGGGCTAGCCTACGCCAAGTTTTGATGACGGTTGCTTTTAACACCCACCCATTGTGTTAAAGAAAAATCAATACCCTTAATTTTGCAAAATGTCGTTATTGCAAACCCTTATAAATTATGATTTTTTGTAAAAATAGTGATTCAAAACTGTTCAATTCTCAAACAATAAAATCAAAAACATTCATACAAAAAAAAACATTAAATATCAGAATGTGACACACTTCTCATGCTTGAATTATTAACAAGAATGTAGTAAAAACCAGCCGCAAAACCAATGAATATAACAAAAAGATGACAAGGTCACATTTTTGAACATTTTATTGATCAGAAACAAAATAAAATGCCCATGTAACTATATTTTAATCGATTTAGCACTACAATGCGCCTGAATTTAACCAAGGGCTTAGAACCATGAAATATACAAAACCACTAAATATTTTAACAACAACAATTGGCCTACTTTTTATGCATATGAGCATTGCTGATGATACAAAACCACCAGCCAGATTCTATGACCGAAAAGATTTGCCAGAACTCTCAGAAAAAATGATACCAGAACAAAAAAACCGAGAAAAAACCAAGGAATCTTTTGATATTGATCGTGATGCTTTGTTCCATGATGAAGATGAAAATTCGATACAATTCGAAGTACATCAGATAAATAACGTCAGCAACAATTCATTATCGATAAATATTACGGGTTACCCAGTAATACTGGATAATATTGATGCAGAAAATAACTGCATCAATCTCGCAAAAACAATCTGTTAATCAGATATAATGTTTGGCAAGTCAAAACATCATATCTAAGCAAGACTCATTGAAAAATCAAAAGATTACCTCTGTAACTTCAGAGGTAATCTCTTCGGGGTTTAACTCCAACATACTGTTTTCTACACCATGAAACCATGAGATCAAAAATCTCTTCATCATTATCATTATTGAGTTGTTTAAAAGAGACAATTGTTTTCGCAGAACTATAAATGTCATCTGAAGGCAAAAAATAGACCTTATTAGGAAAGTGCTCAGCAATGCTCATAAAATACGGCTTCTGTTTCTTGGCAAAATCGCTATATTTATTGATTTTTTTTCTGATCAGCGCATCGCTTTTGCCCAATATTTTTGAACGCAGACATTCTCTTTCTTGACGAATATTCTCATCAATTTCAAAATAGACATACCTATCTGGAAAGGTGATTTTTTTCGCCTTAAACATTGACGAAAAAAAACCGATAAGCTTTTCGAATTGATGGCTATTTTTGCTCATAAATAATGCATTAAACCAAAGGGGTTGAAAAACATCTCCATCAAGTATGGCCACTTTGTTTTGTTGACAAGCTTGTACAGCTAAAGCTTGCCTTTCAATTTGCTTCTGGTAATACCACAAATCTGATGAGCGATTTTGTTTACCAAATAATTGATTCGCCTCAGGCACAACATGATAGTTATGATTGTTTTTCAAAAAAGTGGCAACCGTGCTTTTACCTACAGCAGGAGCACCCTCAAAGCCAATGATCATTGATTCACTTTTTTTAACATGTTAGCAATTTCTTCAATGCTTTGTTTATTGGCAACAGCGTTATTTTCAAAAGTTCCGCCCATCTTTTCATTCAATAAGTGCCCAGCTTCAGGGTAATTGATGTGTTTACAGGGATTGTATCGCTTAAAGGCATTGATTCTTTGGCACAGAGATTCTGCCATTTTATTTGCAGGCCATATGGAATCTCTTCCACCTGTCAGTAGTAAAGTATCAACAAGAATGCTCTGGGCTTGAATGGTGGCCTTTTTAACCGATTCTTTATTGCTCATGGAGGCTTCAGAAAGCTCAAGCGGTTGTTTAACATTAATACCCTGTGCAAAAGGCACAAATGGCAAAGGCTCTTTATTAAAGCTCCAACTTGATGATGGGGCTTTTGTCGAATCATTTAATATCCCAGCCCAGACAACAGAACTTGGCGCAATCCCCACCACAGCTTTATAGTCATTATCCCGTGATGCCAATAACACCGACAATTCAGCACCTTTGGACCAACCCACCACCACAATGCCATCATTTCGAGTTGCCTGATGATTCATCAACCACTGTTTGGGTGCTTCAAAATATTCTAAAGGTATCATTTCCAATGCCTCAGGTAGTTTTTTTTCTTTAAAATAAGCCAAAGCCAATACAGGGTATCCCATAGCAGCAATTTTTTTTGCCAAAGCCATTGGCTTACCACCTTCTGACCCACCTAATACCAAAACACCATATTGACCAGTTTTTTTTGGCACATAAAAATCAGCTGCAAAATCAACATTCTGCACCACATCGAATGTGAATTCTGCAGTGGCTGTATGCGCATAAAGAATAACGGCTAATGCCAATGAGCGAAATAATTTTATAACCATATAAATCTCCAAAGTGTGGTATAAAAAATATGAAATTATTGTGCAATCATGATATATGAATCCTTATCACAATTAAAGCCAACTTAACCTTATTAACGCGCTAGATAATATAATTTAAATGCCTATGAGAACAATCATGTGACAACACCGGCCATTACTCATAAAATAGGCCCGCTGTTAAAACAGCTCCATATTATAAAAAATACCCCAAAATTGAGAAAACAACAAACCCATGAAAAATTTCCATTACTTTACACATAAAAATATATTGTTATCAAGCCTGTTTTTCTGTGGCCTATGCGATGCTGATCAATCACAGACCAACAACAAGCCTTTGTGGACAGAAAGACTACCAGAACAGAATAAAAAACCGCAGCAAAACGTGCCAAATTTAGATATCAATGCAACCCTTGAAATTGATAGAAATTTATTTAACGATGAATTTGACACTGATTCATCACAAATCGAATCAGCTGAACCTATCACAGAATTACCCAAAGATGCACCGACCTACCCTACTTCAAGCACTGCTCAAGCTCCCATCAATGAAAAACCAAGCAATGCCGTGCCTGTCATCACTGCTTCAGTAAAAAAATCAGAGGCAGTACAAAGCACCGAAACATCGGCTCTGAACAACACCACACAGACGGTTCAATATTGGAAAGTGATTTCACAACCAACACTGAACTATCCTAAATTGGCTTTAAGGCAAAAAAAAGAGGGATGGGTTGACTTAAAAGTTGCCATTTCACCACAAGGCACAGTCAATTCAAGCGAAGTGATCAATACCAGCAGTAACAGTAATATTTTTATCCGTTCAGCCCAACAAGCCGTGAGAAATTGGAAATTCACACCACCCGCATCTCGTGGCATTGATGAAGAGGTTTATTCTACAGTTAGGGTCAACTATACTTTACCAAAATTGTGAAATGCAAGATTACTTAGAGAACACGTTCAATACACAGAGAAATCAACATTACTGGCCTGGATATTTCATCAAATCGGTAAAAAATCGATGTTATCTATGGAAAACATTGAGTTAGACGAATTTATTAAAAACACACTGTGTACCTGAATGGTTTTATGATGAAATATCCGGGCTAAAATGCTGGTTGATGAACTTTTTTAATTAATGCTCAGGCGATTCAATGGTTGATTTATCTGCATTGAGTTGTTGTAGGAGCTGACTTTTCTTACGATTATCATTCCAGAGATACAAGGTCATTGTCAATAATATGCCAAAAACCAGTACCACAAATAAATATTTTCTTCTGCGTTTCTTTTTCAATGGCAGCGCTTCAATTTCTTGTAATGCAAGCAATGCTTGTTCAGCAGTTGGTCGCTGATCTGGGTTTAATGAGGTCATTGATTTGAGCAGTGTTTGATAGGCTGAGGGCACATTTTCTACAGAAGCCAATTTTGCATGAATGACTTGTTGTCGTAAATCCTCAGCATCAACCAAACTATAAACGGCTTTGCCTGACAACATTTCTTGCATGATGATGGCAAAAGAATAAATATCACTGGCCTTGGTCACTTTTTCTGTTGCTGCCTGTTCTGGACTCATATAGATTAAGGTGCCCATCAAAGTACCAACTTGTGTTGTTGTGTGTTTATTTTTGTCATTTGCAGGCCTATTGCTCTGGTCATGTGTAGCATCTTGCTTTGATTGGGCGATACCAAAATCCAGAATTTTAACAGAACCGTTATCTGTTATCATGATATTATCAGGCTTTAAATCCCTATGAATAATGCCTTGTTTATGGGCGGATTCCAAAGCTGAAGCCATATTTATAAAGACCTGTAGCTTTTGTTGCTGACTTAAATCACTATGCTGCAATGTTTTGCCATCAACCAATTCCAATACCAACAAATCACCATCATCATATTCAATATAATCAAAGATTTGACAAATCGAAGGATGATTGATGCGAGATAATATGCGTGCTTCACGCCCAAAACGCTCTTTACTGGGTTGGTTGTTTAAATATTCAGAACGGATGGTTTTGATCGCGACTTGTCTCTTGAGGTTTTCATCATATGCTAAATAAACACAGCCCATACCACCTTTGGCAATCAATTTGACCACCCTAAACTGTTTGATTTTATCTCCAGATTTCAGATCATTGAATGGCGTCACATCCAGTGATAGGGCACCAGCAGAAGTATTGATAATAAAATCGGTGGATTGAGTATCATCACTTAAAATAAATTTGAGTTTTTCTTTGATATCTTGATCATCAATGCCTGCCAAAAAAGCGGTTCGATTGGCCGTCTCTAACATCAGCGCCTGTTTGGCAAAATTATCGAATTTTTCTTTATCCATTTCAGCTAATCAATGTGACCAGTCATTTATAAACCATTAAACAATTTTGCTACATTTATCAATAAGAACGCTACTGTGTATAATTATAAAGGAGATTCCGATAAAATAATATGTGATATGAACGAAAAATCAATAACAGATATCAACATTATCCTTAACCACTGGTCACTGACCATACAGGTGGCTGTTTTGTGTGTATTTATTGTGATCTTCTTTGCATTGAAACTGAGCTCGCCCAGGCGAGTCATACATACCTGGTTCATTGCCTGGTCATTTGATGTAACTGCACTGACTATGGTCATATTTGTCTTGAATGGAACTGGACATTTTTCAGATTTTTCCTTGCAGTTGTTTTACAGCTTATACGCTTTGGCAAAGATATGGTTTGCCATCATGCTCTTTGAAGGACTGTATCAACTGATCAATCAAAGGAAGTTGCTCACTTCAAAACAATACAAAATCCTCATCATCTTTTCATTGCTGGCACTGATCGCCTTGATGAGCTCATCCATTCAACACTTATCCATTCAGATTACCGTCTATTTGTTGGTAGGTTTACGATTTTTTATCGGTGCAGTATTACAAATCAGGCAACACTGGCGAAACAATGCGGCCATAATACTGGCTGTTTTCATCTTAGAAGGATTGGTCTTTTTACACCATGGACTTGTGCTTATACCTGTTGCACAAGGAAATGCTTTACCGGATTATATGACGCATATTTCTTTTTTTGATGCCTTGGTTGAGATGGTCGTTGGCATCTCATGCTTATTCGCCATCGCCAATGTAGTGATTAATGAAATCACAGCACGCAATGCCATACTGGCCAAAAGCCAGTCCACGTTAAGAAAACTGGTCAATGTCGACCCACTAACTGGATTATGGCACCGAAGATACTTTGATACCTTTTTACAACAATACAATACTGGGGCCAGTATCGTCTATTTTAAGATAGACCATTTATCTGCCATCAATGATGAATGGGGTTGGTCTGTTGGGGATCTGTGTATCAAAGAAATGAGCAAAGTCTTGCGTATAACATTTAACGATGAAGATGGTTTATTCAGAATAAAAGGCAACTCATTTTTAATCATTACCCCAGGCCTTGATGAAGCATTGATCAAAAAGAAAGTCCAGCATTTCAAAAATATCGTAGCAGCAAACCCCATGTGTGCACCAGTTATTTCTATCACCAGCTCGATAACCAGTTATCAAAATCCGTCACAATTACAAGAGGTCTTGATCAAAGAAAACTGATGAAATCACCCCTGTTTAATCTGCCATTAACACACCATAGATGAGCTTTTGCCTATTCATTCATGAATAAAGACCTTGTATCTATGACAAAAAGACGCTAACCCGAATATTTCATCATAGAATGGGTTTTAGGGTAAAAATGGCAAAGTAGATTGGATAAACATCGCTTCAATGCCCTTATTAATAGTTTATGAAGCTTCATGGCTTTGAAGCGATTTTATTCAAGATATGCAGCCATTTTTTTCATAAAACCATTCAGGTACAAAGTGTACTTTTACAAAAATCGTTTAACTCCATGTTTTTCATGGATAAAATCAACTTTTTTACCGTTTTGATGAAATATTCGGGCTAACTATGCTTGAAAATACCATCAAACAATACTAATATTACTATGAGTAAGAGTTGAGAAGAAAGACCTGACTGTTTGAGACTATTTGACAATAGCCTCACGATTTATAGTGGTACGAATGATTCATATGACATCCACTGTTTTGCAATTCCAGCATTTAAGCAAACTCTTATTTAGACCAATGAATTAAATGTCGATCAAAGGTGTTTTGCCTTTTTTACAATATCCTATTCATATTTTATTACCAACAATTTTAAGGACAGCCTTTATGCCCAAAAGAATTTTACTCTTGACCCTTTTTTTCAACATAAACTTTTGTATGGCAGCGCTCACAACGCAACCCAGGCCCCAATGGGTAAAACCCATTGAGGCCAAACAAATTGAACCCGATAAACTTCAGGATAATCACAACACTTATGTGAATTTATATGACCATCAAACCCATTTTATTGAAAAAAAACTCACCCAATACACACACATCGCCAGTCAAGTACTTAACAGTAATGGCTTGCAAGAATTGGGCAAACTGGAAATTGAGTATGACCCCATTTACCAACAACTGAATATTCATCAGGTCATGATCATCAGAGGCAACGAAAGGATTGATGTGCTCGATACAAGTGAGTTTGAAGTGATCAGGAATGAAAACCAACTTGATCAGGGCATATACAGCGGCACAGAAACCGCATTGCTATTGATCAAAGATTTACAAGCCGGAGACATGCTTGAATATGCCTATTCAATAGAAGGGCAAAATCCCATTTACGACGATAAACTGTTTGATGTATTCCGCACGCAATGGTCTGTTCAACTCGGCGAACTGTTTTTAAAACTGACCATCCCTCGCGATTTATCCATGGATATCAACTACCACAAGAAAAAGATCAAACCCAAAATCACTAAAAAAGGCAAAACAACCACCTATCAATGGCATGAAAAAAACATCAAGGCCATAGACTATGAAGGCAATTATCCAAGGTGGTATCGACCCATGGCATATTTCGAACTTTCTGAATACAGCCAATGGCAACAAGTCGCACAATGGGCTTATGGCGTGTTTGATATTGATCAAACTCTGAATGATGAAATCAAGGCACACATTTCCAAGTGGTCAAAAATAGCAAGATCTGAGCAAGAAAAAGTGGCTTATGCTTTGAGCTTTGTTCAAGAAAACATCAGATACATGGGCATTGAACTTGGTGTGAATTCTCACCAACCACGCAAACCCATGGTGACTTATGAATCAAAATTTGGAGATTGCAAGGACAAAACCATTTTGCTCAAAGCCATCTTAAATTACATGGGCATCAAAGCCACACCCGCATTGGTTTCGACCACTTTGACTAAAGGCCTGAAAAATAGGTTGCCAAATCCAAAACTGTTCGATCATGTCATTTTGCATGTTCAGCTCAAAGATGGTGTCTTTTGGCTAGATCCCACCTCTACCAATCAAGGTTCGTCACTCGATAGCCTGGGATTACCGGATTTTGGTTATGCCATGTTAATCAACAATGATACCCAGTCTCTGACCAAAATTGATCGTTTAGCAACACAAAACAACATCAAGTCAATTACTGAAAAATTCACCCAAAGAACAGAAGCAGACATTTATGACTTGCACATCAACACCAATTACACTGGAGACTTTGCTGAATATTGGCGCGCAGCCATTGATGCCAATACCATCAAAGAAATCAACAATCAATTCGAATCCTTTTACATCAAATACTATAACAAAGTAAAAAGTATTGAACCGGTCCAATTTGAAGACCAATCTGAGATCAACCACATCAATGCAACAGAAAATTATGAAATTGATGGTTTATGGGCACAAAGCGGCCGTTTTGAAGCTCTGGAAACCTATGCATCAAACATTACTGATTACGTATCATTGCCAGCAAGACCCAATAGAAAATCACCTTTGTCACTCAACCACCCGATTGAGCTCAACCATAAATTCATCATTGATCAAGCCGAAAGCATTATCAATGATGACATGAAAACTGTACACATTTCAACCAAAGATATCGACTACCGTAGGACTTTTGATAGGAAGGAAGGGCAAATTCATATTCATCATCATTACAAAACCTTATCCGATCATGTCAACAGTGAAGATCTGGCTGAGCACTTAAAAAGCCTTAGGCAAATAAGAAAGGCCTTATCGGTTACACTGGTCAGGAAAATGGCATTTGAGGAAAAGATTCAAAACAGTGAAAACCGACTCAAAGATGCCCTGAGATCAATGCTCAAGGAGAACAATAATGACTAAAAAATTGAATTGCCTTTTTTTAGTTATGGCACTCACCTCTCCTTTTGTCTTGGCACAAGACAAGTCATTAGTAGATGATGTGCATGCCATTCAATCTACAGAACACATCAAACAACTTAAACAGTTGTATGTGAATAACAGTGATCTCAATGATTACTGGGAAGTGGAAGAAAACATACCCGAACTCAATGATGAATCCCAGTTGACAACAGAAAATTGCGCGGATGTATTGAAACGGGCTCATAAAGGTTTAAATCACCATTTCCTATCCTTGAGCTTGCATAAATTGGCTTTGACATGTCACCATATTTTAAAACAGGATGAACTGGCGCAAAGCCACGAAAACAACTTAATCGCCCTAGCTTCAATCATCACACAGTCTGGCGATGGCAAAACTCTGGATCAAGCGTTGTGGGTAACCGATTTGACTTCAGCCTATGTTTTTTTACAGTTGGCTGATTATTCTCTGATCGATGCACAACTCAATATTGAAGATGATAAAGTCTATTTAATAACCTATATCAGAGATAAAAAAACTTTTGGCGAATACAAAGCTTTTGATGTCACTGACTATTTTAAAAAGATGAAAAAAGTCTTTGATCAAGATGACTCTGAATGGGAAAGCTCCATCAACATTATTCTGACATCAAAACTTAAAAACAATCTGTCCGTCATTGCTTTGGCTGCTGGTGGTATGTCAGAGGCACAAATATTATTGGCAGATATTTTGATGGAGAATGTCAGAGAGTTTAAAGGCTTATATCCCAGTGTCTTGGGGCTTTATGAAATGGCAGCAGAAAATGGCAGCGCCATTGCTCAACACAGATATGCGCAACGGGTTTTTGTTGATCAACTTGAAGACAGATATACTAAAGCACACAGTTACTTAACCGATGCCATAGAGCAACGTTTTTACCGCGCTTTTGTCTTGGCCATCATCATACGTGAAAAGCAACTCGGCATAGAAACTGATGAATCCACCATACAAGATTTATTGACATTAGCATCAATGGAATCGGAAAATCCTGGTGCTTTAGAATACCAAATTGCACAAAGCTATGAAAATAAAAAACAATGGAATGACAGTAAATTAGCCCATAAATATTACCTAAAATCTGCTGAACAGGGATACCATTGGGGCACAGTGAATGTTGGAGATGACTATAGATTTGGCTTTGGGATCAAAAAAAATGAAAAAGAATCATTCAAATGGTATATGAAAGCCACAAAAAACAGAGATCCAGAAAATGGTTATTTAAAAGTGGCCTACTCATACTTGCATGGGATCGGGGTCAAAAAGGACATTGATCAATCATTAATTTACAATAATAAAGCCGCTGACATGGGTTCAAGGGTTGGTATGACCAATCTCGGTTTACTGCACTATTACAAAAAACATAAACGCCTAGATCACAAAAAAGCCCAAAAATGGTTTGAAAAAGCAGTAGAGCTTAATGATGAAAAAGCCATGTACCACTTAGGTCAAATGTATTATTTTGGTGAAGTTGTTGAACAGGATTTTCAAAAAGCCAAAACATATTTTGAACAAGCAGTAGACTCAGAATATTATGAACCAACGCTTTTTTTGGGTGTTATGGCAGAAAAAGGCCTCGGCATGGACAAAGATAAAGCCCTAGCGCTTAAGTACTACAATAAGTCGCTAAAAATTGCTAAAAACACTTTTGCTGAACTTAACATTGACCTCATTGATACGCCCAACCATGAACCCTTAACCAATCACGAATCTTATTTAGAAGAGTTAGAACTAAAAGCCAAACAAAAAGACCCAATTGCACTTTATCAACTGGCACAATTCGAAAACATAAGTTTCTTTTCGAATAATTATGATGGCAAAAAATTATTAGAAAAATCAGCAAAGCTTGGCTTTTCAAAAGCCTATTTACAAATGGCTAAAAAATACTTGTTACTTGGATACAGTCTTAATAGAGCGATCAAGTACTATAAAAAATCCTATGAAATGGGCAATGCTGATGCCGCTTCAATATTAGCACAAGTCCATTTAAGGGAAGAAAAAACAGAAGAAGGTTTAAAGGCGCTCAAATATGCTGTGAGCCAAGAACACCCAGAAGCCACGTATTTACTGGGCAATTTATATGAAGTTGGCAGTGTTGTTGAAAAAGATTTAAATCAAGCCATAAAACTCTACAAAAAAGCCCTGAGTTTAAATTTTAATTTGGCCGCTTATCGACTGGTGCCATTATATCTGAGCACAGAAACAAGTGACAGTGATGTAAATGATGCGATTATTGTTTTGAAAAAATTAGTTGAAAAATCTGATGATAAAATAGCCAAAAGGAATCTTGGAGAAATATACGCAAACCCCAATTTCAAAGACTTCAATATGGATCAAGCCTCAGAATGGTTGATTCAAGCATCAGAAAAGGGTGATGGATACGCCAGCCTATTGATTGCAAAAGCCTATTTTGATGGTCAACACTTACAAAAAAACGATAACAATGCCAAGTTTTTCTTTAATGACAGTCTCTATAAAAAAGAATACCGCGCCTCATTTTGGCTTGGATTGATGTATGAACGTGGTTATGGCAGTGACATCGACTATGAATCAGCCAAAGCTTTTTACCAAAACAGCAAAAATACCCAACGTAAAAAAGAAGCTCTCAACAATCTTAGCGTATTGACCTGTCAAAAGCACATTTCTGCTGCAAAAGGCTTTAAACCCTATACAACCCTAGAATCCCTCGCCCAAAAATCCAAAACAGTGCTATTTAACCTGGCTTGGAGCAATGAACATGGCACATGTCGACGAAAAAACAGCAAAAATGCCAAAAAGTACTACCAACAAGCTGCAGATAAAGGTTCAGCGCATGCCTTATACCGCCTATATCAACTTTATGATCAGGGCATTTTATTCGAAAAAAATCCACAAAAAGCACAAGAGTATCTGACACTGGCAAAGAAAGCTGCCCAGAAAATAAAGCCCCCAGCTTTGATGACAACTTTCATGGCTTTACCATTGGATCAACTGATTGATCAAGATCAAACAAAGAATAACAGCTCTGAATTGTAGAAAACACTGATCATGTGTCTGTGGTTATCTTCTGATCACAGACACATCAAGGGCTGTCAACAAATTCTTATTGGTGAAGGATGACCTTATCAGTCTGAATATCTAACACATTGTAATCTATGACGCTGGCGATTGAATTGATGACTTCCATTTGATCGCAATGATATGAGCCCCAAATAGTCATCATCGCAAAAGGCAGATTCTCTTTACTTTACTTGGGTATTTTGCGATTAATATAAATTTTAAAGCGGCCAATATTCAGAGCCAAACCATTGCCAAAATAAGCTTTGTCTTCAGTTGCCCATATAATTCTATCGTTGATTTTTTGCATAACGCCATACCAATCTACACAGGTAAAAATATTCTGGCCATCTAAGTCTTTAAGAAAATTAATCGGTTTGTTGGTTTTCACCAATAAAAAAATCATAGCTCATTTATTATCCATCATACGGTAATTTTTGCCAATTTTTTATGGCTCTGCTCAGCGTGGGTTCATAATCTAAAATCAATTGCGTTTGGCACCAGTTTAGCCATTTATTGACACAAACTATTTGTTGCTGATTGCATAAAAATTTAAAATTACTGGACTGGTTGTTAGAATCTTTTGCTCTGGCATAATTGTTCAATGCTGCTATGGTAGCGTCAAAAACTTGCTCTCCTTCCTGATCAAAATGATTGATTCACCACAACATGTACAGTGGTACAGCATCAACCAAAGGCATATCTGGCACATTCCAGATAAGATTCGGATGCATACGAATATATTCTTCGGTCAATTATGGGTTTTGACAAGCAGGAAAAGCTTTAACTATCAAGTTTCGCATGGTTTTGTGATCATTCATTTTACTTTTTTTAATTCTTTAATGAAATTTGACTCACTACCATCCCATCCACAATATTTACAACTGCCATTAATTTGTTGATGAGAACATGGTGCATAACCATAAATGTGATGAGCACATTCACAACATAAAAAGGGCATTTTTGATGATTGAACCATAAACGCGCTTCCACATTCATCACAAATTTTATCAATTATATGATTCATCGAAATTTTTGCCTCCATTCACTTCATTATAACTCATTACTTGGGCATCCAACCATTGTCCATTTGCCTTCTACGTAAGGCCTTTTCAATTTTATCTCTGGTAGATTTGGGCTTGCCAATAGAACGATACGTATTTTTGTTCTTCTGTGATTCCAGCTTTCTGATTTCGACCCAGTATTGCTCACGGATGTCTTCATCAATTGATACCACTTGTGAAAACAATGAGTCATTGCCATCTTTTTTTGGTTGAGAAATCCAGTAATCCTGCAAAGTAACGTCATCATAGTAATTTGCCTTGAGAGGAAAACCTTTGGCTTTTTGGAATACCTGATGTTTATAATACAAAGTTTTGCCAGTTCGTGATAAATTTACCAATCCAATTCGAGCCTTGCCCTGTAGACCATCGGTTTTTTCTTCTATATACATAATGCATTTTTTCATATCAGCCCCTACAACTATGATAATTCACAACCACTCTTCAAATGGCATTTTTTTACAATCCTTGACTCTATAATCTAAATCCAGTTTATAAATCTCCAAAGTTTTACAGCGTCTCACCCACAATTGTGAATCACTCTCACCCAACATACGATCATAGACCACATGCCAATATTCACCCGATGCATCACTCATCAAAATTTCAAAAGCATATGAATCAATGGGGATATAATATGTGCCATATATAAAGGCTTGTTGACGCCTTTTAGCTTTACGCATACAAGTGAAACCAGCCCTAAGTGTTCTTCTTCCTTTTTCTGTCAATAAATCATGAAAACCACAATCAATGGCAGCATCGCCAGCATATTTTCTCACTTGCTTGGCCACACCTGTAGGCTTCCAGCTCTCAGGATCAATGGTTTTAATCGCAAATGTGCATGAACAAAGGCAAAAAACCACCAATAATAAAGCTAACTTAATCATAGTATATTTTCACAGGCTATATCAGCATCTTTTTTGAGTGCAATGGTGGGTAAAACCCACCCTACGTGATTGGGCTAATTTTTGCATAATCACCGTAGGGTGGGCTATTGCACACCACTGGCATAATTGTTTAATTTTATAAGCATTTAGTTCAATAATCTCTGCACCAAGCCATAAAACTCAGCGGTAAACCGATCCGCTTCATCACCCGTCATGTGCGACCACTCTGGCAACTGGTAACCTTGCATCTCCACATGGTCTTGAAAATGAATGCCGATGGCGCCGGATTGTTCGATTAAAATGTCCCAGGTTTTATCGCGTGGCGCAACATCGGCCTCGGACTTGGTGTAATGACCGTCATAGGGCATTTGTACAAAGATAACTTGTACGCCTTTGGCAATGAGTTTTTGAGCAGCGGCAATGGCGCGGTTGAGTTGCTTTTCTCGGTTTTTCAAAGTGCGCTCTTGGCGTTTTTCAGATTGTTCGGCCAGTGGTTTCCAACCTTGTGACCAGATGGTTCTGGCCAATTGGTTGTATTCAGGATCTTTGTAAACCCGATCCCACATGCGGTTATTGCGGTCATGGCGCATATTGGACAGTTTACGCACAGCAATGCGGCTTCGCACGCCGTCTCTTTTCGGCCAGTTTTGTCTTTTTAATAGGGTCGATAAACCATAATCATCATCGTAGAAGGCAAATAATGGCTCAATCATCATGGACACTTGCTGTCCAAACCATTGGGTTGGTGATTCATTTTTGTAGCGTTGAAGTGCAGCTTTGCGGGCTTCAAATCCTGAAAAGAACAAACCTGGTGCCACACCCACAATCAACTTACCGATAAAATCATCATCTTCAGCCAAGTTTTCCATAATAGAAACTGGTGCTGTACCTTCCAATGCCAGTTGCAGAGGTTTTTTACCGTCCAATTGTTGCCAAACATCGATTTGTAAATCAAACAATACGCGTGATGAACCAATAAACACCCAACCCTGGCCGGCATCAGTATTGTTGATCAGCCGTCTGTGTTGTGCCCACAACCCATCTGAATTGCGATACGATGGTGTCACCCATTGTGAGCGTACCCACATTTCCCAGCCCAACATTAATAACAGCGTTACAATGACAGTGATGACTAATCCTTTGGGTTTATTGACCACTGGTCTTTGGTATACAGGCTCTGCTTTATTAAGTTGTTCTGTCATATCATCACCCTTAAAACTGGAAATATATAAAGGCATTGCTTTGCCCTTGCGAAATAATGATCAACCACAAGGCCAATCCCCACAACAATCCAAACAACCAACTCGGCAATTTATTCACCACCTCATGCAATTGTTTATCTCGCATCAACCAATGGATGACCAACATGATGCTGATCACCACACTGACTTGAATGATATCAATGGTAGGCAGGACTTTTTTGCCTGCAAAATCGAAGGTCAACATGGTATCGATCATGCGCATGGCCGTTGCAAAATCGCCTGCACGGAAAAACACCCAAGTGATATTGATGAGAAAATAGGTAATAAAAGCCAACAACAAACGTGGCAACCACTTCGACCACAACGACAAATGACCAAGTTTCGACACCAATAAACGTTCTACAGCCAGATACAAGCCATGCAAACCACCCCACACCACAAATGTCCAGGCGGCACCATGCCACAAACCGCCCAATAACATGGTGATCATTAAATTGATGTAAGTACGCACACTGCCCTTGCGATTACCACCCAAAGGAATATAAAGATAATCACGCAACCATGATGACAGCGAAATGTGCCAACGTCGCCAGAAATCTGAAAAACCAATGGCAGCATAAGGAAATCGAAAATTATCTGGCAGAGAAAAACCCAAACACAACGCTATACCAATGGCCGTGGTCGTGTAACCGGCAAAGTCACAGAATATTTGCCCGGAAAAAGCAAGAGTCCCCAACCAAGCATCCAGAGGGTGCAGCAATTCACTGGCACCAAACGCCTTGTCTGCTGCGCTTGACAACATGGCATCAGCCAAGACAATTTTATTGAACAAGCCCAAAGTGATCAGTGCCAATCCCCATTGCAATTGCTCACGGGTGGCAATGCGTGGTATTTTAAATTGTGGCAATAATTGTGTTGGGCGAATGATCGGGCCAGCCACCAATTGCGGAAAAAATGACACAAATAGAGAAAAGTCCAACAACGAATCGGCCGGTTTGGCCCTTTTTAAATACACATCCAAAGAATAAGACAGGGTTTGAAATGTATAAAAGGAAATGCCCACAGGTAAAATGATGTTCCACTCTGGAACTTGATATTCAATGCCAAAATTTGTCATCAAAATTTGCCAGTTTTCCATAAAAAATTGGCCATACTTAAAATAACCGAGCATACCCAAATTGACAAAAATACTGATCAATAACAACAAACGCCTGCGGGATTGATCCTTTTGTTGGTAGAGTTTTTGTGCCACAAACCAATCCACCACTGTTGATATCCACAACAATATGACAAATGGCGGGCTCCATGCGGCATAAAACAGATAACTGGCAATCAACAAATTAAATTTTTTGACCTTCCAAGGTACTGGCAAATGGTGCAAACCCAACACCACAAAAAAGAATACGACAAACGTCAAAGAATTAAATAACATGTTTCCTCACAAAAACATTGATGTGATGACTAACAACGCAATTAATATATAACAGTGCCCCAATTAATGCAATATAACTCAGCGATGTGTTAAGGAGAATATTGCGGATTGATCGATTCATCGAAAATCTATAAAAGCTGCAAAAACCAATCAACAAAGTTAACTTTTCTTTGTTACTTCAAATATTTAGCACGATTAACAGGCGCATCTCGTTGTTTTTACTTGTTAAGGCCGTCTGGCTTAAGGTAAAATCTTCGTCACTTAAAATACTGCCTTGTCAGTAATTTATTATTGGTCACTTAAAAACTAATCGACATAAAACATGACTCATCATTTCAACCTCTTCACCTGTACAAGAGCTCTTTTGAAGCTGCGTCTTTCATTGCTGGTTTTGGTGGCATTATTAATGGTTTCTATCACAATTGAAGCCAGCCAAGATGAGTTGGGCATTGAATTTGAACAGGATGACAACCAAACAATGGATGAACTGGATATTGTCTTTGAAGAGGATGAGCCTGAAACCGTTGATGTAAAGCACTCCAATAATAGTCTAAAAATCAGGGGGTTTATTGACTCACGGTGGGGCACTCGAGTTCGCAATACTGATGATTTTGACAAACAAAACACGTTGTTTGAAACCCGATTGCAAAGCAATATTCGGGGTAAATGGCAGCACTATAAATTCAAACTGAAAACCGATATTGTACATGATGATGTCCTCGATGGCAGTTATCTCGATGTCAGGGAGGCCTATATTGAATTGCCACCCAATGACCGCTATAACATCAGAGTAGGACGGCAAAGTATTTTATGGGGTCTTGGTGATTTATTGGTTTCGAATGATTTATTCCCCAAAGATTATTTGGGCCTTTATTATGGTCGAGATGCCGAAGCCGAATATGTGGTCAGTCCAATTGATGCGATTCGCAGCAGTATTTATTTCAAAAACTCCAGTTTAGATGTCATTTTCAGCCGATTTGAACCCTCAGCTGTTCCAACTGGACAAAGATTCAGTTACTTTAATCCATTCGCTCAAAGTATTGTTGGTGAAGACATGGCATTGAATGTGGTAGATACTGACAGTAACGCGATTATGGCCCGTTGGAATACTTCCTTGTTCAATAAAGAAGTGGCATTTTATTACAACAGAACACACTGGCAAACTCCCGATGGCTTTGATCCACAAACCCGCGAATTCTTTTATCCACGACTCAACACACTTGGATTCAGCATACGCAATGAATGGGGTCCAGGTATTATTTCATTAGACGCCGCCTATTATCAATCGGCAGATGATAAAGATGGCGATAAATTTTGGATAAGAAACTCGGAAATCCGTTTTATTCTGGGTTATGATTTTGAGTTGGCCAAAGATTTAAATGTGGGTTTACAATGGATGCAAGAACAACGTCAAAATCAGGATAATTATCGCAACAGTTTGCCTGAATTGATACAAGCATCTCCCTCTGAATACAACTTATTGACACTGAGATTGAATAAATTTTTATTCAATCAAAAAATGACGCTTTCTTTATTTACCTACTATTCTCCAACACAATCTGACCGTTATGTCAGGTTGAATATGTTTTATAAATTTGATGATCACTGGTTGATCAATATTGGCTCCAACCATTTTTCAGGTGATGTCGATACCAGATTTGGTCAATTGAGTGACAATTCCAATTATTTTGCCGCCTTACGCTGGAGCTTTTAGAGAAAATATATATGCATCAATCCACACACAATAAACTGTTTACTATGGTTGAATATTCAATCAAGAACCCAAGAAAAATCATCAAATTTACGGTTTTATTAACGCTTGCGATGTGTGTATTTTTACCCTTTGCATCAATTGATGTGGACCCTGAAAACATGCTAGCCCATGATGAGCCTGCACGTGTCTTTCATAACCACATGAAAAAACAAATGGACATCAATGATTTGATTGTGATTGGCATTGAACACCCGAATCATCCCTCTGGCGTTTTTAATCCGAAATCACTGAATCAGATCTTTGACTTTTCCAACCATTTAAAAACCATCAAATGGGCCGATAAAGCGCATCCCGAACAAAAACAAGGCATCATCACCCACAATATACTCAGCCCAAATCAAGTCGATGCCATCATTGCCAGCGAACCAGGTGTGATCACTTTTGAAAGATTGATGGCAGCACCCATCACGACTCAATTACAAGCCCAGCAGATCAAACAAAGAGCGTTAGACAATCCTTTTTTGGCTGGCACCATGATATCTGCAGATGAAAAATCGCTGGCCCTTTATGTGCCCATCAGCTCTAAATCGGTTTCTGCCCAAATTTACCAACAATTAAATGTCCATCTGGACAATCAGGACAGTGAACTGATCTATCACATCACCGGCTTACCTTTGGCTGAAGATGTTTTTGGTATCGATATGTTCATACAAATGGCCATTTCTGCCCCTTTGGCAATGATTTTTACCTTTGTACTGATTCTGTATTTTTTCAGAAATGCACGCATTGGCGTCAGTGCTTTAATCGTTGCCATGGCTTCAGTATTGATCACAATGGGCGCATTTGTCGCATTTGGTAACACCATCCACATCATGAGCTCTATGATTGCTATTTTCTTAATGCCCATAGCAGTCCTTGATGCGATTCATATCTTATCCATGTTCTTTGACAAATATAAGGATGAGTCGCAAAAACAACCCACTCTTGTAGCAGTCATGTCGGATTTATTCAAACCGATGTTAAACACTTCATTAACCTCAGCTGCTGGCTTTTTCTCGCTGTATTTGGCCCCTATTCCTCCCATTCAGGTGTTTGGTATTTTTGTTGGTATTGGTATTTTGATTGCATGGTTATTAAGCATGACACTCATCCCAGCATACATCATGCTGTTAAAACCACATCATTTGAAAAATTTTGGCGCTCGCAGTGATAGTCATGTGTTAACTGGTTTATTACAAAACCTTGGCAAATGGTCATTCAACCATGCAAAAATGCTTTTATTGTTGATTGTTATGATCGTCGGCGCTTCAATCTATGGTATCAGTTTTATCAAAGTCAATGACAATCCTATGAAGTGGTTGCACCCGACTCACCAAATCCGGGTCGCTGATGATTTTATCAACAAAGAATTTGGTGGTAATTATTTGGTGTATTTAAGCCTTTCTGGCACAAGCACATCTGATTCATCAGCATTGGAACAATTGAGCAATCAATTAAACGGCATGCCCATTACCCCCATCATCAATAAAACCATTGAGCAAATCAAACAACTGACAAATTTGGACATACCGCAAGCTGAAAAAATCAATCGACTCTGGCAATTCACACATGCACATAATTCATCAACTGACAACGCACAAACAAATGATCAAACAAACATGGAAGACGAGCTGGATGATATTTTTGCTGAAGATACTGACAAGGGAACTCAAGACAATGATCAATGGTTAATCATTCAAAATATGATCAGTGATGTTCGCCACACTCGAGAAATATTCAAAAGACCTGACGTTTTAAGGTATATTCAACAATTACAAGCGCACATCGATCAGCAAAAACTGGTGGGAAAATCTAATTCTTTGGCGGATTTAGTCAAGAAATTGAACAAAGAGTTGTATAACTCAAATCCTGAACATTATATGATTCCAGATACTTCCGCACAAGTATCTGAAGTATTAACCACTTTTGAAAATTCACACGAACCCTTTAGGCTGTGGCATGCAGTTACTCAAGACTTTTCTACCACCAATATGTGGTTTCAGGTAAAAAGCGGCGACAATCAAGACATTAATGAGATCGTCAAACAGATCAATACTTACATCACCAACACGCCACCACCTATTGCGCTCAAACATGACTTTTTCGGACTCAGTTTTATCAATACAGTCTGGCAGCAAAAGATGGTCAGTGGTATGTCCGATGCATTGATAGGCAGTATTGTTGTGGTATTGTTGATGATGATTCTGTTGTTTCGATCTGTTTTATGGGGTTTGATATCAATCATTCCATTATCAGTGACCATGGTGATGATTTATGGTGTGATTGGCATCATGGGCAAGGATTATGACATGCCAGTGGCAGTGTTGTCGGCACTGGCATTGGGTTTATCGGTTGATTTCGCCATACATTTTTTAACCCATGCCAAACAAAAAATAGCAGATACCGGATCTTGGCAAGCAGCCTTAAGTGACATTTACAATGAACCAGCCAAAGCCATATATCGTAACATCATCATTATTGCCATTGGATTCACGCCATTATTATTGGCCGCATTGGTGCCTTATCAAACCGTTGGTATGCTAATGGCCTCAATTATGTTAGTATCTGGATTTGCCACTTTGATCATTTTACCAGCAGTTTTAAGATTACTTAACCATAGAAAATCATCTGAAGCTTGAGAGAATAAACAATATGAAAAACAACAGAAAATGTATCGACTTAATCATCACTTTGTTTATTGCGCTGATGATGTTCCATAGCGCCAATGCAGAAACCTTAAGTGGCCAAGAGATCATGGAAAAAGCTTTACAGGCCAATTATTATTCTGGCATGGATCGAATCACCGAAGGCACCATGACCATCACTGATAAAAACAACAACATTCGAGTGCGTGAGTTCAAAGTATTGCGACAAAATCAGCAAGCCAAATTAGCCAGTGAGTTACCAAGCAAAGATCAAAATTATTTTGTCAAATTTTCACATCCGAACGATTTAGATGGCGTAGTGTTTATGGTCAAAAAACACGTCGAAAGTACCGATGACCGCTGGCTTTATTTACCAAAGCTGGACTTGGTCAGGCGCATCGCCGCTGGTGATAAAAGAACCAGCTTTGTCGGTTCTGATGTTTTTTATGAAGATGTTTCAGGCAGACATTTAATCGAAGATCAACACCAACTTGATTCAGAGACCAAAAGCTATTACATTGTCAAAAGCACACCCAGTGAAGAGCATGCATCAGAATTCAGTTATTACAAAACCTGGGTACACAAGAAAACACACTTGGCTTTGAAACGCGAATACTATGATGCAAATGAACATTTGTATCGGGAAATCAAAGTCAAAAAAGTCAAAAACATAAACGACATCCCAACCATCATGAGCTCAACAGTAAAAGACTTTAACACGGGCAGCATCACGGCTGTATCGTGTTCTGATGTCAAATACAATGTGGGTTTGGAAGGCGATTTATTCACCGAAAGGTATTTAAGAAATCCACCAGCGCAGTGGTTTGATTAACCGCAACAATATTAACCCGAATATTTCATCATAGAATGGATTTTAGGGTAAAAATGGCAAAGTAGATTGGATGAAAATTGCTTCAACGCCAGTTATTCATGGCTTTGAAGCGATTTTATTCAAGATATGCGGCCATTTTTTTCATAAAACCATTCAGGTACAAAGTGTACTTTTGCAAATATCTTTTAACTCCATGTTTTTCATAGATAAAATCAACTTTTTTACCGTTTTGATGAAATATTCGGGTTAAGTCACGTAACATAAGCACCAACAGTAATGTCAGTAAGTACAACATCATCTTACTGTGCTGTAATAAATATACATAATCGTTAAAACACAAGTAGAGAGCATTCGATTACGATAAACCTTCTGAACCATCCAATAATGTTTTGACAGCCAAGTATAATCCAGCAGAATTATTGAGAAAATATTTACAACTGCATTACTGCAAATTAAATTTTGAAAAAATTATGATGAACAATAATATTCATGGCAAACCTTTAAACAACATGAGTAATGAATTGGTTGCTTGCGTACTAAGAAGATAAGGATTGAAAAAATGAAAACCAATTTTTAATAGATGCTTCTTAATCACCTTGTCGCCCTCAACAAATTTCATCGACCATCGGCCAAAATATTTAAAATTAATATAGCTTGCTAACAATACTGTGATATTCTCATGCTTGGGATCACGATGTATTCGATTGAATAATTCATCAACATGACATTTCGGACCTTCTAAACATTGAAAAAAATAGCCTTCACAATATAAAAGTATGCCATTTATATTGTATTTGGGATTATGAGAATGAGCACTTTTTAAAATTTTATCAATAATTATAGTATGTTTTTCCAACAAATTAGGATCAATTGTGCTTGCATATATGAGACGAAACAGTAAATTATCTTCTTTATTCATATTATACTCAATATTATTAGTGGAATTTCACGTTTTATCATATCAAATTGACACGCCCTAGAACAGCTAAACTGGTACTTAAAATAATGATGCCGTCATCAATCGTTCTCAATACTGAATATCAGCAAAGCACTTTGCTATTATTTAATGTGATATTTTATGAGGTAATACAACCATAGCCTGTTAAAGTGGAAATAAGAAAATTTCATTAAATCTATTCAAAAATTGATTAACCGAACATTTTTTATATAATCAGTTGAACTAGACCATAAGGAATATTCAATGAAACTTTTAATTACCCTACTCATCATGGGATTATTGACCACAAATGAAAGCCGCGCACAAGTCAAGTCAACACATCTATCAAAAAACCAATGGTTGAATTTGACAACTCAAGAATATTTTGACAAGTCCCTACACTGTCAATCCTCAGTAAAGTCATTTTATTGGGAACAACATCAATGGCCCAAAGACAATCCAAATCCGAAGCCACAATTTTCAGAAGTCTTCAACTTATCAGATATGAAAACCATTGTTGAAAACAACTTAAGAAAAGAAACACTATTGCATGACATTTTTGACATTGAAATCAACAATTCACAGCTACAAAAAGAGTTAAACAGAATAGTCCATAACACAGGA
The DNA here is from genome assembly GCA_964352735.1 of uncultured Alcanivoracaceae bacterium. Taxonomy (GTDB): domain Bacteria; phylum Pseudomonadota; class Gammaproteobacteria; order Xanthomonadales; family Marinicellaceae; genus NORP309. The sequence goes on along the minus strand of CAYGTC010000057.1, from coordinate 7,562 downwards.
ACTCCTGAAAAATTAATGAAAATTTTTCAACTATTTAATAATGATCCTAGCAGCATAGTAGAGTGTGTTGTGCGCCCAACTTTGGTAAATCAGCTGATCTGGGAAAATCGTAATGAAATAACAAAAGAAATACTAACTTATCATGAATTTCCTGCAAGCCAATTCATGATTGACACTGAATTTGATTTACCATTATTAACACAAAAAACCACGTCAAACTCGTCTGACTTAAAACAAGTTAATAACTCCAAATTTGGAGGGGTAACACCTGAACACAGACAAAGTCACACGACTATTTGGACAGGAAATGAAATGATCATTTGGGGCGGTAGAAATGATAATGCTCAATATTTAAACTCAGGAGGAAGATACAATTCGACAACAGACAGCTGGTCTTCAATTTCAACACTAGATGTTCCCTCCGCAAGAACAGGACATACCGCGATTTGGACTGGTCAAGAAATGATTATTTGGGGTGGTTCTATCGCTGCCAATTCAAGAACCAATACTGGTGCTAAATACAATCCTTTGACAGACACTTGGCAACAAACATCTTTGAATAATTCACCCGATAGTCGGGGTTCTCATACAGCCATTTGGACAGGCTCACAAATGATCATATGGGGAGGATCGGTGTCCAATGAAGATTTTAATTCCGGTGGTATTTATGATCCTGTTCAAAACGACTGGCAATCAATGCCCACACTTAATGCCCCAGGAAAAAGATCCTTTCATACTGCTGTTTGGACGGGAACAGAAATGATTGTTTGGGGAGGTTCAAATTCTGAGAATTTCACTTTTTATAATGATGGGGGTAGATTTAACACTTCAGATTCAACATGGACGGCTTTACCAATGACAAATACTTTATCAAGAAGAATCAGTCATACTGCTATCTGGACAGGCACAGAAATGATTATTTGGGGAGGTTTTGATGACGGTTTTTTCAATTTTAACGATGGCAGAAAATATAATCCTGACTCAGACATTTGGACTGATGTTTCAAATAGTTCAGCCCCTTCAAAAAGAAGCAGTCACAGCGCAGTTTGGACGGGCTCAGAGATGATTATTTGGGGTGGTCAAACAGATAACTTAGTGACATTAACTGGCTCGCGATATAATCCTGAACTTGATACCTGGAGTGCAACCAATAATATCAATGCTGCTTCTGCAAGAAGGAGGCACACTGCGGTTTGGGGAAACTCTTCAATGATAATATGGGGAGGTATCAGTAATGGTAATGACTTTGTTTTTGACGGAAGCCGCTACACACCCCAAACTGACAGCTGGCTTGCCACAGAAAATACCAACAGTTACTCAGCTGGAGGATCTATTTCAGGCTTAGTAGGATCAATAACCTTACAAAATAATGGTCAAGATGATCTGACCTTAAATACCAATGGCGAGTTCGCCTTTAGCCGTCAAGCTGATGGTGAAAGTTATCAGGTTACAGTGCTCACAGCACCTTCAATGCCCAATCAAACCTGTGAAATAAACAATGAATCTGGAGTCCTCGCGGGTCAAAATGTAACAAACATTATCATAGAATGTACAACTGACTCATACATGATTGGTGGTTTTACAAATGGACTTGCTTTAGATAACTTCGTTACACTGTCAATGAATGAAGGAGAAGAATTTCTTGTCATCAAAGACAACATCAATTTTGTTTTTTCTAATGCAATTGAAGACAACACTACATATGATATTACGGTTCAAAGCCAACCAACCTCACCCAATCAAACTTGTGAGATCAACAATGGCAATGGAACCATTTTAGGTGATGATATTATTGACATCGAAGTTAACTGTAATACAAACGTTTACACTGTTGGTGGGACTATCATTGGACTGCTTACCAACAATAGTTTAGTGATACAGAATAATCAATCCGATGATTTAGTGGTTTCACAATCAGGCCCATTTGCATTCAACACACCAATTTTAGATCAACAAAATTATGCTGTTGAAATTCAAAATCAACCTACTGAACCTGATCAAAATTGTAAAGTTTTAAATGCAAACGGCAGCATTAACGGTTCACCGATTAATAACGTTGTTATTAATTGTGGCCCGATTAATGACGATATTTTTGAAAATGGTTTTGAGTAATTGATTTCTTTAATTTTACGTTTAAAATAAAACACCAGTAAACCTATAATTTTTTAAATCAGCCTCTTTCTGAATTATGCAACCAGATCTTTAAGCGTTTTAATAGGATTTGAGGCTTTTCTAACGGCAACATGTGCCCAGAACCCTGTTCAATAATTTCATCAAAATAAACATTATTTGATGTGCATTGATTGATCCATTCTTTGCCCACTAGAGGGTCTTGTTCACTGTAATAAAAAGTAGTGGGTATGTGCAATTGAGTAAAGTCCTGATGTAAATCTGGTCGATGTGTGGTGGCATGCATTTGATTAAGAAATACAGATTTACCTAAATCTTTATCCATTTGTCGGATGATGGCGATGATTTGATCGGCATTGGGGTGTTGAGCATCAATCAAACTGGCAGCTTTTCTGCGACTCATACCACCATAACCATGTTTGTTGACAAATGTGACCGCTTCTTCTCTTTGCACAATTTCACTTTCAGGTAAGACTCCTGAACTGTTGGCAATAATGAATAATCTATTGATCCGTTGCGGATATTTAATGGCCAGCATACTTGATAAATATCCCCCCAAAGAAAAACCAACCACATTGACTGGCTCATCTGGTAATCTGTTTATTATTTCTATGAGCATTTCATCTAGGTTTTCACCTATGGACGGAGGCAAATAATGAACATCGAAGGTTTCAGTCAGAGCTGGTAACATCAATGACCACAACAAATCATTACACATGGTGCCTGGTATTAGAAACAGTTGTTGTTTTATATCTCTCATGACTGTAAGTACATCACCACAAATAAACCCAGTTCAGTTATCTTTTGTAATAAACCCACAATTTTAGGCCAACCGATCATAAAAACAAGTAAAAATACCATCAACAACATCAATACTGCGTGGTTGAATATGCCTTTAAAGTCATCACTAGTCATTTCATTCAATGCATAAGCACAACCCACATAACACACGGCACCAACAATATTGTGTAGGCTATTTTTCCAACTGCCCAATAATGGCGTTCCTGGATCACATGGAAAAAAAGCACTGAAAAAATAACCGCAAGCTAAAAAAGTACTGAGCAATGCAGCCGCTTCATTTTTATCATTCAACACCAATGCAATGATAAACAATACAATACCAATCGGCAAAAATAAACCATAACCAACTTGTATGGCATGAGAAGAACCTGCTTCACCCAACTCACTGATGGTATCAGTCAAATGGCTGTAGCTTGGGCGTATACGTCCACCATAATAAATACCAATTGCCCAATACATTATCATTGTTATTAATAAAACGGTGATCGTCATAGACTAAGTCCCTTACTCTTTTTCAAGCATCATTATCTATTGATTTTAACCCCAAAAACAACCATTTTGATCCACTTCTACTTGATTGAGCAAAACCATCAAATCACGACTAGAGCTGTATAATTGCCATTTCATGGTTTGTCTAAGCCAGAAGAGTTTCCATAGGCCAGAGCTTTTTACATAACGTAATTTTGCTACCATAAGCTCAAGTTTTTCGCTGGGTTTATCCCATCTGGGGCGCACTTCAAAAATATACAATATTTGATTATCCAGTCGGTAATCAATATGAAGCTGATCAGTTGGCATTTTATTGTTTTTCTTTTGACACAACTGTTGTGCTGCCTTTTCAATTTTAAATATTTCAAATTCGCTGATTGCCATGCCTATTTTCCAATGACGTAATGTATGACTTTTATCAAGTCCATACAGAGGGTTGATTAAAAGTACTCACATATAAGTCCTCTACTTTTGTTCTGGCCCAATCGGTTTTTCGTAAAAATTTCAATGATGACTTTATTGTCGGGTCTTTTTTAAAACAATTGATATTAATTCGATTGGCCAACCTCGGCCAACCATAATGTTCAACCAAACGGGTGAGCGATTTTTCAAGCGTGATGCCGTGCAATGGATTGTTGATTTGATGATTGGACACAGTAAATTGTTTATTAAGAAAGAATTGTGATTGTAAAGTTCCGGATAATATATTTCCACTTATGCTGGAAAATCTTTATAATAATGAATAAATACTGGCTTATAAAAGAATATGATTGCATATCTGAATGACACACCCTATCCAATTGTTAATGGCGAAACCATCCTTGATTTTGCCAGGCGAGCTGAAGTGGATATCCCGACGCTGTGCGATATGCCACAATTAGAAGCTTTTGGAGCCTGTCGAGTTTGTACAGTCGATGTTGCATTAAAAAAACATGGCGCAACCAAAGCCTTGGCGTCTTGCCATACGCCTGTAACCGAAGGCATGTACATCTATTCTGATAGTGATAACATCACCAAATTGCGTAAAAACATCATTGAATTGGTTTTGACAGATCATCCGTTAGAATGTCTGACCTGTGAAGTCAATAACAACTGTGAGTTACAAACTGTTGCTGCCAATGTGGGCATCACAGAAGTACGTTACCCTAAGGGTGACAATCACCAACACTATGAAAAAGACCTGTCTCACCCATACATGACCTCGGATTTATCCAAATGCATCAACTGTTATCGCTGCGTTCGCGCTTGTGATGAAGTACAAGGACAATTTGTACTCAACATGGCAGGTCGAGGGTTTGATAATCACATCATTAAAGGGGATGAACAAAGCTTTCTTGATTCAGACTGTGTCAGTTGCGGCGCTTGTGCACAAGCCTGCCCAACATCCGCCATCTCAGATGTATTTATGTCAAAATCACAACAAGCCAGTAAAAAAACAAATACCATTTGCACCTATTGTGGCGTCGGATGCAATATTGAAGTGGCCACACGCAATGATAAAATACTCAGCATACAGGCAGTTGCTGATGCTGAAGTTAACCAAGGGCACACCTGTCTAAAAGGCCGTTATGCCTTTGGCTTTTATGATCATGAAGATCGCCTGCGCACGCCAATGATCAAGAAAAATGGCGTCCTCGTTGAATCAACTTGGGATGAGGCTTATGATTTTATTGCCAAAAAATTGCATCAGTATAAAAATGATAACAGCCCTTCATCCATAGCAGGCATTTCATCAGCACGTTGCACCAATGAAGAAAACTATTTGATGCAAAAATTCATTCGAACCGTTATTGGCACCAATAACATCGATTGCTGCGCACGGGTATGCCATTCACCGACAGCATTAGGTATGCAACGCACTTATGGCACTGGTGCTGCGACCAATTCGATTGAAGACATCAAATACACCAACTGTATCATGGTCATCGGTGCGAACCCCACCGAATCACACCCAGTTACTGGTGCCAAACTCAAACAATTTGCCATTAAATCTGGCACATCCATAGTCATCGACCCAAGAAAAACAGAACTGGCGCGATACGCCACTTATCATCTGGCACCAAGACCTGGGACCAATGTTGCGATTTTGAATATGATGATGTACTACATCATTCGAAATGATGCATTGGCACAGGCATTTATTGATGACAGAACAGAAGGGTTTGAAGCATTTAAAGAACAAATATTGCAATTGAACATGCAAGAATTAGAGCAGATCACGGGCGTTGATCGCACTGTAGTTGAGAAAGCTGCCATGGCTTACGCCAATGCTGATAATGCCATGAGTTTTCATGGACTGGGCGTCACCGAACATTCACAGGGCACAGTTGCCGTCATGCAAATCGCAGAATTAGCAATGATGACAGGCAATATTGGCAGGCCCGGGGTTGGAGTCAACCCTCTTAGAGGGCAAAACAATGTACAAGGCGCTGCCGACATGGGTGCTCAACCGCATCAAGGAGCAGGTTATTTGCCTGTAGATGATCTTAAAGTACAAAGTTTATATACTGACTTTTATCAATCACCCTCACCAGTTGATACTGGTCTAAAAATTCCTGAAATGTTTGATGCCGCCATTGCCGGTGATTTAAAAGCACTGTGGATTATGGGCGAAGATGTGGTACAAACCGATCCGAATACACAAAAAGTCATGAAGGCCCTGAAAAGTTTGGATTTATTGGTGGTTCAAGAGTTATTTATCACTGAGACTTCTAAATTGGCAGACGTGGTACTGCCAGCGGCATCATTTTTGGAAAAAAGCGGCACATTTACCAATGGCGAACGTCGCATACAAAGGGTCAATCAAGTGGTATCGCCATTGTCTGGCACCAAGGCCGATGGTCAAATTATGATAGATATCATGAATAAAATGGGCCATGTACATAAGGACTATGACCCAGAGTGGATACTAGATGAAATCGCGGAAATTGTGCCATTTTTTGCTGGTGTGTCATGGTCAAAACTTGGTAAAAATGGCATGCAATGGCCAGTGGCAAAAAATGGTGAGCAAAGCACAATTCTTCATCAACAATCTTTTAAAAGGGGGTTGGGACGTTTTGATTTCAAGCCATTTATTGAAAGCAATGAAATCATCCAGCACGCTGCCCAATACCCTTATATTCTGACCACCAACCGACAGTTAGAGCATTATAATTGTGGCACCATGACCAGACGCACTGCCAATGTTCAGCTTTTAACAGAAGATACCATTTTGATTAACCCACGTGATGCCCAATGCAATGCCATTGCTGATGGAGACATGGTGTGTGTAGCATCACCACGTGGTAAAGTCGATATACGCGCGCGCATCACCGAAGATGTTAAGCCTGGCGTATTAAGTACCACTTTTCATTTTCCAGAAATCATGGTCAACAACCTCACTTCAGATGAACACGACAAAGATGCAAAATGTCCTGAATATAAAGTGGTTGCTGTGAATATTCGCAAGAGCAAAGGCAAGTTCAAACAATTGGTACAATCAATGTAAGGCCCTGTCTCATTCGTATGCATGACCCAGACTGTGTGATTGACAAATATTGAATGTTAAATTTTGCTCAATAAAGCTTAAAGCTTTTTTACGTCATCATGCTCATTTAAATTGACAAGTGTTTTTGACACAAAACACAGGACCTTGACTGACACACATATAATTACACTCTGTATTTGTCAGTTCACTGATCAATGCACGGTATTTTTTGGCTTGTGTTTTGACGATTAGCGCTTTAGATTTATTGACGGGAGTTCCACAACCCAATGGACATTCAGGATAAACATTCACACAGTCACTGTTACTTGCGCAAAAATTGGCTTTTTTTGTTAAAACCATGAATTCATCAATTAATTCTTGTTCAGTCATTGTTGTGTGAGCACTATCCTGTTGTGCGGCCTGATGTTTTGTATTGCCCTGAATTGAACAGCCTGACACAACAGATAAAATCATTGAGATTATTGCAATTTTAGCAATAGAGTGAATCATATTTTGTGCCCTTTTCATATATTTTTTATACACATCGGATGTATTTGTAGACTTATTAAGAAAAAGTTATGGTTAAAAAAATTCATGAGAAGGGTTCCATTGTTAAAAAATCTTTCATGGCTATGCATGAAACTCCTGTTTCATATTGTTTTTGCTGTTTTTATTC
>CAYGTC010000056.1:27612-31050 GCA_964352735.1 uncultured Alcanivoracaceae bacterium | reverse complement strand
TCATTTTAACAAATTGTACTTAAATTTTCAGATAGTTATGCTGAGGTCTCTATAAGTTAATTTCATAAATATCAAACTAAAACCGGAAGCAATTATCCAAGAATTGGGGTAATATAAGGTTATTGTCACATGAATTTGTTCTTGTCATTTTGATTTTTACAAAAAAATGACAACTCACTCTTTTATATATTACACACAAAATTTTCACAGTTAGGGTATTTAGATGGGTATAAAGGGTTGTAAGCACTATTCTCGCTTTTTGGGTAAATCATTGATCTTTTCGGCTATTGCATTAACACAACTTAATGCACAATCATGGCAACCTTTAGGGCCAGGGCCCTTATTACTGGGCCAATCAGAAGGCATACCCAATACACCTGTTATAGGCGCCGTACATGGCATTGCCCCACACCCAAGTGACAACGATATTTTATACATCGCCAGTGTCAATGGCGGTATATGGAAAACCACCAATGCAACAGCAGCCAGCCCAACTTGGATTGCTCAAAGCGATGATCAACCCTCAATGTCCATGAGTGATATAGAATTCGATATAACAGATGGTACATTTGAGACGCTTGTGGCTGGATTCGGACGGTTCAGCAGTCTGATAAGCACAGGTGGAAGCAGAGCTGGTGTCATGCGAACAACAGATGGAGGAACTACATGGACTCAACTAGGTGGTGATATGGACACCAGAAACATCACCAGCGTTGAAGCCAGAGGATCCACATTATTGGCATCAGTCAATAGAGCCGATAGCTTTACTTGTTCAAATATAGGTGTTTTTCGATCAACCGATACAGGAGCCAATTGGACTCAACTCAATACAGCAACCAATGGATATCCTGTAGGCGCCTCCACCGCCCTGACTGCCGATCCCAGTAACAACAGTACTTTTTATGCCAGCGCACATAATTTTGGAGGCGTATGTGAAGCCGGTGCTCTTGCTAATGGCATTTATAAAACCACAGATACTGGTGCTAACTGGAGCAAAGTCAGCGACGCGACAATGGATGCGATGATGGTAAGTGGAGGGACAAACGGCGTGTGTCATGTTGAAATAGCAGTTGGTAATAACGACAATGTTTTTGTTGCCATGGTTTGTACCGGTGGAAACCTTGATGGCGTTTTTTATTCAAGCAATGGTGGTACAAGTTGGCTGAATATGGATCTGCCAGAAACAACAGAACCCAATGGTGCAGTTATAGGCATACATCCAGGGGGACAAGGGTTAACACACAGTTCTTTAGCAGCTGAACCAACCAATGATACTGTTGTTTATATTGGTGGTGACAGACAACCCAGAGAACCCAGTTTTCCTAACTCAATTGGCGCCAATAATTTTTCTGGTCGGTTATTTCGTGGCGATGCTTCAGCATCTTCAGGTTCACAGTGGTCTCCATTGACACACTCTGGCACCGCCAGCAACTCAGCTCCTCATGCCGATTCTCGCGAGCTGCGATTTGATGCCAATAATTCTCTACTAGAATCCGATGACGGAGGCGTTTATCGACATACTTCACCAAATACCACAACAGGAGACTGGGTTTCTGTCAATGGTAATTTAGCGGTAAATGAGCAACACGATACTGCATATGATACCAACTCCGCTATTGTTATCAGCGGCAATCAAGATAATGGCTCTAGTCGTCAACAATCATTTGCCAGCAGCACCTGGCAAAATTTTGGCTCAGGTGATGGCGGCGATGTGGTGATTGACAATTTATCACTGGCTGGTTCAAGTCAATCAGTTCGATACCAAAGCTCTCAAAATTTACAAGGCATCCGTCGTCTGGTTTATGGTGCAAGTAATAACTTTATAAGCCAATCAGGCTTGGCTTTATCAGTCACATCAGGCAGCGCTTTAACCGCTCAGTTTGTTACACCGCTGGCCATCAACAATGTAAACGGCAATCGATTAATCGTCGGTGGAGGTAACTCAGTTTATGAATCACTGGATCAGGGCGATACCATTTCAGAAATTGGTCCTGGCATTGTAACAACCGCTTTTGGCAGAAACAGTATTGCCTATGGAGCCACTGGGAACGAGAACATTCTATATATTGGAGGCTGTATAAATGACTGTTCAAATGCAGCAGATGGTGCTGATGGAATATTCGTTAGAACAACAGCAGCTGGCGCTTTATCACATGTGTTTACACCCAGTTCAGGAACAATTGAAGGCATCACCATTAACCCAGCCAACCCTGCAGAAGCCTTTGCCATAGAAGCCTCACGTGTTTTACACAGCACTGATACCGGTGCAACATGGAATAATATTACTGGCACTTTAAGTGACTTTGGACAAATGAGATCCATTGCCTTTATGTCTGATGCTACAGATGCTGGCTTGGCTGTAGGCACTAATACTGGTGTTTTTCTCTCCAGACAATCTGGAGGTTATAGCAATTGGAATACCGCTGCCACGGGCATGCCCAATACACCTGTTTTTGAATTGTCATATGATCCAAATTCTGATCGCTTGATTGCCGGCACAATGGGCAGAGGTGCTTTTGCATTAATTGGTGCACTCAATAATAATACTGCCCCTATTGCAGGTGATGATAATATTGCGGTGGCTAAAGGCGGCACAGCAACAACATTGGTCGGCAGCTTCACCAGTTTATTAAACAATGACAGTGATACTGATGTCAGTGATACTATCACCGTCAACACCACGCCAACGGTTCAACCACAAAATGGCATGGTTACATTAGCCACTGATGGTACTTTCAGTTACCAACATGATGACTCATTTACCAATAGTGACCAATTTTTCTATCAAGTGTGCGATGATGGTACACCTCAATTCTGTGATGAAGGCCAAGTTGATGTAGCCATTGATCTGGGTAATGCAGTGTGTAGCAACCCTAATGTTAATATTCCTGATGACGGAGGCACAACACCTCTTATAGATACTTTAACAGTTGCCACCAGTGGCACTCTTGCTGACTTAAATGTAACTCTTGAAGTCAATCACACTTGGATTGGAGATTTAACCATAACCTTAACCCATGTCAGTACTGGCACCGAAGTATCACTGATCAACAGGCCAGGCAACAATGATTGTTCAGAAGATAACATTTCAGCCATTTTAGATGATGGTGCAGCAGCACTTGCAGATGATCAATGTGAAACCACAGGCACTGCCATCAATGGAACTTTTCAACCAACTGGTTCATTATCTGATTTTAATAGTTTAGAATTGGCAGGCAACTGGACACTGACAATAACAGACTTTATTAACATCGATAGTGGCGCATTAATATCGTGGTGTTTAGACCCAACTCTTGCAGCCATTACTGAACCACCAGTACTTGCGAGTATTGGCAATCAGAATATAGATGAATTAAACACTTTAAATTTCACTGCAACCGCAACCGATGTTGACACGGCACAAGCAGATTTAGTGTTCAGTTTATCTGGAGAACCTAC
>CAYGTC010000056.1:25372-27512 GCA_964352735.1 uncultured Alcanivoracaceae bacterium | reverse complement strand
CCGATGTTGACACGGCACAAGCAGATTTAGTGTTCAGTTTATCTGGAGAACCTACTGGCGCAAGCATCACTGCTGATGGCAACTTTAGTTTTACTCCAACTGAAAATCAAGGACCAGGCACTTATACATTTGATGTCATTGTTTCCGACGACAGTATACCTGTTAAAACCGACAGTGAAACCATTAGCGTGACCGTTGCCGAGGCCAACTTAAATCCAGTGCTGGCAACCATTGGCAATCAGTCAATTGATGAATTAGCAACTTTAAACTTTACAGCAACGGCTACCGATCCTGATTTACCTGCGCAAAACTTAACATTCAGTTTATCTGGAGAACCTACAGGCGCCACTATAACCACAGGTGGCAACTTCAGTTTCACACCAACCGAAGCTCAAGGACCAGACACCTATACATTTGATGTGATCGTTACTGATGATGGCACAGGTACCTTAACTGACAGTGAAACCATCACGGTTACCGTCAATGAAACCAATCAAAACCCTGTGCTTGATGCCATTGGCAGTCAGAGTATTGAAGAATTAAATACTTTAAGTTTTACTGCTACCGCAACTGACCCAGACCTACCTACACAGACTCTGACATTTAGTCTTTCAGGAGAACCGACAGGAGCCAGTATTACCACAGGTGGCGATTTCAGTTTTACACCAACAGAAGCTCAAGGACCGAACAGCTATAACTTTGATGTGATCGTTACAGATAATGGTACAGGTTTATTAACTGATACCGAAACCATTACAGTGAATGTCACCGACACTTCTAATCAAAGCCCAGTGCTTGCTGCTATTGGAAATCAATCAATTGATGAATTAGCCACCTTAAACTTTACTGCAACGGCGACTGATCCTGATACACCAGTCCAAAACTTGACCTTTAGCGTTTTGGGTCAACCGGCCGGAGCCAGTATTACCGATGCGGGAGCCTTTAGCTTTACACCAACAGAAACTCAAGGACCGAACACATATACATTTGATGTGATTGTCACTGATGATGGAATAGGTACTCTAAGCGACAGTGAAACCATCACTATTACAGTCAATGAAGCCAATCAAAATCCTGTACTTGGAACCATTGGCAATCAATCTATTGATGAGTTAAACACTTTAAGCTTCAGTGCGATCGCAACAGATTCGGATCTACCTATTCAAGGCCTGTCCTTTAGTCTTTCAGGACAACCTGCAGGTGCAAGCATAACCGTCAGTGGCAACTTTACATTCACCCCAACGGAAGCTCAAGCACCAGGCACTTATACTTTCGATGTCATTGTTACTGATGATGGGCCAGGTAATTTGTCTGACAGTGAAACCATTACTGTTACTGTCACTGAAAACACCCCCAATCAGAGCCCTGTACTCGCTGCCATTGGCAACCAAACTATTGATGAGTTAAGCACCCTAACCTTTAGTGCAGTGGCAACAGATCCGGATGTACCGACACAGGGCTTGTCCTTTAGCCTTTCTGGTCAGCCTGCAGGTGCAAGCATGACTATCAGTGGTAACTTTACATTCACACCAACTGAAGCTCAGGGGCCAGGCACTTATACTTTTGATGTCATTGTCACTGATGATGGCCCAGGTAATTTGTCTGACAGTGAAACCATTACTGTCACAGTGAATGAAGCCAATCAAAACCCTGTACTATCGGCCATAGGCAATCAATCTGTTGATGAGTTAAGCACATTAAACTTTACCGCAACAGCAAATGATGCTGACTTACCAAACCAGAACTTAAGTTTCAGTTTATCCGGTCAACCAACTGGCGCAAGCATTACTGCTGCTGGTGATTTTAGTTTTACCCCAACTGAAACACAAGGCCCAGGAACATTCACTTTTGATATCATTGTAAGCGATGATGGATCAGGTAATTTGTCTGACAGTGAAACCATTACAGTCACAGTGAATGAGGTCAATCAAAATCCTGTGTTAGCAACCATAGGCAATCAATCTGTAGACGCGTTGACGACATTAAGCTTTACTGCAACAGCAAGTGACCCAGATTTGCCAAGTCAAAACTTAAGTTTTAGTTTATCGGGTCAACCAACTGGGGCTGCTATTTCAACTGCTGGTAATTTTAGTTTTACCCCAACTCAGGCACAAAGTGGTAACACCTTTACATTTGATGT
>CAYGTC010000056.1:0-25272 GCA_964352735.1 uncultured Alcanivoracaceae bacterium | reverse complement strand
ATTTTAGTTTTACCCCAACTCAGGCACAAAGTGGTAACACCTTTACATTTGATGTGATTGTTACTGATGGCGACTTGTCTGATACTGAGACCATCTCAGTCTCAGTGATAGACCTTATCTACAGAAATGGGTTTGAATAATCCAATGCGTCAAAAAACACCCCTACCCCAAATTGGTCAGGGGTGTTTTGATGACATTCAATACAGATAATTAATGGGAACAATACTGAGAATTGGCTGTTTAATTTTTCAATAGTTTTTCAAACTTGATCACGTCTTCAGGGGTATCAATCCCATGAGGCATGGTTTGCTTGGCACGTTTTGCAATGATTTTATAGCCACAAGACATCGCACGAAGCTGCTCCAAAGATTCAGTATTCTCAAGCTTTGACGGCGCAAGTTGTGAAAAATTTTTAAGAAAACCAGCTCGATAAGCATATAAACCAATATGATGTTTATAATTGATCGATGAATCTAATTGCTGCTGTGAAAAATATTGCCGTGAATAAGGAACTGCTGCTCGAGAAAAATAGAGTGCGTAGTCATTGTCATCTGTCACTAATTTTACGTTATTAGGATTTATCAAATCATCATAACAGTTGATTGACTGATATAACGTTGCGATGGATGCTTCTGGATTGTCTTTAAGCGCCACAATAAGCTGCTCAATATTAACTTTTGGAGTCATCGGCTCATCACCTTGGTAATTCAACACGATCGTATCATCTGACCACGCCAAAACATTCGCCACCTCCGCAATTCTATCTGTACCAGAATGATGATGAGTTGATGTCATGACCGCATGATAACCAGACTTTTTCACTAAATCCATGATGCGCTGATCATCTGTGGCGACAATCATTTGCTTAGCATTAATTTGCGCAGCTGATTCTAATGCCCACAAAATTAAGGGTTTACCTGCAATATCTAGCAGCGGTTTACCTGGCAATCGACTGGATTGGTAACGGGCAGGTAAACAAATAACAACATCAGAATTCATTCGATTTTACTCTTGACCATTTGTAATACTTGATTTTTTGTTTCAGATTTTACCACTAACTTTAATACCACAACCCACACATTTTCTAATTTCAAAGTTTCACATTTAACGGCATCTTTTTCTGTAATAAAAACAGGATAATCGTTATCAAACTGAAAATGCTTTTCTGTGAGTTTTTCATGATCTGCCATTGGATTCTTTATTATTGCCAAACCTTGCTCAGAGAGCATATTAAAAAAACTTTCGGGATGCGCAATGCCCGCGATGGCATTGATGTGTTGATTTCTAAAAGATTCAAGTGGCTTTTGATTTTTGATATGACCCAATTCATAAACCATGAATGGCTGATACTCAAAATAGTGATGTCCAGGCATTTTACCTTTATAAATGACCATATCAACCGTTTCTAATCGCTGTTTTTTTTCACGCAAAGGCCCCAAAGGCAGTAGCTTTTCATTACCTAAACCATATTTTGCATCAATTAAGGCAATTTCTAAATCGCGCTGCAAAGCATAATGTTGCATACCATCATCAGCTATAATGACATTGACACGATAATCAGCCAAAAGTTTGGTGGCTGCCTTGACTCGATTTTTCCCTACAAAAACCGGCGCCCCTGTATTTTTTGCTATCAATAATGCTTCATCACCACTGGCCTTTGCCGATGTTTGAGGAATAACCAATAGTGGTTCATGCTCTCGCTTGCCGCCATAGCCTCGTGATACAACGCCAACTTTTAAACCACTGGCTTGAAGTTGATTCACGAGCCAAATGGTAAATGGTGTTTTACCTACCCCACCAACTGAGATGTTGCCAACTATTATTACTGGGCATTTGATGCGGTGAGATTTCAATATACCCATGTCATATAATTTGCGTCTAAAAGCTGATAGGCCAGCAAATAGTTGGGACAAAACAGTATAATTGAACGGTGCTTTGGCACCTTTATACCAAATTTTGTTCAGTTTTTCTTGTTGTGTACCTGACATAATTTAAGTAGATGATACTTGAATTTTATGTAAATTATGATAAATGCCATTCTGTGCAAGCAAATCAAGATGAGTCCCCTTTTCAGCGATTCCACCTTGGGACATAACCACCACCAAATCTGCTTTTTCAATGGTTGATAAACGGTGAGCAATCACCAGGGTTGTTCTTCCAATCATGACTTTTTCCAGCGCAGCTTGAATACTTTTCTCAGATTCCGAGTCCAAAGCAGATGTCGCCTCATCCAATATTAGCAAAGGCGCATCTTTGAAAATGGCTCTGGCAATTGCAATTCTTTGACGTTGACCACCAGACAAGCGCGTCCCATTTTCGCCTAACATTGTATCAAATCCATCGGGTAACTGTTCAATAAACTCTAATGCATTGGCTTGATGTGCTGCATTTTTTACGGCCGAAAAATCCACTGAACCGGCGTGGCCATATGCAATATTATTGGCAACAGTATCGTTGAATAAAACCACATTCTGATCAACAAATGCGATATGTTCCCGAATACTGTCCAGGCTGTATTCATTGATGTCTGCACCATTGATTAATAACATTCCACTATTATGGGTATAAAATCTTGGCACCAGATTAACCAATGTACTTTTACCACCCCCTGATTCTCCAACAAAAGCCACTGTTTTACCTGACTCGATAGCCAAATTGATACCTAATAATGCTTGAGTTCCATCTTGATAACTGAACGACAAATTGTCAAATTTCAACGAAATTTCATCGGCCTGTAAAGATATTTTCCCGCTGTCAACCTCTGAGTTTTGATCAAGAATAAAAAATACACTGTCAGCGGCTGCTAATGTTTTTTGAATGGTCGCACTTGAATCTGCCAACCTTTTTAAGGGCGCTAACATGGCCATCATGGCGCCAATAAAAGACATAAATTTCCCCCCAGTCCAAGCCTCAATGGCACTGGGGACGGTTGCAAAATAGATGATTACCGCCAATGCACAGGCAGTCAATATCTGTACAGTCGCAGATGACAGGGCCCGAATTGAAATCACCCTCATATTAAGGTAGCGATTTTTATTATTGACAGTAAAAAAACGCCGTGCTTCGTCTTCCTGACCAGAGAATACCCTGACCACTTTCTGACCCTTAACCACCTCTTCAACCACTTCACTCACACCACTGATTGAATTTTGAATGCGATGGCTGATTTTTCTGAAGCGTTTATTCACAAAAGCTATGATCGCACCCACAATTGGAACCAATACAAAAACCACAACAGTCAAAGAGACACTTTGATAAAACATCACCCCAATTAAAGCAACCAAAGTTAACACATCACGCACAATGGTCACAACAGTGGTTGAAACGCCCATGGCCATCATCTCAATATCAAAGGTCATTTTTGCTATTAAGCTTGCAGAAGATTCTCGATCAAAAAAAGACGTAGGTAATGTTAAATACTTGGCAAAAACCAATTGCCGTAAGTCAGCTATCACTTTTCTGCCAACCCAGTTCAATCCATATGTACTCAAATAACTGCCGACTCCTCGGATAAAAAACATGACCACTATTACCCATGGTAACAAACGAATAATGTTTTTATCATGCGCACCAAAAGCACCATCAATCATGTACTCAAAGACCAACATGAAAGCACCTTGAATGATGGCATCCAACATCACTCCAAAAATTGCTATCGACATAACTAACTTATATGGCTTTGCATAATGCCATACACGACTGAATGAAGTTTTTTGCTGTTCAGCAGACATCTATTATTCAGATGGCGTTGTGGCTATCGATACACTGGTAAAGCCCAGATCAGCCAATACATCCATAACAGTTACCACATGTTTGTGAGCAGCATTTGCATCCGCCCTGATCACTACCGCTGGAATTTCCCCATCATCAATCATACCTTTCAATCCATTGGCAATCACATCATATTGAGAATTAATCAATTCATTATTATTGAGATAAATGCTGCCCTTTTGGTTGATTGAGACAACAATTTGTTCTGGACTACCGGTTTGCGTTTTTTCTGTAGCTTCTGGCAATTGAATTTTTAACTTAGCTTGTTTTTCGAACGTCGTTGTTACCATAAAGAATATCAATAACAAAAATACCACATCAATCAATGATGTCATATTAAGTCTGGGTCCTTGTTTATTGTCTTCAGTAAATTTCATAATGCGTTACTTTTTAGACGAACTAATGGCATCAATTAAATCCATCACTTGCTTTTCAATGATGATACTTTGATCAATGATTTTAGTTTTGAAATGGCGATGGAACAACATGGCAGGTATGGCAACGACCAAGCCCGCTGCTGTGGTTATCAATGCTTGAGAAATACCAGAGGCCAGATGCGCAGCATCACCGACACCATTGGCATTAATGGCTGCAAAAACTTTAATCATACCAATGACGGTACCCAATAAACCCAATAAAGGTGATACTTCAGCAATTACAGACAACCAGTTCAATGGTTTTTCCATTTTATGAATAGCGTGTCTACCAGCATCTTCAACCGTTTCAACGATGGCTTCCCTGGGCAAATCCCTATTCCTTAATGCAGACGACATGACATAACCTAAAGGAGAGTTTGACTCTAATTTATCGATATGGCTCGCATCTAAATGCTTGGACTTTGACCATTTAATGACTTGATCTTTCAAGTCCGAAGGAATCACATCTTTATCCCTTAAAGACCAAAATCGTTCTCCAACAATCATCATTGCAAGCGTCATTAATATCAAGATAAAGATCATGACTAACCCACCAGAACTCACGATTTCTAGCATTTAATTGTGCTCCAAAAAATTAACAATGGAATATTATAATAAGTATTGTTTATAAAGTGTTAAATAGTTCAGCAATTTAACAAAATTAGACAAAGCACTGATCAACACAGTCATTATGTGTCATGGTATAAACAGTGAATATGAATTGAGCTGTATTGAGGCCCACACCATGTGAGCCCCAATAAATACAAGCAAAGAATTTTACCAGTGTACGCCCTGCATAAGGCTTGCAAATGCAATTTGCTCTGGAGATGTTGTGCGTCCACTGGGCTCTTTACCCTGGGCAGCAGCAGAATCAGGAAACATATTGAAAGCCGTATTCATAACCACTTCCATCGATTTTGGAGCCAAAGCATGCATAACTTGAGCAAACACACCTAACCTTGTTGCAATACGTTGCGGTCTTCTGATGATGGCATCTTTAACCATATCAGCCGCTTGTTCTGGAGAAATGGTAGGTACATTATCATACATTTTAGTTGGCGCAATCATTGGTGTTTTCACCAAAGGCATATTGATGGTAGTAAAGGCCACATTAGAATCATTAAATTCAGCTGCGGCACATCTAGAAAAAGCATCTAATGCAGCTTTTGAAGACACATAGGCTGAAAAACGTGGTGCATTGGTCAACACACCAATAGAAGAAATATTTATCACCTGACCTTTTTTCTTTTCTGTCATACCAGGAAGAAAGCCCATAATAAGACGCAAGCACCCAAAATAATTCAATTGCATGGTTCTTTCAAAGTCGTGAAAACGGTCGTAGCTTAAAGCAATTGAACGGCGTATAGAACGCCCTGCATTATTGACCAAAATATCTATTGAACCAAGGTCATTTTTAACATTGGTTATCAATTCATCTGCAGAATCCATACTGGACAAATCACATGTATACAATGAGGTTGTTCCACCTTCTTTCTTAATAATTTCTTCGACTTCCAATAATTTTTCTTTGCCCCGAGCCACCATAACCACATGAGCACCAGCACGCCCCAACATAATAGCGGTCGCCTTTCCAATACCAGATGAAGCGCCTGTTACCATTACTTTTTTACCATTGACACGGCCTCTTAAGCTGTGGTCAATAAACAAATCAGGATCCAGGTTTCTCTCCCAGTAATCCCACAATCTCCATGCATACTTTTTCAAATCAGGTACAGCAATTTTTGTTCCTTTTAACAACTTGGCTGTTTCACGATTATCAAACCGAGTAGGATAGTTAATAAAACTCAACACACCAGGAGGAATACCCAGTTCATTCATCACTTGAGAGCGAATCCGGCGAATTGGTGACAACATCATCAAACCTTGCTTAATGGCACCAGGAATAAAATTAAAAATTCTGGCATCAATGCGCATGGTCATTTGTGGTGCGTGAGCAGCATGAGAGAATATGTTCAATACTTGGCCGATTTTCCTTGGCTTAGGATCTGTCAAATGAAAACACTTACCGTGTTGACCTTTACAGTGAGCAATATGATCCATGGCATTGACAACATAGTCTACAGGAACCATATTTAAACGCCCGCCTTCCAGACCCAGTGTTGGCATCCAGCTCGGCATCATTTTGCGCATTTTCTGAATCAATTTAAAGAAATAATACGGACCATCAATCTTGTCGATTTCACCAGTTTCCGAATGACCAATGACAATGGCAGGTCGATATATTTGGAAAGGTACTTTACATTCTCTGCGCACGATTCCTTCAGATTCATGCTTGGTTTTAAAATAGGGGTTATCGAGTCCTTCGGCTTCATCAAACATATCTTCCCTAAAAACGCCATTGTATAAACCAGCCGCAGCAATTGATGAAGTGTGATGAAAACATTTGGCATTAACACTTTCAGCAAAACCTATTGCATTTCTGGTTCCATCAATATTTGCAGATTCTTGCTCATCATAACTGGCTTTTAAATCATATAATGCAGCCAAGTGAAACATATGACGTATGTTTCCATTGAGTTCCTCTCGGTTTTTTTTGCTCACCCCAAGGTCTTTCTTAGTCAGATCACCTGTGATTGCAATCACTCTATTTTTTGGTGCATTGATACTTTCCAAGAGTTCTTTAAGCTTCTTTTTAGATCCAGACCTGACCAAAACATAGATTTTGCCCTTGCGATCCAATAACTTTGGTAAAAGATGAGAACCAATAAATCCTGTTGCTCCCGTTACAAAATATGCCATAATGATTACCCTTATTTTTTTTATGATTGACGATTGATATTATACATGTCAAAATAAAATTTTTAAGAAATTCTGGAAATTAAGCATGAGTAATTTAAAACAACTGTTTGAAAAAGCACAAAAAGACATAAAAACGCTGTCAGAAAAGCCAAGTAATGATGTTCTTTTGACACTATACTCCTATTATAAACAAGGAACTGAGGGCGATGTTCATGGTGACAAACCAGGTTTCTTTGATTTTGTTGGAGCCAGCAAATATGAAGCATGGGAGTCACTAAAAGGGACATCACAAGAAGATGCCATGCAAAAATATGTAGATGAAGTTTCCAAGTTGCTTTCATAAAACAACCATCTCATGAAAACCAAGGAACGCATCATTCAAACCGCCTTACGATTGTTCAATGAAGAAGGTGAGCCAAATGTCACAACCAATCACATTGCTGATGAGATGGACATCTCACCCGGTAACTTGTATTATCACTATCGTTCCAAGGATGATATTATTTGGCAAATATTCCTCAATTATGAAAAAAAAATCAAACAGGTACTGACACAAAAGGACATCAATTATACTTCTATGGAGGATATGTGGTTTTATTTGCATATGATTTTTGAGGTCATTGCTGAATACCGTTTTTTATATCGAAACCTCATACAATTAATGGGACGCATTGATTTCTTAAAAAGGCACTTTCGTCATATCTTAGCACTGAAGTCACAAACAGCATTGAATATCATGAATGAACTGTCGCAACAAGGATCGCTCAATGCTGATCAACAAACCATTGCATCTTTGGCGGATCAAATTGCATTGAGTGCAACCTTTTGGTTAAACTACTCGATTGCTATTTATGATGACGATTATGATGAGGAGAAAAAGCTATCACATGGCATTTTCCATGTTATGCGCATGGTTGCCCCCTTTTTGACTGATAAGGACCGAGAAATACTGGATGATTTATCCACTCAATACCTATAAACTTACTAAATCATGCATTCTTAGGCTAAAAACAATTAGATTAAACAAATACTCACCAAACAAAATAGAACCATTACTAATGAATAAAGAATTTATGCGGAAAGCCATCGAGCTTTCCATTGACAATGTCAAAAACAATAAAGGCGGCCCTTTTGGTGCGGTCATTGTCAAAAACAATGAAATCATTGCTACAGGAGCCAACTGTGTCACCAGCGACAATGATCCTACTGCACATGCTGAAATGGTAGCAATACGCAATGCATGTAAAAACCTTGATACTTTCCAATTGGATGATTGTGAAATTTACACTTCATGCGAACCGTGCCCAATGTGCTTGGGTGCGATATATTGGGCCAGACCCAAAGCCGTTTACTTTGGCAACACCAAAGTCGATGCTGCAAAAATCAATTTTGATGATCAGTTTATATATGATGAACTTGATGTACCATTGCCTGAAAGAAAATTGAAAATGCAACAAATGCTTAATGATGAAGCCATTAAAGCATTTGAACTGTGGTCAGAAAACAACCAAAAAATAGAGTATTAAACATCAATTATCATGGTAAAAAATCACACACAACAAGGGCTATAAATAATCAGAAATTTTCAGCTAGTTTCTTTTAATTTTCTTGTAAAATTCATATTTTCACTCCATATATGATACACAGATGTTTTATATTTCATTAACACCAATAGGTATTTAATCATGAAAAAACTGATAACTTTAGGATTCATTCTGGCAACAAACATCACCAGTTTTCAAGTTTTATCGGCTGATGTGGCTGCAGGTAAAACAAAAGCTGTTGTTTGTGCTGCCTGTCATGGCATAAATGGTATTGCAACCAATCCAATGTGGCCAAATCTGGCTGGACAAAACGAGATTTATTTATTAAAACAAATAAAAGACTTCAGAGATGGGGTGAGAAAGGACCCTTCCATGTCTCCAATGGTTGCAGGACTCAGTGATGAAGATGCCGCAAACCTGGCCGCTTATTTTGCCAGCTTAAAATAACAGACCTTCTATTGAGAGGCATTTATTCTCATTGTAGAAGCCTCTCACTACTCTGATTCCTCAATATTATTCGAACGTAATATGCGTTTTATCTTTTCATTCTGAACCAATCGTTTTTACTATTTACAGAATTCTATGATGAAGTATTCGATCTTTTCGGGTTAGAATAACACTTTTTACGCATAACTTTTAATGACAGCAATTATTTGTGGAATATCCTCCATTACACTGACAACATCAGAAATAACAACGCTCAGCCATCCCTTGGTCTGTGGTGTAATTCTTTTTAAACGCAATTATGAAAATTACCAGCAATTGGTTGAGCTTGTTAACCATATCAAACAATTATTTGGCGAAGACTTTCTCATTTGTGTCGATCAAGAAGGTGGCAGGGTAATCAGATTCAGTGAACCTTTCAGCCAACTCCCCCCTTTATTAGACATCAGCAAATGTTATAAAGACAACCCAGACTTGGCAAAATCTTTTGCGCATGTACATGCATGGATGATGGCAAGCGAATTACTTTCGATCAACATTGACTTGAGTTTTGCACCAGTATTTGACATTGATAATGGCAGCAATGTTATAGGCGATCGTGCATTTTCACACGATCCCGAAGAAGTCACTGTTTTGGCAGAGTTTTATTGTAGAGCGATGCAAGATGCTGGCATGAAAACCACGGCCAAACATTTTCCTGGTCATGGAACAGTCGTTGCAGACTCTCACTTTGATTTACCAATTGATGAACGCGACTTTAATTGCATAGAATCATTAGACTTAAAGCCATTCATTCACAACATTGGCAACAAGCTGGTAGACGCTGTAATGATGTCGCATGTCATTTATCCACAAATTTGCGATATGGCCGCTGGCTATTCACCATTGTGGTGTGAAACCATTTTAAGACAAAAATATGGTTTCACAGGCATAATAATTTCTGATGATCTCGGCATGAAAGCAGCTGATTGTGTTGGAGATGTACACGCAAGATATCAAGCGTGTTTAGATGCGGGGGTTGACATAGCATTGGCTTGCACCATCGAATTGACTCAAGAATTACTGGCAAAATTGCCTGAGAATCAACCAAAAATGAGATTTCCCCAATTAAAAGGCCAATCAAATCTTTCACAAAAGACTCCGTTCTGGCACAATAAGCGTTGGCAGTCCATACGCAACAGTATGGAAAAAATATTATCGGAAATAAATCATGAATAAATATCCACATTTATTAAAACCTTTAGATTTAGGTTTTACCACCATCAAAAATCGAGTCTTGATGGGCTCAATGCATACTGGTCTCGAAGATCGAGCCAAACACTATCAAAAATTAGCCACATACTTTGCTCAGAGAGCAGAAGGACAAGTGGGATTAATGGTAACAGGAGGCATCAGCCCAAACATTCGAGGGTGGACGGGGCCTTTATCCGGTTTTCTCAAATACCGTTTTCAGACAAAAAGGCATAAAATTGTTACCGAAGCGGTTCACAAGGCAGATGGTAAAATTTGCATGCAAATTTTGCATACAGGCAGATATGGATACCATCCTTTTATTGTCTCACCCTCTGGAATAAAATCACCAATCACGCCATTTAAACCCAAAGCCATGTCTGTCAAGGACATTGACAAACAAATCGCAGCATTTGTGAACACAGCAAAATTATCACAAGATGCAGGGTATGATGGCATTGAAATCATGGGTTCTGAAGGATATTTGATCAATCAATTTTTAGCCAAGAAAACAAATAACAGAAAAGACCAGTGGGGAGACAATTATGATAGCCGCACACGATTTGCCAAAGAAATTGTTGAAAAGACCCGCGCTGCTGTTGGCAAAAATTTCATCATAATATTTCGATTGTCCATGCTTGATTTAGTCAATCAAGGCAGCACTTGGGATGAGGTAGTCAGATTGGCCAAAGAATTGGAACTACTTGGGGTCAGCATCATTAATACCGGTATTGGATGGCACGAAGCTCGAATTCCAACCATTGCAACCTGTGTACCACCGGCTGCATTCAGCTGGGTGACAGAAAAAATGCGCCCTCACGTCAGCATACCATTGATAACCACCAATAGAATTAATACACCAGAGGTTGCTGAACAAATTCTGGCGACAAATAATATTGACATGGTCTCAATGGCCAGACCATTGTTAGCTGATGCCCATTTTGTTAGAAAAGCCATCGCTAATAAATCTGATGAGATCAACACATGTATCGGCTGCAACCAAGCCTGTTTGGATCATGTATTTAAAAACAAGAGAGCCACTTGTCTGGTCAATCCACTGGCTTGTTATGAAACAGAATACACCATTAAAAAAGCCACAAAAGTCAAATCTTGTGCAGTAATTGGTGGCGGCCCTGCGGGCATGTCTTGTGCAAAAACGCTGGCAGAACGCGGACATAATGTGACGCTCTTTGAGGCCGCTGATAAGCTTGGTGGGCAATTCAATCTGGCAGCTAATATCCCGGGTAAAGATGAATTTTTCAAGACCATAAGATACTTCAAAGCCCAATTTAAGAAACATAAAGTCAATGTACAATTAAACACCACCATTGACTTGGAAAATAACACAAACAATGCTGATCAATTATCCGCTTTTGATGAAATCATTATAGCCACAGGTGTCAAACCACGTGTGCCAGAGATTGATGGCATCGACCATGAAAAAGTCATCATCTATAATGAATTAATCAAAAAAGAAAAACATGCTGGTAAAAGAGTTGCCATCGTCGGAGCAGGCGGCATTGGTTTTGATGTCGCTGAATTCTTATCTGATGATCATGCACTCAAAGATACCGATGATGATGTGTATAGCAATGCCCAAGCCTTCTGCAAAGAATGGGGTATTGATATGAATATTGAAACTGAAGGAGGACTGACCAAACCTCAACACTCAAAGAGCATCAGAGAGATATATTTATTGCAAAGGAAAACAGGCAAACCAGGCAAAGGCTTGGGCAAAACCACAGGATGGATACACAGAATGGCCTTAAAAAAACGCGGTGTTAAAACCATCGCAGGGTGCAATTATGAAAAAATTGACGATCAAGGACTTCACATCATCTTGAAAAAAGGCACAGAGGAAGAAAAAAGAGAAGTACTTGAGGTAGATAACGTCATCATCTGTGCTGGACAATTATCAGTCAACGAACTATATGAGAAATTGAAGGACAAAAAATCATGCCACCTCATTGGCGGAGCAGAATATGCCGGGGAGCTGGATGCCAAACGGGCAATCAAACAGGGTGTATTAACTGCAGCAAAAATATAAATAAAAGATCAGTATTAAGGGCAGTTAAACAGAATTTAAAAGACAAGGATGTCTTGGTTTTATATTAATCGGTCGAGATGGGTGCAGGAGCCAATACTTCTCTGGCACCATTGTGAGCAGCCGCACTGACCACTCCATTTTCTTCAAGCTGCTCTACTATCGTTGCTGCACGGTTATAACCGACTCGCAACCTTCTTTGAACATATGATATAGATGCTTTACGGCTCTCTGTCACAACAAATACAGCTTTATCGTATAATTCATCGACATCACTTTCTGGTGCTTGAGGTATACCAGTTGCACTCAACTCTTGACCATCATCAGTCATTTGTACTTCATCAAGAATGCCTTGTTGATAATCTGCTTCATAATGTTTGGTCAGATAATTGACAATGCCATGCACCTCATGATCATCTACAAATGCGCCATGCACCCTCTCAGGAATGGCTTTGCCTGGAGGCAGATATAACATATCACCATGACCAAGCAATTGCTCTGCACCACCTTGATCTAATATGGTTCTCGAATCAATTTTAGAAGACACTTGAAACGCCACTCTGGTTGGAATATTGGCTTTAATTAAACCAGTAATCACATCGACTGATGGCCTTTGTGTGGCCAATACCAAATGCACACCAGCGGCCCGAGCTTTTTGCGCCAAACGGGCGATCAGCTCTTCAACTTTTTTGCCCACAATCATCATCATGTCAGCAAATTCATCGATGACAATGACAATATATGGTAATTTTTCTAATTCTGGCGGTTTCTGCCCAGGAATTAAGGCATCAGGTTTAAACAAGGGATCGAGTAACGGTTCTTCATCTTCTATGCCTTTTTTGACTTTACGATTAAACCCAGCTAAGTTTCTCACACCAACAGCTGCCATTAACTTATAACGACGCTCCATTTCTGCCACACACCAACGCAGGGCATTGGAAGCCTCTTTCATATCAGTTACCACAGGTGCCAACAGATGAGGAATCCCTTCATATACTGATAATTCTAACATTTTAGGATCAACCATGATCATTTTTACTTCATCAGGGGTTGCCTTGTATAGCAAACTAACAATCATTGAGTTAACAGCAACTGATTTACCTGAACCAGTTGTTCCTGCAACAAGTATATGAGGCATTTTCGCTATATCCACTACAACAGGACGTCCAGATATGCTTTTGCCCAAACCCAAAGTCAATGGCGATCTTGACTTGTCATATTCTACAGACCGTAAAATCTCGCTCAAATACACAATTTCTCTATTAGTGTTGGGTATTTCCAAACCAATATAAGGTTTTCCCGGAATCACATCAACAATACGAACACTGATAACAGATAATCCACGTGACAAATCTTTTGCTAAATTGACGACTTGACTGACTTTAACTCCAGCAGCAGGTTCCAACTCAAAACGTGTCACCACAGGTCCAGGCAACACCCCAATCACTTTTACTTTAACCTTAAAATCTGCCAGTTTTAATTCCACTTGACGAGATAATACTTCCAGCTCTTCCTCTGAATAACCAGATACTTGCGCTTTGGGGTCATCAAGTAATGTCAACGGTGGAAATTTTCCAGCTGGCAACGTATCAAAAAGTTGACCTTGTCTGTCTTTAACTACACGTTTGCTTTCTTTTTTCTGAGGTATAAATACCGGCTCAATAACTCGAGGTTCACGAGTTTGTTGGATTTCTGCATCAATTTTTCTGATTTCTTGACGGTCAGATTTGGCCTTTTTACCCAGCCGCCAATCTTTAAACTCTTCCATCTTATCGCCTAACCAATCAAAAAACTGTAATGTCCACTCTCCCACTAAATCAGCAAATTGTATCCATGACATGCCCGTAAACAATGTCGTACCAGCTAAAAATATTGCACAAAGAATGATCGTTGCCCCAACAGTACCCAAGCTTAAGAATAAAGTGCTACCGACTACTTCACCGACGATCCCACCACCAGTAAAAATAGCTTCATGTGTGTAAATGTATTTATAGGCCAATGCACAGCCTGATAATAAAGCAGAAATGAAGCCACCCATTTTAATCCCTGTATCTAACCAACTGATGGATTCGTCTACTTCTTGATTCTTATAGACCCTCCACCCAACAAAAACCAAGCCGAAAGGAATAATATAGGCCAAATACCCAATAATATTAAGTAATATATCAGCGATAAAAGCTCCGCTTGAACCACCATAATTATTAACGGCCTCGTTGTCCGATGCTGAAAAGGGACCTGAATCATCTTGATGATAACTCAACAAGGATATCAAGACATAAATAGCCAATGGAATGATGAGAAAAAACAAACTTTCTCTGACTCTATTACGAATGTGGCCTGATACCCTTGGTTTACTCATAAATAATATACTTTAAAGAAGTGCTGGATGAACAATTTTACCTGCTTCAACATTAATGCCTTTGGCCAATGAGTCAACAGATTTCCATCCATCTTGGGCCAACCTTTGTACATACGGTAAAATTGCAGCTGAAATCGCCTGCGTAGATGTTCTTGGTACAGAACCAGGCATATTAGTTACTGAAAAATGAATTACACCATGTTCAACATATGTGGGGTTTTCCCAAGTCGTTGGACGAGTCGTTTCTACACACCCCCCTTGATCAACAGAAATATCAGCAATTACAGAACCATCTTGCATGCCTTTGACCATTTCTTCAGATATGACATGCGGGGCTTTCGCTCCAGTAACCAAAACAGCGCCAACCACTAAATCAGCATTGGAAACTTCTTTGGCAACAGTTTCTTCATAAGGATACAAAGCGGTCACATTAGGGCCAAGGGCCATCATTTCAGCCAATCGATCTTGTCTTTTATCAAAGACTACCACATTGGCGCCACCTTTGGCAGCCAATGCCGCTGAATTACCACCAGCTGCTCCTGCACCCAAAACAACAACTTTACCGCGTTCAGTTGAAGGAAGCCCGCCCAGTAATACACCTTTACCTCCAGACGGCTGATGCAATAAATGCGTACCCACCTGTGTAGCAATCATTCCAGCAATAATACTCATCGGAGCTAACAATGGTAAAGATCCATCAACCTCTTCAACTGTTTCAAAAGCTATCCCAGTCAGACCAATATTTAACAAAGCTTGAGTGAGCTCAGGTTCAGCTGCCAGATGTAAATAACAAAACAACAAATGGTCTTTTCTTAAATATTTCAAGTCGCCAGCAATCGGTTCTTTGACTTTAACAATCATTTCACCTCGCTCATATAGTTCTTTAGCATCTTTGGCAATTTTTACACCAACACTTTTGTAATCTTCATCACTGAAACCACTTTTAATACCGGAACTGGTTTCTATATAGACTTCATGACCCGCTTTGACCAAATCCGCAGCCGCAGCAGGAACAAGCGCAACTCGTCCTTCGAGTGTTTTTGTTTCTTTAGGTATGCCTATACGCATTATTATCCCCTGATTATTGTTAAAATAAAACAGCCATTTTATCCGAAAATAACCCAGATAATACATTATTAGTTACTTTTTTAATCATTTATTCATTGAATATTCATCTGTAGGCACTATAATCATTATTGAGCATTGATTCTCTTTAGAACAGTGACTTTTAAACATTATTTTTATATAAAACAAATACATGAGGACTTGATCTATGCATCGACAGGTACCCAAAAAAAAGTACACCATCATTGGCAATGGCAAACTTGCTAAACACTTTGTTCATTATTTTGAACGGTTAGATATTGATTTCAATTGCTGGCATCGCAAGCAGCCCCTCCATCACCTAAAACGCAAGATCAAAAACTCTGATCATATACTGTTGATGATCACTGATGGCGCAATAGAGTGTTTCGTAAAAGCACACCATTTTTTACACACTAAATCATTGATACACTTTTCTGGTTCGTTGGTATTGGACTCAGTCATTGGCTGTCATCCTTTGATGACATTTTCAGAGAAACTTTATGATGATTCGACTTATTATAAGATCCCATTTATTTGCGATAATGCCCACAGCTTCAAAGAATTATTTCCACAATTACCAAACACAGTCCACCACGTAAGTAATCATGATCGTGCTTATTATCACGCTCTGTGTGTAATTGCAGGTAACTTTACTCAAACGCTGATGCAACACACTAGTCACCAAATGTCAGAAGAGCTAAACCTACCAGTTGATATTTTGTTTCCCTATCTTCTGCAAAATACCAAAAATTTCATCAACAACCCTGAACAAGCTGCTACAGGCCCCTTGCAACGCAACGATTTTACAACCGTAAAGAAAAACTTACAGTCGTTAAAGAATAATCCACTGGAACCCATTTATCAGACCTTTATTGATTTAACAAAACAATCTTATCAATTAAGGAGAATCGAAAATGAATATTAATCAAATCATTCAACACAAGCACAACAAGCAAAAGTTGTCCATGCTGACCTGTTATGATTACTCCAATGCCAAAATTATCAATCAATCAGATGTTGAAATGATACTGGTTGGAGATTCAGCAGCCATGGTCATGCATGGCCATCAGTCAACTCTGCCCATTGATGTGAAAACCATGGCTGATCATGTGGCTGCAGTAGTCAAAGGCGCGCCTGATAAATTCATCGTAGCCGACATGCCGTTTTTATCCTATAGAAAATCATTAGATTCAACGATGGAATCGGTTGAAATATTAATGAAGGCAGGTGCTCATGCCATCAAACTGGAAGGCCTCATTGGCAATGAAAAAATCATCGAACACATCGTTCATTCAGGTGTTCCTGTCATGGGTCACTTAGGCTTAACACCGCAATCGGTTAATGTACTTGGCGGCTACAAAGTGCAAGGCAAAGACGAAGAAGATCAAGCAATGATTATAAAAGAAGCAAAAGCCATACAAGATGCCGGTTGTTTCTCAGTAGTGCTGGAATGTATACCCAATGATTTAGCAAAAAAAATTACCGATTCACTAGATATCATCACCATTGGTATTGGTGCTGGAAAAAACGTGGATGGTCAAGTGCTGGTGATTAATGATATGTTAGGCATGTCTTCAGATTTTTCTCCCAAATTTGTGCGTAAATATTTAAATGCTGAACAGTTGTTTTTACAGGCCTTTAACCAGTACAATGCAGATGTTAAATCACAAAACTTTCCAAGTGAGGAAGAGAGCTATAAATGAAAGTCATCACTGACCTTAATGATTACAGACATTACAGGAAATCTCTAAACGTTAACAACATCGGATTTGTGCCAACAATGGGAGCATTACATCAAGGGCACTTGTCACTGGTCAATCGTTCGGTCAATGAGAATAATATGACAGTTGTCAGTATTTATATCAATGCGACACAATTTGACAATGATGCAGACCTGACCAACTATCCAAATACTTTGGATAAAGATTTAGCGTTGTTAAAAGAAGCACAAGTTGATGCTGTTTTCTTACCAAATTATCAGCAGATGTATCCTGATGATTACCGCTATAAAGTTCAAGAAAAATTGGTCAGTAAAAAATTATGTGGTGCTCACAGGGATGGGCATTTTGATGGCGTGCTCTCAGTAGTCATGAAGTTATTCAATATCGTCAAACCAACAAAAGCTTATTTTGGTCAAAAAGATCATCAACAATTGTCGCTAATTAAGGGAATGGTCAAGGCATTCTTTCTTGACATTAAAGTCATTGGCTGCCCAATTATAAGAGAAGAAGATGGATTGGCCATGAGCTCAAGAAACTTACGCCTCAATCAAGAGCAACGTGTAAAAGCTGTAGAGCTTTATAAAACAATATCGTCTGATATAAGCATAACGCAAATGAAATTGCATTTGGAAAACATGGGATTTGATGTTGACTATATTGAAGTATTAGATGGCCGTTTGCTTGCTGCGGCCACTTTAGGCGAAATAAGGCTCATTGATAATGTGGCCTATAAAACAACTTAGGAAAAAAGATGAAAATTTTGTTACTAATGTCAGGATCAATTGCTTGCGCCAAAGCAACCGGTTTAATCAGTTTATGGAAAAAAAGAGGCCATGATGTCAAAGTGGTATGTAGCGACAGTGTCTTTGAGTTCATAGGCAAAGCAACCATTGAAGGTTTGAGTGGAGAAGCAGTTATGTCTTCAACATTTGAAGAACATAAAATGATGGATCACATTCATTTGAGTCGATGGGCCGATAAAATAGTTTTTGCCCCAGCTACAGCCAATAGCATCAACAAAATATCAGCAGGCATTGCAGATGATATGTTAACAACGACATGGATTGCCGCACTGAGCCTCAATAAACCATTGTATTTAGCCCCTGCCATGAACAGCATGATGTGGAGTTATCCAGCAACACAATCATCGATTGAAAAATTGAACAGCTGGGGCGTGCATTTATTAATGCCACAATCTGGTGAACTGGCCTGTGGAGAATCAGGTGATGGGCGCCTTATGGAGATTGATGATATTGACAAGTTGGTATTCACTCAAGAATTAGCAGACCCAAAACACATACTCATTACAGCAGGAGGCACAAGAGAATATGTGGATGGAGTCAGATACATCGGTAATTTAAGCACCGGAAGAACTGGAGCCAAAATCGCTGATTATTTCTCCTCAATGGGTTATCAGGTCACTTGGTTAGGAGCCATTAATGCCATACAACCAGAGTTTCCTTGTAACAAAATCTTTTATGAAACCTTTAATGATTTGGCAGAGAAATTACAAAGTCAACTTAAGGAACAACACTTTGATACTGTAATACATGCCGCTGCCATCAGCGACTTCTCAGTTTCAACCATTAAAATTAATGAACAGGACATCATTGCTTGTCGCAAGACCAAGTTGCCTACTTCAAATACCATGGACATTTGTCTTAAAAAGAATCCTAAACTGGTCAGTCAATTGTTAAACTGGTCACAAAATAAAAACATTAAAGTGGTGGCATTTAAACTGACCAATACCAATAATGTTGATGAGCAACAAAAAGCCATTAATAAATTACTTAAGCAAGAAGTGATCCATTATGTTGTTCACAATGATTTATCAAAAATCAGTAAAGAATCACACCCCTATCATTTGTATCAAAAGCCCTCACAAGCCATTTCATGTCACGATACACAAAAATTATGTGAACAATTGGCTAAGATACTCAATCATCCAATAGTTGATCAGGATAAAGAGGTTAAAGTATTATGATGATGTGTCTCGATATTGGAAATAGCCACATGCACGGAGGTGTATTTATTGGTGATGAATTACAGTTTCAATTCAGAAAAGCCTCAAAAACAGGGTCATCTTCTGATGAATATGGTGTTTTTCTCAGATCGGTACTCAGAGAGAATGATATTGATCCAAACGGTATAAAAGCCATCGCTCTGTGTTCAGTCGTACCAGAGGTCATCTACTCTATCACCGCCTGCAGCAAAAAGTACTTCAGTATTGATCCTTTTATTCTACAAGCAGGTGTTAAAACGGGTCTACAAATAGGCTATAAGAATCCCCAAGAAGTTGGAGCTGATAGAATTGCAAATGCCATTGCTGTGACCCATTTATTTCCACAAACCAATGCCATTGTTATTGATTTAGGAACTGCCACAACATTTTGTGCCATTTCACAAACCAAACAATACTTGGGCGGCGTTATCATGCCAGGATTAAAAATGTCCATGTCTGCACTTGAAGCTGGCGCCTCCAAATTGGGGTCGGTTGAAATCATTGAAAAACAAAAAACATTGGGAAAAACAACGACAGATAGTATTCAATCAGGCCTATTTTATGGCACGTTAGGGGCTATAAAAGAAGTCATCAATAACTTACAAAGAGAAGTTTTTAAAAACAATAAACCATTGGTGATTGGAACTGGAGGCTTTACATCCATCTATCCCAATACCGGTGTATTTGATCAAATAGTACCAGATCTTGTTTTAAAAGGTTTGTTTATTGCCCATCAAATCAACAGCTAATTTCCTCAATTCTAAAAAAATATCAGTACAACGACATATTTTTTAGACCCAGCGACCAATACACTTTGCACAGTTGTATCATAAGTTTCCCAACAATATAATGGTATTGATTTAAAACAATGGTAAAGAACATGTACAAAACACTATTAACAATAACAGTATTTCTCTATGCTAGCCAAAGTCTCGGTAGAAGCGATGCCACAATGAAAGCCTGCACCGTTCACGGAGCCATTTATAAAGTCATATCGATGAATCAAGAGTGTGTTTATGAATATCTTGACAATGAAATATCTTTTCAACTCGGTGATCCATTGCCTGATCTTGATGGTAATGCATTTGTCATGCCTCCAACTAATGCTCATGGTAGGCTTGAGCCACATAATCCAGAATGTTTTGATTCTCACCCCATGTAATTCTTAACGACTCCATTATGATAAGGTTAAATGGAACCTACAAATTACCGTTTGACCTTATTGCTATATGGTATCGATCTCATCCAAACCCATTAATAGTTCATCACAGTAGTCACTTCATCTTTTCGCACAACATATTTCTCTTGTTATACTGAAATTTCGTAATTATAAAATAAACCAAAATATATGTGTTAATACGTTATAATATAATTTCAAACTATTAGATTCATTTTTCATTTTTCATTAAAAAACCATTCAAAACCTCATTAAATTTATATGGAAAACTTTATAAAACAATTGATATTATTGTTCAGTCTGTTGTGTTTTAAAGCCCTGGCCACAACACCAGTTTTTCAAAATTTTTCTGAGCAATATGGTTTACAAGATAATCACATTAAAACCATAACTGAAGACAATTATGGGTATATATGGATGGGCACAGATACAGGAGTCTATCAATTCGATGGTTACCGCATAAAAAAAATAGACAAACTCACCCAAAACAAAAACACCATCATTAGAAAGCTGCTATTTGATCACAAAAATAGACTTCTGGTTGCCACCAAAAATAATGGATTACTATTATTTGAAAACAATCAAGTCATCACCATTAAAAATGCACAAAACAACCTCGTTAATGTTACGGATATTATTATGGATGATAAAAAAACCTTATGGGTGTCATCAGATCAGGGTATTTTTACCATCTCTCGCAAAAACACATTGGTTAGGCCACAATTAAACTCAATTAATCACCTTAAACAATCCAATATTTCAAATATAGAAGAATTAAAACCAGGCTATTTGATAGCGTCTACGTACGGTGGGTTTTATCTATTGAATCTCATAAACGACAGTATAAAATGGATCGAATTAAAGAATAACGATTATATCCATGATATACATGCAAGCAGCTTTCAAGACATATGGCTTGCCAGCGCAAGTGAGCTCTATCATTATAATATCCAAGAGAATACCTTTGTTGATGTGCCTGAATTACCGAATTCAACACGTTATTTGTCACTGACACAACACAAACATCATTTATGGGTGGCAACAATCGATGGTGGCCTTTATCGCATCAACACCTTGAAAAACAGCGCGAGTCAATTCACACATGACAATCTGTATGCCCATTCTTTAGCAGAAAAGAACATATTGTCTGTATTTGTCTCTTCACAGGATCAATTATGGATAGGTGGATTCAATTATGGTCTCAGTATGCTGGATTTAAATTCAATCAATTTTGGTTATGAAACCTATGCACAAGACAGCCTTTTTTGTACTCAAACTCATAATATCATCAGCATTAATACTGAAGATGACGGCAGCTTATGGTTGGGTAATGAGTATGGTTTATTCACTTATTACCCAGAAAAGAATTTATGTGAAGCTATTGACATAAGAATTAATGAAAATGACACCCCTTATACAGTGTATTCAACACGATCTGAAGGTAATGTGATGTGGATATCCAGTTCTAATGGATTATTACACTTAAACACGTCCAATCATACTGTCACAAAATTATCAGATGACTCACAATTCAAGACCAGCTTTTTTTCAACGCTTCTATCGAATAATAATACCCTTATTGGTACCGACAAAGGCATATACGAACTGAGCAGAAATACCAATAAATTCGTTGCTTATTCTTTAAATACTGAAAATTCACGACAAAAATCTTTTCTAAAATTTGCCAAAAACAGTAAAAATCAGATTTTTTTACCAACCACATCAGGCTTATTAATGCTCGATGAACAGAATCAATTGAATAAATTTCCGTCACAAAATAACATCATAGACGACAAAGAGATCATTGCAATTCATATCAATGCACTTGATGAATTCTTCATCGGAGTTTATCAACAAGGCATATATCACTTAAGCCCAGATGGAAAATTACTGCGGCATTATTTTGATCAATATGCTTTTTCAGCATCAAACTTAATTTACCAAATACAGTCCAATAACCCTCATGAGTTATGGATGTCTGGAAAACTCGGCATCGTTTATCTCAATACCGAAACCCATCATCATCAACTTTATATTGGATTGGAGGGTCACAATTATTTATCTGGACTATTGCGCTCATCCCATAATGACAATCACACACTTTATTTTGCTGGAACAAGCGGATTAATTGCATTTGACCCTTCAACAATTAAGAAATCGAATCAAAATACCCAAGTCATGATTGATCAACTTTATTTGGCTAATCAACCCATCGAAAGTCATGATAAACCCTTTGATGATTTTATTTTAACCCAAGATATTGAAAATACTTCACGATTAGACTTCAGCCATAGACAAAAAATTATTGGCTTTGATTTTACGACTTTAAATTTCAAAAATGCCAATCACATCAAATACGCCTATAAACTTCATCCTACATTTGATCATTGGGTAACTTTATTACCTGGTAGTAGAAATCTTACATTCACAAACTTAGCCTCAGGTAACTACATACTGAGCATTAAAGCCACTGACAGCAATCAAAAGTGGAGCAATGATATCACCGATATTCAACTCAATATATTGCCAGCACCATGGTACACATGGTGGGCTTATTTGATTTACTGTTTACTTATCATTCTTTTCCTTTACCTCTTATTCCAATATAAAATTACACAACAGAAAAAAATTAATGCATATTTAAATGAACAAGTCGCCGAACAAACCAAACACATCAAAAAGCAAAAGGAGACCGTTGAACAATTAATGGAAAGAAGAAATGAAATATTTTCAAATGTTACACATGAATTCAGAACACCAATAACATTGATTCAAGGACCAGTTTGTGAGTTAGAAAAAGCGATCGATGATGAGCATAACCTAAAAATGATTAGCATGATTAAGAGAAACTCAAACAGACTCTTAAGACTGGTGAATCAAATGCTTTCATTTTCACAAATCATAGAAAAAACTTCTGAACAAAAACACATCATTGATGCTTCATCTCAATTGAGATTGATCATTGAACCTTATAAATATATTGCAAAAGAGCAACAAAAAAAATTAGTAGTTCATGAAATTGAAGATGTAAAATTATTTGTTACAAATGAGGCTCTGGAAATAATAATTGGTAATTTATTATCTAATGCAATTAAATACTCTAAAACTAAAGGCAAAATTAATATTGGAACACAAATCATTAAAGATCATTTAGAAATATATATCGAAGACCAAGGCCAGGGACTTGATGATGAGCAAAAACAAAATATTTTTAAAAGGTTTAATCGTTTATCTCGACATAACAAAATACAAGGTGCTGGAATTGGTTTGACGTTAGTAAAAGAAATAACAGAATTAAATGACGGTAAAATTAAAGTAAGTAGCGTTATAAATCATGGCTCACGATTTTCTGTACTCTTACCACTACATTATTGTGTATCTCAACTGAGTAATCAAATAACTAGCAACGAAATATCAAAGCTTTCAATTGATGAAAACAAAAACAAAGCTACAGTGCTGATTATCGAAGATAATGATGACATGCGCCACTATATAGAAACAGTATTAAGTGAAAATTTTAATTGCTTGATAGCTAATCAAGGGAGAGAAGGCATAGCAATGGCCATTCAAAATGTACCAGATATCATTATCAGTGATGTTATGATGCCAGGTATAGATGGATTCCATGTGTGTAGGATAATAAGAAACGAAATGATTACATCACATATCCCACTGGTGTTATTAACAGCACTGAATAATAAGT
The DNA here is from genome assembly GCA_964352735.1 of uncultured Alcanivoracaceae bacterium. Lineage (GTDB taxonomy): Bacteria > Pseudomonadota > Gammaproteobacteria > Xanthomonadales > Marinicellaceae > NORP309. Next base: position 1,015 of record CAYGTC010000056.1, on the reverse strand, counting down.
CTCACAGAATTAAAGGTTGGAGAGAAAAAATTGACATGTATGTCAGCAAACCATTTGATGCTGATGAATTGAATATACAATTGATTAATATTCTAAATATAAGAAAACTGTTAAACCAAAACAATAATACATTAGTCAATAATGAAAATTACTCTGAGTTTAATGAACATGACCAAAAATTCATTTATAGTTTACAATCAATATTTCATGAACATTATATGCTGAGTTCTTTTGGCTTAGAAAATATCGCTCAACTTATTTTTATGAGTGAACGGCAATTGCAAAGAAAAACTAAAGCTATTTTTAATTTGAGTCCATTAGATATGCTCAGAGAATATCGATTTAATAAAGCCACTGATTTACTAAAAAAAGGTTATCAAGTTTCCATTGTTTCAGATAAATGTGGATTCAGTTCACTTTCTTATTTTTCTCAATCTTTCAAAAATCGTTATGGAATGACACCTAAAAAATACCAGAAAACATATTAAAGTTGAAAATCCATTTATTCATTATCAAAAAAATTTACACTATAAAATAAATGTCGCTCATTGTAAAAAATTTAATTAAATATTCAATTAAACTAATATCAATCAGAAAGTCATCTCTGATTACAAATAACATTTATTAACTTTATTAACAAAGAGGAACACATGAAAAATTTAATGAAAAAAGTAATATTATCTTCAGTAATCTCACTATCATTTATCTCTACCATTCAAGCACGTGGCATTATTACTGGCCCGCCACCCAATAGCACATGGACAGCTGTATACTATGATGCTAACGGCATTGCTCGAGGAGTTTCAGGATTAACTTTACGTGCATGCAACACCAAACTGGCTTTAGCAGCACAAGCAGGGCCTATTACAATACTTCAACAGTGTAGCCGTTTATAAGTAAGAACTTTTATTCGCAAAATAAATGCCATAAAGCGTTTATAAAACCTATAAAAACTCAGAACAAAAAAAAGCCCGGATCAAATGATCTGGGCTTTTTATGTATTAATTCTGACGAT
>CAYGTC010000055.1:0-31113 GCA_964352735.1 uncultured Alcanivoracaceae bacterium | reverse complement strand
TAGATTATATCGTTGGCTATCAAGAGGTTAGGAGTTTATCAGGGTCGACTAAATAATCAATATCCAGATGATTGTTAAAACTGGATATTGATTTTACAGATTAATGATTGGGCAGTGGAGGTGCTGCTGGCCAGTTATCAGGCAACTGGCCAAAATCAGCGGCTTTCAGTGTCAACTCATTGTGCATGTGGTGCCAGAGTGTCTGAATTTGTGCGGTGATGGTGCCTGTGCCATACCCTGCCAATGGCAGCAGATTGCTGGCCTCACTGTTGCGATGGCTTGGGTCCTGAGAATAATCATACATTTCATATTGAAAATTTGAGGCAGAACCATTGTTGTTGTCACCAGAGTTACTGAAATCATAATAGACAGCATATTTGGCCAAATAGGCACCATTGTCAATCAAACAGCGGATATGAGCGCCATCATCATCGGTAGCAAATAACAATTGATCGTTATCTGTGCTGGTGTTCGGATCAAGTAATAAGTTGCTTAAACTGTTGCCTTGAATGGCATAGGTGCTTTTTAATAAAGAGACATCAATACCTGACATTTCTGCGATGGTAGGAATCACATCAAGCATTCCCACCAAGCTGTCATTGCTTGCGCCTTGGGCCAAATCAGGGTGAGCAAAAATCATGGGTATTTGCAGCGTTTCATTATAGACTTCATGTTCTTTTTCAACCATGCCAGCTTGAGCCATGGCCATTTCTCCATGATCAGCCAGACGAATGATGAGGGTATTGGTGCCTAGATTATTGGGGTTGCTATTTAATGCTGATACAACATCTCCCAATAAGGCATCGGTCAGCGTTTCCAAATAGGCGTAAAATCGAACATAATCGAGTGATTGATCATCACTATAGCCTGTTCTGAAAGTGCTCTGAATACTTGGTTTGCCATTGATTTGGTCATCGGTTAATTGATAGGTGTCAGGTAAAGTGATGTCGGTAAAAGGCACTTTCTGCCAGGGGTATAAGCCATCAGAATCTTTTTTAAAACCAGCCGCGTCATAATGGTACGGTGAAACCCAGACATCGTGAGGATTGAGCAAAGATACAGTTAACAAGAAAGGATTGCTGCCATCACCGTTGGGCGAGTAGTTGGACAAGAAATCTACGGCATTGCTGACCGATGTTGTGCCTGAGTCAGGATAACTTGTACCATTGGTGACGCGCACGTCATTTTGTCCAATGCCTGCGCCTAAGGTATAATAAGCCGACTGTGGGACTGGTCCAGCTCCCATCGACATGGCTGTACCAAAATCTGGTGAAGTCCAACCTGGGAATCCATAAGTGTTTTGCATGTCTTGATCATCACTGGTCAAAGTATCTTGGTCTGCCTGTTGTTCAGCGGCCGATAAACCGGATTGATAACTGCCATCAAGGTGCCATTTACCTTTGTAAGCGACTTGGTAGTTCACATTACTGGGCAGTATTTGTGAGTCTTGCATGATTTGACCCAAGGTGGCAAGAGGTAAGAGTGAGTCATCTGGTAACCGAATGTTTTGATTGATTTTTAAGGTGCCTCCTACAGATGTGACCCCATTAAGTGTCGGGTAAGTGCTGGTGAACAAGACTGAACGACTGGGTGAACAAGCAGTGGTATTGGTCATGGCATTGTTGAATGTGATGCCAGATTGTTTCAATGCTGTTAAATTGGGCAGATTGGCTGCTTCCCAACCCGAAGGATAATGTTGAGTGGTTCTTTGTTGATCAGTCATCAAGATGAGTATGTTGGGCTGTTGAGTGAAAGGCCCCCAAAAGTTTGCCATGTGAATGCTCCTGTATTTTAGTGGGTGAGTTTGATCATCATTATAACAAAGATTGTGAATAAAACTTCTTACGAATTGCTGGTTAAACCTTACCAAGCTATCCAGAATATTTGATCAAATCGATAGAGAAATAAATTTTATCCCTAAAAACCAATCTATGATGAAATATTTGGGCTAGGGTTGGGGGGAATTTAGGAAAATTGACCTATTGATTAATTGACGTGATTGTGGTTTTATTTGATTCTCTTAAGATGAGATCTACAGCATGAAAGCCATCATTACAAAAAGGTATGGAGATGCGTCTGTTTTACAATACGGAACAATGGAGCAACCACGCATCAATGACAATGAAATTCTTGTTAAAATTGCGGCATTTTCTGTCAATCCTGTCGATTGGAAAATTCGCAGTGGTCAAATAAAAATAAAAACCGGACTTAAGCCCCCTACAGTATTGGGTTCAGATTTTGCCGGCACCATTGAATGTTTGGGTAAAAATGTTAATGCCTATCAAATCAATGATCGTGTTTGGGGTAAAGTTGACTCTTTTAAAGGTGGGGCTTATGCCGAATACATTAAAGTAAAAGCAGAAAACATCTCTCCAATACCAAGCACTCTCACCGATCAACAAGCGGCAGCCATTCCCAATGCTGCACTGACGGCTTATCAAGCATTGGTTGGTCTTGCATCCATCAAGGCTGAAGATAAAGTTCTGATCAATGGCGCATCTGGTGGCGTTGGTATCATGGCAACACAAATCGCTAAAGCTTATGGTTGTCATGTCAGCGCAGTGTGCAGTACAGCGAATGTTTCACTGGTAAAAGAGCTCGGTGCTGACACTGTGATTGATTACAGCAAAGATGACTTGTTAGCCAATAAAGGCTGTTATGATGTTTTTTTTGATTGTGTGGCTAAGCGCTCAATATTTCAGGTCCAGTCAAGCATGAAGTCAGGTGGTGTTTATGTCAGTACATTACCATCCATTGGGCATTTATTGAGCCCAATCACCTCAATGATTATGAAAAAAACCAGTAAGCTGATTATGGTTAAACCAAACCATGATCAGTTGAAGGAATTGAAAAGGTTGGTTGAAACAAAACAATTGATTCCTGTTGTTGCGCAAACATTTGATGCCAAAGACATTGCACAAGCACACACAATAAGCGCAACGGGAAGGGTTGTTGGAAAACTGGTTATCAATTTTTAACGCTGCGGTGTAAAAGATACATTTGTGACTTGATTCACCATTGATGGGTCAACATTATAAACCCAGCTGATCCATGTGTGGTTTTTCATAGTTTCCATCTTCCGCGGGGTATCGGAGTGTATCTTTAAGGTTGTCATCGTCTTTTGCCAAGGCCCAGATTAAGCTTTCTCCACTGTGTGAGGGTTGAGCATTGAATATCGGGTCATGATAAGCTTCAACAGCTGAGGTGATTTGCCAGCCTTTTTGTTTAAACAGTGTGATTAAATCACCTAAAAATAAAGCTGAGCTGAGGTTGTGATGTAATAACAATGTATGTTTGATGTGTCGTTTATTGAGCTGATAAGACAGCTTTTCATAATACATGGCACGTTCATAGATGTGTTTTAGGTAATATTTTTTATACCCATCAATATCAGCTTGAGGATTGTCTTGGAGTCTTTTGATTAACCTCTGATCAATATACCAATCCGATGCATCGATCGTTACATGGCCGTTGCTATAATCGTGATCACTCATAAATTTTTTTAAATAATCCACTTTTTCTTGAGTGTTGCCTTCTTTCAAATAAGGGAATCTGAAGAGTTTGACGTGGTTTTGGTATTTATTGATGACATTATCAGCTTCCAATAACTCATTCGAAAAAAGACTTGTGGTGGTTTTTTTGCTGTTGTAATTGGGGTGGTTAACGGTGTGATTGGCTATGCCATGGCCAGCCTTATCCCAACTGCTTAATAAGTGTTGACCTTTTTCATTGTCTTTGTCGCCAGTCCTTACAAAAAAAATGGCTTGAGTGTTATGTTTTTCAAGGTGGTTGAGGATTTTTTCATTCCATTGTTCAAATGCATATCCCGGCATGTCTTTGATATTTCCATCATCAAAAGTAATGCTGATGGTTGGTTGAGCCAGCACGGTCATTGGTATAAAAAGTAAATAGAAATAGTGTCTTATTTTCATCATTGTTGTATTAAACCCATTAAACAAAAGTATATATCTTAAAGACACCATTACCATTGAAACCTGCATGATCAATGGTAATGGTATTCTGTTAATAATCAGTTGAAATCAATATAATCACTGGGATTCAGGTGTTCATCACCTTTTCTGATTTCCAGGTGCAAATGTGGTCCGGTGGCTTTACCTGTTTCACCGACATAACCTATCAGTTCTCCTGCTTTTATTTTTTGACCTTGTTGCACGGTTCTGCTGTTTAAGTGTGAATAAACACTGTGCAAGCCATCGGCGTGATCAATAATAATGATTTTGCCGTAGTTTTTGCGGTTTTCTATCTGATCTGTTGATATCCGTACGGTTCCATTGGCTATGGCAACGATAGGAGTATCTTTTTTTGCACCCAGATCAATGCCCTTATGAAATTTATGGAATTTATTTTTAGTGCCATAACGTGATGTAACTTTTGCCTCTTTTACCGGATGAACAAAAGTTTCAGTAGTTTCAGTTAATGGAGCTGCCTGCAATTGTGATTGTGTTATAAAAGTCATGCAGGCCAATACCAAGGCTTGACCATACAGTGTGGTTTTTCGGTATTTTGACTTGACATCTTGCTCAGATGCTTTCATTATGTTGTTAATTCTCATGCTAATACTCCTATGTTTTGTGTTTGAGAAGGCTGTAACCTTAGGGTTCGAAGTCTGGGTTACAGATTCGCGCAGGACCTTTAGCACCAATTGTGCATAGGTCCTTCGCAAATGAGGTTTGTGCGATAAAACGTGATTGTCGCAACGCATTTCAATGGCACAATTCATGTGCTGAATGAATTTATTGATCAATGGATTAAACCACATCACCGATGATAACATTTGCACCAATAACATTAATGGTGCGTCGTGTTTCTTGAGGTGGGCCATTTCATGACTGATGATCAAGTCCAATTGTTGCGCATCTAAATTCATCAATAATCTTTGTGGTATTACCAAGTATTTTTTAACCCACTGGCATACAAATGGAGAGATTTTTTGTTGTGTAATACGGATTTCAACTCCGGTTTTGTCATGCAAGTTTTGGAGTTTTTCTAAATGACTGGCAGCAAGAGCACTTGCATCATCCAATACCAATGCGTGCTTTATGATTTTTTTGAGGTGATGGATACCTCGCAACTGTCTATAAACGGAATATAAACTGATGCTTGACCAAATCAACAACCACAATATCAAAGCCAACGATAGCCCGTCATAGCCGATTATGTTGTGAGTCATGCGCTGTTCTGATGGGGTGTTCAATACATTGTTGTGCAACTCATGAATCAAAGGCAAAGGATTGATATTGAAATTTATTATAGGTTGTGCATTGATTGGCAGTATGCAATAAATGAAAGGCAATACACTTAAAATTATCATCACCAACCAATGATCTGGCCACTGTGCTGTAGAATTGTGGCTAGACTGATACAAATGATGAACAGTGGCAACAATTAAGCTGATGACGACACTAAAAATACAAGCTGTGGTAATGGTTATGGCTATATCAATCAAGTCAGTCATGATGATTTTCTTTGTTGTTTAACAAGGCTTCAAGTTCTGCCAATTCATCTTCGTCAAGAAGTTTACTGTCAGCAAACATGGACACAGGTAATGGTTCGTTTACCTCCAGTACTCGATTGGCAAAATCACTGACAAAACTGGCAACAGTCTTGACTTTGCTCACCAAAGGTAAATACACATTGATGCCATGGCACTTCTCAACTTTGAGGTATTTCTTGTCATGCATACGATCCAATGTTTTTCTGGTTGAAGAATAAGACCATTGCAATTGAGAGAGCGCTTTCTCATGAATTTCTCTGGCGCTTAATGGTGATTGTTTCCATAGATTTTTAAGAATTATCAATTCAGTTGGCGATGGTTTATTGCTCATTTCATAATCTTTACTAAAGTTGTCGCTATAATGCTACATCTGTCGTATCATTGTCAAATGAATTTTTAAATAATTGAATATTAGTCCGGATATTTCCCCATAAAATGGAATTGAGGGGAAAATGGCAAAATATATTGGGGAAATATCGCCTAACTCAATGTTTTTCAAAGATAAAATCGATTTTTTTACCGATTTGATGAAATAACCGGGTAGTCCATTGATCTAACAGCAATGGAATACAGAATATAATCTTATTAAAGAGATCTAAGAATCATAAGCTGATTGAAACCGTTTAGCTTTTCAAATCTTTCAAGTAGAGCTGGTAAAGTTTGGGTTCCATGATGCTATTGACTGGGCTGGGAATTTTTTTTGTGTCCTCAGCAAATATCTGCGCTGCCTGCATGATGTTATTATTGAGGTAGCGCATGGGTACAGAAAAATCATACTGGTTGATGAAAGCATCATTAACACTGGCCATATTGAAGCCCCATAGGCCAAATGAAGGCACTGTGATATGAAAACTTAGGGTTTGGTCGAAGACTTCATCCAGGGTTCTTTCGATGGACCAGAAAGTTCTGCGTGTAAAAAAAGGCGACGAGCTTTGGCTGCTCAGGTATCCATTATGACTCATTCTTTTTTTTATCATACGATAAAATTCACGGGAATACAGTTTATTAATGGCTTCATTATGTGGGTCTGGCATATCAATGATTACGCGATCATAGTGAAGTCCACTTTGATTGATGAAACTGAAAGCATCTTCATTAAATACGGTTAATTTGGGATGGTTTAAGCTATTATTGTTTAATTCATTGAGTATTGGCAATTGACGGCCTATCCTCGTCATTTCAGGATCAATATCGACCAGATGTATCACTTCAACGTCGTCATATTTCAATACTTCTCTGGCGGCCAATCCATCGCCGCCACCTAAAATTAAAATGTTTTTACGTGTATTGTTTTGAGCCATGACCGGGTGAACCAATGATTCATGATAGCGGTATTCGTCACGGGTTGAAAATTGAATGTGCCCATCTATATAAAGGCGTGTATCATGTGATTGATGACTCTCAGTAACGATAATGCGTTGGTAGGGGGTTTGTTGTCGATAAACAATTTGATCGAAATAAAGGTGCTGTTCTGCAAAACTGGTTAAATAACTGCCAGCAATGATGAAACCACTTAGCAGCAAAAAAATGGCCATTGATAGAGTCATTAATAAGCGTGGTTTTTTTAAATGGTGTCGAAAAAAGTACACGTTAGTCATGGCTGTAAAAATATTGATTAATCCGATCGCAAATGAAGACCTGATGAGACCAAGTTGTGGTAATAATAATAGAGGAAATGCCACAGAGCCAATCAAGGCACCCAAATAATCAATGGAAAGTACATTGGCCAAAGCTTCTTTGGTGCTGGTTTTCTCAGACAATAATGTTGTCAGAATAGGGATTTCCATACCCACTAAGATACCAATGATCAGAATTAATCCATACATGACCATTTCATATAATACATTGACAAAGGGAAAAGCAATGAATAACAACAAACTGGCAGATCCGCCAATCAATGCGATAATAATTTCGATAATAATGAAATTTCTCAGCAACTCTTGGCCCAATCTTTTAGAAAGATAAGAACCAATGCCCATAGCAAACATAAAAAAGCCGATGGTCAAGGAGAATTGATGGACACTGTTACCCAATAAATAAGACGAAACCGTACCAATGATCAACTCATAGGTGATGCCACATAAGGCAACAATCATGATTGATACTAATAAAATGGTTTGTTGTAATCGGGTCAGTGAAATGTTGATGGGTGTAGTTGAATCTGACATGTCTGTGCCATTGGGTCTCACCAGCTGAACAAGTTTATTCAGCTGGTGAGACCTTAATGTCTATTTACCTCGGGAATAACTGCCTGAACCTGAGCGCGATCTTGCACTGTTGGTGCTTTTTCTTTGCACAGATTGTTTTGGAGTGGTTTTTTTATTACCAATATTGTTTGTATTGACCCCAGCTGTTCTTTGTCTGGATAACATGGAACCCACCAACATACCCATCAAGAATCCTGATCCTGCACGGTGTTCTCTGACTTGTTGTCCTTCTGAGGCCAGTAAACGATTATTTTGGCTGTCAATTTCAACAGTGAACAGTTTACTCTCACCATTTTCTTGGTTATTGTTGCTGTTTTTATCGTTATACCCAATGAATGATCCATCATTGTTGGCAGCGATTCCAATATTTTGTGGGTGAACTTTTGGATTAGCTGTATTAAGGTCTTTCTGAAATTGAACGGCAAATCTGCTGATGGCTTCTTGCTCACCCATTTCACCATTGTTTTGTTCAAATTCGGTCATGGAATCTGACATGATTTTCAGCACTCTGTCCAAGTCAACGCCTTGTTGAGCATGGTTGTTTTGGCAACCTGTCAAAACAATAAGTCCAATAGTAATAAGTAAGGTCAATGTTTGTATTTTCTTCATATTCATCTTAATTGTTGGTATTTGTTAATATTGTAACTTAAATCATAACTTGGTCATATTTTAATAAACAAATAGTGCCATGTTATTAACCTTAATGGGTAAATTATCGAAACCGATAAGCATAATGATCCTCATGAATGCCATCTTCGTAGTAATCTTTAAGTTGTCCAATATGATTAAAGCCTGCTTCAAATAAGGGGGTGGCAACATTATTGAAATTGGATGGAAAACTGATCAGCACCATTGAGGCTTGTTCTTCAGATGCTGCATCTATACCTATTTGGACGTCTTGTGCGGTAAATGATCGGCCTAAGAATTTGGTTTTCCAGGTAAAACCAAATGTGCTTTCTGTTTCAGCAACTTCATAGAGTTGATCAAATATAATTTTGGGAGATTCATTATTGTAATTCAATTGATCGATGGGTTTTTGTTTTAATGATTTGCCTAAAATATGCAAAGATTCGCCCTCATCATAATAATCTTTAATGGTAACTTCGATACTGAAGCCCAGTGATTGATACAACGTTAATGCTGCGGCATAAATAGCAGTGCCATCTTCATCAACATAATCACTGACATATACAAAGATTTTACGTCCATTGCTTTTACTGATTTCATTCAATAAATGCTCTAGTAAACGGCGGCCAAACCCTTGTCCACATTGTGGTTTGTCAACATAAGTCCATGATAATTTAAATGTGTTGTCACATGCTGGAACCCTTTTAGCGCCAGTAACACCTATGACTTTTTGATCGTACAGTAATATGAATTGACCATTGATGCCATCCTCTTGATAATCGCGCTGGGCTTCTTGTGCGTCATCTTCATCATGCGATTCAATAATGTTTAACACGGTGTTTAAATCATCTTCAACCATTGGACGAATGGTTATTAATTCATTGTTCATGATTATCGTTCTCTTTAATTTTTTTCTTCATTATGTGGTTAATCTCGATTGAGGTATTTGTCAAATAGCGACAGCAAATTATTATGATCAATTTCAAATACTAAGGCCATTTGTTTGCCTAATTTATTGTTCGGGAAACCTTGTCGGTTAAACCAGGCAAGATAATGTCCGGGCAGTTCATATAATCGTCTGCCTTTATACTTACCGAAAGGCATAATTTGATTCAATGCATCAATAAAATTCTGTTTTTGTTCTTGAGTAAAATCAGACATATCAATTGTTTGTGGTATCTTCAGGTTTTAATGTGAGTAATGTGGTTCTGTTTTTAAATAATACAAGTGCGGAACAGGCGACAAAGAATGCACCCAAAAGCAATATAAAAATTGAATCCAGAATAGACAATAGGCCACCGCCAATTGCAATCATGACATTGGTTATGCAAAAAGTTGTGGTTTGTAACCCCATGACTTTTCCTTGACCTAAATGGCCAAAATAGGTTGAGAGATAACTGGGAATCATGCCATTGGTCAATGCAATGGTCGCTCCAATCATAATGAAAATAACAAATGTTTGATAAAAACCGAGAAAAGGTTGGATGCTCAGTAGTAAAGCCAGAGTAAACCCACCAGTAATCATGCTGCGTATTTCTCCGTACTTTTTTTGAACAGCAGTCACAATGAGTGAACTGACAAGAATCATCATTATAGTTAAACTCACCGTCGCCATGCCAATGGTTTTGCCGCTGGCACTATAATAGTCCACAAACCACACAGGGTAAAAGTCATAAAAAGCATTGAGCCCCATTGAGTAGAGGAAATAAAACCAAAATACAGGCACAATTGATTTATGTTTTAACAAGGTTAGAGAGTTGTTGGTTTTTAGTGTGTTCAAAAAATTGAACTGTTGGTTTTCATCAATGTGGTCTTTGGCGACCATGAAAAAAGTGAGTATGATAGAAATGAGCATGCCGATACCAGCCAGCATAAATACATTGGCAACACCATACCCCATCAGAAACCCACCAAAAACTGGACCAAGCATCCATCCTGTGTATGTAGCGGTATAGATCAATGATAAAGCCCGTGTTCGGTTAATCTGTGGGTGTAATTCTGCAGCAATGGCTCTAGCAATAGAGATATTGCCTTCGCATATTCCGGTGATCAATCGTGCAATGATAAAAAAGGGGAAAGACTCTTGATAGATTGCCAGTGCAGTTAAGGCATAAGAAACCACCGCGCCACTCAGGGTGATCAACAAAACCTTGCGTCTACCATAGTGATCAGATAAAGCGCCAATAAATACACTGCCAATCAACATACCCAGAGGGTAAATGGCCAAGCTTACACCCAATAAAATTTTGGGGTGAAAACCCATGAAATGGGTCAAATTATTGGCAGGATAATCAATAAAATAAGGCGCAAGTATAGGATAGGGTAGTGCAATGCCTACAGTGCCTAAAAAGCTCACCAACATGACAGTCATGAGGGTTAAACGTGGGTTTTTATGCATGGTGAGCGTCAACTGAGCTCAATTTTTTCAGAGCGAAAAATATGTTTGACTCTATTCATGCCTTGCCAATAGCATAAGTCGGCTGGTTGTTTACAGTTCCATAACACCATGTCGGCTTTTTTACCAAATTCTATGCTGCCTACCTCTTGATCAATGCCAAGTGCCAAAGCTGCGTTGCGAGTAACGCCAGCCATTACCTCTGCTGGCGTCAGAGAAAAGGCGATACAAGCTTTATTCATGCTGGTCAATAGTGAACTGGATGGAGCTGTTCCAGGGTTACAGTCGGTTGATATGGCCATTGGGACGTGGAATTTTCTAAAAGCATCAATGGGTGGTAACTGTGTTTCTTTTAACATATAAAAAGCATAAGGCAACAATACTGCAACGGTTCCGGCTTCCGCCATAGCTTTAACACTATTTATGTTGGTATATTCTACATGATCTGCAGATAATCCTGAATATTCTGCCACTAAAGCTGCACCTTTCAAGTCACTGAGTTGATCGGCATGCAGTTTTACAGGTAACCCCCAACGAGATGCGGCATCGAAGACTTTTTTGGTTTGAGCATAACTGAAACCAATGCCTTCACAAAATGCATCAACACAATCAGCAATTTTTAAAGACGCCATTTGTGGAATGATGTGTTGACAGATGACATCAACATAGTCATCGGCTTTGTCTTTATATTCTGGTGGAACAGCATGAGCGGCCAATAATGTGGTTTTAACACTAATGCCATTGTCGTGTCCAAGTTTTTTCGCAACTCTCAGCATTTTCAATTCAGTCTCAAAATCCAACCCATAACCAGATTTTATCTCAACTGTGGTAACTCCTTCACTCATCAATGCTTGTAAGCGAGGTAAGGATTGTTGATAAAGTTCTTCAAAGTCAGCGTGCCGCGTGGCTTTAACAGTAGAAAGTATACCGCCGCCATTTTTCGCAATGTGCTCATAGCTTACGCCATTTAATCTTTGTTCAAATTCATCGGAACGATTACCTGCAAACACAAGATGGGTGTGACAATCTATCAAGCCAGGCGTCAATAAACACCCTTGAGCATCAATCACTTGTTCGGCAACGTGATCAATGCTATTGGTGATGCCAGCAGTGGTGCCAAGCCATTCAATGGCGCCATTAAGTATGCCCACAGCACCGTTTTCGATCATACCATATGTATCAGCGCCTTCTGCCATGGTTGCAATATTGGCATTTATGATGAGTGTATCCCATTTAAACATATTGGTTTGTCACGATGATTAAAGATCATACATTATACTGAAATCAATGATCTGTTACCCATGAAATTACAGTGAATCAATGATATATTGAGTTGTCAGCTTCGAAAAAACAATTCTGTGGTCTTTTTCTGTATTAACTACCTTGGTTAATAATAGACATTTTTATTTCATATAAAAGCTTGTTGAAGCAATTGAGTTTATGGAAGTGAGAAAATAAATTCATAATTCATATGAAATTTTGAACCATTAGATGTCATTTGCATCTAAAATTAATGGCTAGTAAATTGCAGAGATATTAATCAAAAATGAAATTTGTGATCAAACTCATCTTTATTTCCATTATTGTGGTGATTTTGTATGCGATATTATTCAATGAAAAATCTAATGCCACAAAGAAAAAAGGCGTGGATTATTCAAACAACACTGAATCAGTTTTAATGGCTCCAGAAAAAATTGATCGATCAAAAAAAACGCGATTAAAACAAAAAACAATTGCACCAGACACCATTCAAGATGAAATTGAGACAGTTGAGGTATCAGAAAAATCACAATCAAATGATGATGAGCTGAGTTACATCACAGCCTATCGTGATTGGCAATACTTTGAAACATGTTATACAGATGTTCAGGACTTCCATAATGATAAGGATCCATTAGTTACATTGGCTGAGCGTTTTGAGCTGAATCCGCGGGAATCTCAAAACGAGCCAACTTCCCAACAAAACTACTATTATGAACGGCATGTGGAGATATGTCAGTCGTTAATTGAAGACAAAAAAGATGAATACGAAACCGTCAGACTCAAATTAAAAAAACGTTTTGAATCCATTTCACCCATTACAGAAGAGGAAAGACAGTTGGCTCATGCCTTGAGTATGGTGAAACAATTGTCGGTATTTCAGAGTCAACATGCCAGAGCGTCCTATACAAAACCGACATTAAGTGAAGCAGAACAGAATCAAATCAATGCAGAAGTGCGAAGATTAACCGCTGAAATGATGAGTGTTTATAATGGTAGTGAAGAATTAACGCCAGAACACACTCAAATCATTAAGAACTATAGTAATCAAATAGAAGCACTACAACAAAAAATAAGCAACAGTGAGGTGTTAGATCAGGAATTATTGGCCCAAGGCGAAGCCCCTGTGCTTGGCTATATGAATAGCATTGATGATTATCTACATAGGGTTGAATCACCAGATGCCTTTTTAATATTGTCAGAATTATTGTATGGGCCCAATATGTTCAAAACCAGTGCTCCAGTTATTGAGTTATTAAAACAACAAACTGGCCTATATGATCCATTCTACAGAGAATTGTTGAACGATTTGGTTTTTCCCTTGGTGGCTTGTTCTATGAATTATCCTTGTGATGCTGAATCAGATATTATGGTCAGTTATTGTTTAGGATTGAGAGACAGTATGTTTAATCAAGCATGCGGTTTGAGTTTGGAGGATTTTTATTTAAATTTTTATATTGGCAGTAATCAGTTAAGTGATGTCAATGCTTACTTCAATTTCATTGTAAATCGCTATGCCAAATAAATTCATATTAATTGCTATTATTACTGTGGCCTTTTTGGTGATTTTAAATCTGCAGAAAACGGTAAATCCTATTGATCAGCCAAAAAAGGTTAGCCAAGTTGATGATACTAAACCTGTTACAGACGAACAAATAGATGATTTATCGATAAATCTTACAACAAACACACCTGAAAAATCGTCTGAATTAAACAAAGAAAACACCGTTGATATTGAAGAAGCAACATCAGAAACAGTGGTGAATCAAGATTATGTTTATGATCCAGATCCTGTAGTTGATGCGCATTTAATAATGGAGAAACATCGGATGTGTTATCTTTTAATTCAGCAATCAAGTCAAGATATGGATTTTAAAAAGCGTTTAAATAGGCGATTAAAGGGCCCGCAACGAGAATTTTTTGCCAAGTATGAGTCTTATTGTAAAAACTTAGGAGAAAAGAACCCTGTATTTCGATTTGATGATTTCAGTCAATTACAATCACAAAAAGATAATGCAAAAGCAACCAGTTTATGGGGCCAAGTTATTTCAGGGGAGGTAGATGGTGACTCATTAAACCCTTATGAAATAAGAGATTTATTAAAACAGAATGATCCCAATATACTCAGTGATGCACCGAGCTATTTAAGAGGGTATTATCAGGAAGTGGTTCATTGGGATTTAGAAGATGTTTTACAAAATCGACATTATGACTATGTGTCTTTGATCAGAAACTACGCCCATCAAATGCATTTATGCAATTTAGGTGTTGATTGTAGCGCCAATGGCATTGCGATGGTGCGGCTTTGTTTTGCTGATCCAATGAGTTGTGGGTTAACTTTTCAACAGTATCATGATCAGATACTCACTGCTGGCCAACAAGCTGACGTCTCTATGGCTTTGAGCTACTTACAAGGCCAGTATCAATAAAGTATGAGATCTTTGCATAATTTAAGTGTCGAAAGGAAAAGCAAAGAATGTTGTCAAATTGAGGTAGAAGTCACTGGTGATATATGATCAGTGGCCAGGTTTCTAACAAAAAATTGACAAATTAATTCATTTATTATCATTCAATAGAGAATTATACATGGGCCTTTATAAGATTAATAGATGGTGAGACTAACACCAGGCTTACTTTAAATGCAGGCCTGGTGTAAATACTTGTCAATTTATATATCGAAATCTATTTGTTGCTGATTGGCATCAGCCAAAGTTTTTTTGCTCTTAGCCGTTGCTTTTTTAGCGGTTTTCTTAGTTGTGGTTTTAGGTTTCGTTTTACTTTTCTTTTCTGAAGGACTTTCTACATCTTTACCTTTACTCGAGGATGGTTGATCCTTTTTAGTTTTTTCAGCAGGTTTTTCAGCAGTTTTAGTGTTTTCTTTAGACTTGCTTTCTTGTGCACCTGTTTTATCTGCAGTTTTCTTATTGTCATCAGTGGCTTTGCTGTCTGAGCTTTTTGTTTTCACAGTCTTGGTTACTTTTGTTGAAGCACCTTCTGATGGATGATTACTTGCTTTCTTTTCTGTTTTTTCAGCATCTGATTCAGTTTTATCAGTGGTTTTTTTAGTGCTTTTCTTTTTCACCGCCGTTTTTTTCACGGCTGTTTTTTTCACTGTTTTATCCGAACCATCATCTTTTGTTGTTTTTTTAGCAGCTACTTTCTTTTGCTGTTTTGGGGCAGTGCTCTTTTCATTAGCTGGGGCATTGTCCTTTTTTGTGTTGTCATTGCTTTCTGGCACTGAATCTTTTTTATTTGTAGTCGATGCCGTTTTGTTGGATTGTTTTACTTCATCATTTTTCTTTGGTTCACTGGTTTTAGCCTTACTGCTTTTTTCAACGTCATTTTTCTTAGCAGTTGTTTTATCATTGGCTTTTTGATCAGTGTCTGTCTTATTCACTGTATCTTTCGTGTTGACTTTAGCTGTCGGTGATTTATCATCTTTTTTACCAGGAGCTTTGTCTTGTGCTTTAGAAGCGCCGGTTGTTGTCTTTTTCTCATCACTTGACATGACTTTATCTGTGGATGAATTAGCTTTTGCCTTGCTGGTTTGAGAATCATTACTTTTGGTTACTGACTTTTTATCGTCTATAACATGATTCTTATCTTCTACTGTTTCAGCTTTTTGTACTGGTTTTTTTGAATCGACAGGTTTTGTAGATGTATTTTTAGTATCTTGCTGAGTCTTGACATCATCAGATTTAACGATTTTGTTAGGCGTTTTCTGCTTTTGAGGTGCCTGATCTTTATCAGTGCTCTGATTTTTCTTGTTAATGTTTTCAGTTGATTGCTGTGTTTTAGGTTTTTTAGCATGTGGTTGAGGTTTGCCAGATTTAACATTGGCATCAGTTGCATTGTTGTTCACAGCTGGTTTTTGCTTGGCTTTATTGGCAGCATAAGAGGCGACACTGCCCAAAGGTCTTTGTAACATTTGACCATTGGTATCATCAACTTTCTGTTGTTTGTTCGGTTGGTTTTTATGTTGTTCATTTTGTACAGCTGGTTTTTGATCTTTATGAGCATCTGCCTTTTGATCTTTATGGACAGGTGTCTTTTGCGGTTTATTATTTTGTCCTTTATTGTGTGGCTGTTTATTGGTTGTTGGTTTGTTATTTTTAGGTAATTGCTTTTTATTTTGAGCCTTGTTATGAGGCTTGTTGTGATTTTTATTATTGTGCTTATTACCAGTAGTCTTTTTAGTATGGGTTTTTGTGGCTTGTTGTTTGTAGGGCTGTTTTGCACCTTGTTTGTTGTTCTTATGGGTGGCGTGTCGTATGGTCGGTTTTTTTGGATCAGTTTCAGCTTTATTATTCTGTGAACTTGGTGAAAATAAACTCTTGAGCCAGCCAACTATAGAATTGTTGTTATTGGGTCTTTCGGGTGCTTGTGATTCTGGCACCAATAAATCAACTGCAGCATGTTCTCTTTTCTGCATGTGTTTTTGGCTTGATTTATTTTCAGCTTGTTCCTCACTTTCTGGTTTGTTTAATTGAATATCATTGAGTTCAAATTGGCTCATTTCCGATTTTTTGATTCTTTTGACATCAAATTGTGGAGATTGATAATATTCATTAGCCACAATCAGCATCGGTACTGCATGTCTGTTTTCAAGGTTGTTGAGTTCTTCGCGTTTCTCATTGATGATGAAATTGGCAACCTTGGTCGGCACCTGAACAATGACTTTGCCAGTTTCTGGTTTGAGTGCTTCTTCTTCTAAAATACGTAAAATTGAAACTGAAAGCGACTCAATATTTCTGATGAAACCGTGTCCAGAACATCTTGGGCAGGCAAATTGACTTGATTCATTGATGGATGACTTAAGCCTTTGTCTCGACATTTCTAATAAACCAAATCTTGAAATTTTGCTGGTTTGAACTCTTGCTCTATCATTGCTGATTGCTTCATTGAGCTGTTGTTCGACTAACCTTTGGTTTTTATGATTGCGCATATCAATGAAATCGATCACCACAAGTCCACCCAAATCTCTGATGCGCATTTGTCTGGCAATTTCATCAGCAGCCTCAAGGTTGGTATTCAGTGCAGTTTCTTCAATATCAGAGCCTTTTGTTGCCCTTGCAGAGTTGATGTCGATTGAGATCAAAGCTTCGGTATGGTCAATAACTAATGAGCCTCCTGATGGCAGTTGTACCTCTCGGGAAAAAGCGGATTGAATTTGACTTTCTATTTGATAACGCGAAAACAATGGGATGTTATCGTTATAAAAAGAAAGTTTTTTGAGGTTATGTGGCATTACCTGCTGCATAAAATCGCGTGCTTTTTCGTATGTTTTCTGATCATCAATTAATATTTCACTGACATCAGGTCTGAGATAATCCCTTAATGCTCTGATAAAAATATCACTTTCTTGATATAAAAAATGCGGTGCTTTATGTACTGTTGCTGCTGTTTTTATGGCTGTCCAAACCTGATCAAGATAGTTCAGGTCCCAAAGGATCTCTTCAGTTGTGCGTCCAATACCTGCCGTTCTGACTATGATGCCAGAGTTTTTGGGTAATGTAATGTTACTTAATGTTTCTTTAAGCTGTTGACGAGCCTTGCCCTCAATTCTTCGAGAGATGCCCCCTGCTTTTGGGTTTTCTGGCATGTAAACCATATACCTGCCTGCCAAACTGATATAGGTGCTTATAGCGGCACCTTTGTTGCCTCTTTCTTCCTTATTGACCTGTATAATGACTTCTGTTCCTTCTTTGATTGCTTTGGCAATAGGTGGTCTTTCTTTGGCTTTATTGGCTGCCTCCGTATAGTAGTTCCTGCTGATTTCTTTATAGGGTAGGAAGCCATGTCGATTGGCGCCATAATCTACGAAAGCGGCTTCTAGGCTGGGTTCCACACGGGTTATTTTGCCTTTGTAAATATTGCCCTTTTTACGATCTTGTCCTGGTACATCGATATCAAGGTTGTAGAGTTTTTGTCCATCGGCAAGTGCAACACGTATCTCTTCAGAGTGTGTTGCGTTGATTAACATTCTTTTCATTGTAAATTCCTGTTTTAACAAGAACATAACAATAGATTAAACGTGTACAGATGTACACGCCATGATATTTTATATCATGTACTGGATACATTCATTCCATATTCATGGGAGCTATTCCCTTAACAATAAATGTCTTTTCTTTGATTATCCAATATTTACCACTGAGCAAACACAATATCCCTTGTGTTGTACTTGTCTATATTATTATGTTCTTTTTGCAATTAATTTAATATGTGGATGTATGATTCGCTTTATGATTTCACAATTAACTCATTGTGCACTGGTATTTTGATTCAATTAAGAGCTTGACTTTACCCGGCCTGTGTCTCTGGGCCTGTGGCTTCCTGCCATGAAAATTGTTGTTACCAAATTAGAGGCATTATGTTGCGCCAATATATTAGCGAATTACATCTCACTTGTCAGTGTATTCATGATAACTGAAATACACTGTGAGTAATTCTTTTTGTGTTTTACTATTTATTTCTGTTTTAATAGTGCGCAGAATGATAACATTTCTCATTAATTTATGACAGAGTAATTATTGCATTTATGCAAAATAAGCCAGAAGACAAGTCAACAAAAAATATATTTATCGTAAATAAAGACTGTCACGGTCAGAGAGTCGATAATTTTTTATTGAAAATATTAAAAGATATAAACAAATCAAATATTTATAAACTCTTGAGAAAAGGGCAAATTAGAGTTAATGGCAAGAGGACCAAGCCCCTTTATCGTTTGCAAGTAGATGACAAGGTTAGGGTTCCACCTTTTTTATTGCCGGATAAAGAGGGAGAAATTTACATCAGTGAATCCTTATTGAAACAAGTCCGAGAATCTATTATTTTTGAAAATAAAAATTATGTTGTGGTAAATAAACCCAGCGGGTTGGCTGTTCATACAGGTACTGGAATAAAGGTAGGACTGATTGAAGTTTGCCAACGTTTATTTAAAGACATTGATATCCAATTGGCACATCGCTTGGACCGGGATACATCTGGTTGCGTAGTATTGAGCAAAAATCGAGCGGCACTTAATCATTTTAATGAACAGTCCAAACAAAATCAGTTGGTAAAAAAATACATGGTTCTGGTTAAAGGTGTGGTCAAAAATGACTTTATTGTAGACTTTGCACTTGATGTTTCTAACAGACACCATGGAGAGCGTACAGTAGTTGTTAGTGATAATGGAAAATGGGCTAAAACACAATTTAGAGTTTCTGAATATTACCAAGGTCAGATCAAGGCAACTTTGCTTCAAGGTCAATTGTTCAGTGGCAGGACTCACCAAATCAGGGTACATGCCAGTGCTTCTGATTTACCCTTGGCTGGTGATAGCAGATATGGTGATGAGAAATTCAATACAAAAATGCGCAAAGTGGGATTGAAGCGGTTATTTTTACATGCATCGGTAATTGAGTTTAATGATGGTGATGAGGATGTCATCGTTACTGCAGAGCTACCAGCCCAGTTAGATAAAGTTTTGAATCAGTTATAATCTATAGAATTATGTAAGAATAGATTCGTACTAATTTAGCTGTTTAATTTTACATTTTTCTGTGCTTATGTTATTTTCAATGAATTGACAATGACCTAAGGAGGAAAAAATGAAATATTCGATGATGCTATTCATGCTTTTTATGGCATTCAGTAACGCTAATGCCAGTTTAGCCATTCAAAAAATTACCAATGACAATATTGGCACAATAAATTCGACTGAGTCGGTGGTTTTAGGCGACAAGCTTTTTTTTATAATAGACAATAAGCTGTCAATCTCAGATGGTACTAATCAAGGGACACACCTATTAAAAATTGCTTCTAATGATTTGGATGACTATGTTGATGACTTGTATTTATTTAATGATCAAGTCATTTATACCATGGGTGCTCAAATTTGGAGTACTGATGGTGTGATCTCAAGTACAATTTCTGAATTAATGTTGGTTTCTGGTGATCTTACTGTTCAGGACAATCTGATTTTTGCCAGGGTTTTTGATACTGAGGATAATAGCTTTTTTTTAATGGTACATGATGGTGAAAATGAGCTATTGCTCAAAGACCTTGATTTCCCAGATGTTCACAAAACCTGTGTTTTGGGTGAGAATAATTATCTCGTTTCGACATTCAGCAATGAGAATGGAATAAGGGTTCAGCAATATAACAATGGTACAATAACCGACATTTTTGTTCATAGTTCCGAGCAACGTTTACCAGCTTATATAGGTTCGATAAATAATGGTTGTTATTACAAGTCCAGTACCCAATTGTTAAAGGTCGGTTTTACAGGTGAAATTAGTGCAGTCACTGGGCCCGATGAGCTTGAAATTCCGAGGTTGTATCATTGGCTTTTTGATGGTCGATTGTTTGGACTGATTGGAACAGAAGTTTATGAGCTTAACGAAGCAAAACAGAGGTTTGAATTATTGCAAGATGTGATCAGTGATACCGAATACCCAAACTTTGCTCATTATGTTTCAGCACTACGTACCACTGATGAATATATTTATTTTCAATTAAGAATGTCAACCACTTTTCCTGAAGCACCAATCGGTATTATTTACGATACAAATTTTAATTTGGTCAAAAGACTAACTTTTGGTGATATAGGAGGGGGAATTATTCCTTCTGCTTATTCTGTGGGCAGTAAAGAATATTTGGTTTCTGCACGATCAGATGAAGTTATCTTGGGCCATATTGGCTATACTAATGAGTCCCGTTATATTGAAACTAAAGGAATTACCGTTCGTTCGATTACAGGTAATGAAGATAACGTTTTTGTTTTTGGAAAATCTAAAGGCGTGACTAATCAGACTGGTTTGTATGTCATTACTGATAAACCATTGGTTTCTGAAAACCTACAAGGCCTTTGGGTCAGTGATCAGTGGCAAGATCAGGGATTGGTGATTTCTTCCGGCAAAAGAAAAGATGCTTCGGAGTACATTTTTGTGAGTTTTTATCTGTACAGAGACGGACAGCCTTTTTGGGTGGCTGGTTCTCGAGATATTATTTTGGGTGAACAGTCAATAACCATTGAACTTTCAGAGTTTACGGGTTCCTCATTTATTGAAGGTGAACAAGCAGATTCAACAAGGTCAATTTTTGCTCAAATGACAATAGAACCGACTGGTTGTCATAATATTTCTGCCGTGATTCAGCCTGTTGTTGGAGATGCGATCAATTTGAATATGCGCCGAATTGGCAATGAAAATATAGCGGGTTGTGTGGATTGAGGATTGATCGGATTGGTGTTTTTTATCCATTGTTATTAAAAATATCACTTTTTTCAGTATTATATTGCAGCGTTAATATATTAGTCATGAATTACAATTAAGCGGTAAATAATTGACCATCAATGTCTGAGTTTGTCGCTTAAGTAGTGAGAGATATTATTTACAGAGATCTTTGCTTCATTCACGAATCGTGCAAAGGTCTCTAACAGTTTAATGAGTTTAAGAAATGTTACTGAGCCTTTGTATGGTTTGTTGAAAAGTTTTTCTTCCTTGGTGGGTCGACCAGGAATTTCCTAAACTCTAACATCGCGGAGCCCAAAATGAAAAAACATGCAGTATTATTTTTATTGATTTGTTTAAATCAATCTATTGCAGGAATGACCTTGCAAAAAATCACCAATGATGACTTTCCCAGTATCTTCACATTTGATGCACCAAGTGATTTTAATCACACTGTTATTGACGATCACTTGTATTTTATTGCTGGTGGCAAAGTGGCTGTTTCAGATGGGACAAATTTAGGCACTTACATATTAGACATCACAACAAATCAAAGTGAGCAGTTTTCATCAGCAATTAGGCCTTTCAATGAAAAAGTAGCCTATATTTTTGAAAAAAATGTTTGGGTAACGGATGGTATGACTGCCGTCAAAGCATCTGAGTATCAGATTGATAGCGTCAGTCGTTTTATTGGTCAAAAAGGCACCCTCATCACACAAATTGAATCAAATGCTACAAATACAGCAATGCAAATAATTACCGAAGAAAAAATTGAGATCATAGATAGTTTGGGTGTGGTGAATTTTTCAAGTATTTGCGTGGTTGATGAGGCTAACTTTTTTTTCGAAACCAATATGACTATAGATGGAACGTTTATTAGTGAAATAAAGCATTACAAAAATGGTGAAATTATTGATGTTTTTAGTGAGGATAAAGATGGTGATATTTATCGCCTTATCGGTAAATATGAAGACGCATGTTATTATGTAAAAGGTGGAGATTTATTGAGGCTTGATTCTACAGGCTTAGTCATGGATTTTGTTGTGCCAAAGGGCTTTAATACTGAATCCATGAGATTATTACCTTTTAAAGGCCGCTTGCACTTGCTTGGTATCGGTGCGATATATAGGGTTTTTAATGAGAGGCTTACTGCAGAATTGGTTTTTGACTTTTCATCTGTCAAAGACTTGCCAGGTAACTTGTTTGGTATAAGAGTTTCAGAAAATTATCTATACATGAATTGGGCGCCTTTCACCTTACCATCAATTGATACAATATCTGTGGTATTTGATGAGAACTTTAATATTGTGTCAAGGACTGATGAATTTATATCGATTGCGCAGGGGTATACGCTTAATATTACATCTGTTGGTGAAGAAGATTTTATAGTCACTAACCGCAGCTCTGAAATATTGCGCGGTTATACCGGCTTTAAACAAACAGCAAATTACTTGCCATTAAAGGGCTTAAGAGTTCGGCAAATTATTGATGGTGGAGAAGTGATCTATGCAATGATAGAACAATTGGGAGCACGGAGACAAACGAGTCTTTATATTTTGACGGATAAACCTAAGATATCACAGAGTTTATCAGGAGTATGGACCAATGAAGATTGGGCCTATCAAGGCTTGGTTGTATCAACTGGGCAAAGGCCAAATGGGTCAGAATATATCTTTACCAACCTCAATGGGTTTCTTGATGGTCGCCCTTTCTGGTTGGCAGGAAATGCAGATATGATATTGGGTGAGGATTCTGTAACAATTGATTTATCAGAGTTTTCTGGGGCATCCTTTTTTGATGGGCAGCGGCAGGAAACTGTAAAAATTCCATATGGGCAAATGTCTATTGAACCAATCGGATGTAACGAAATTCAGGTGCAAATACAACCTGAGTTAGGAGATGTGATAGATTTATCATTGAATCGAATTGCCAATACAGGTATTGCTAACTGTACAGAATGATTTATTATTGAGTAAGCTTAAGGAAAATTAAATGGCATAAGTTTTCCTTAAGCTTTAAAATAGTGGCTTAATTAAATAAATTAAATCCATGTCAATATACAATCATCAAAATAACTATCCAAAAGGCTCTCTGGTACAGTTTGAAATTGCATCAGAGTTCTTAAAAGACAACCCATTAAAAGACCCACATGAGCGTACTGTTTATGTGTATCTTCCAGCAGGTTATGATGATAGCCAAAAAGAATTGCCTGTTATGTATTACTTAGCAGCATATACCAATAGTGGCCTTGGTATGGTTTCTTGGCGTGCTTTTGGAGAAAGTCTTACAGAACGCCTTGATCGCTTGATTGCTGAAGAAAAAATGGGTCCAACTTGTGTGGTCATGCCTGACTGTTTTACGTGCTTAGGTGGAAACCAGTACATAGACTCGCCTGCGATTGGCATGTATGCTTCATTTATCCACCAAGAATTGGTGCCAGTGATTGAAAATAACTTTAATGTTAAAAAAGGCAAAGATCATAGGGCTGTTTTGGGTAAATCATCTGGCGGATTTGCAGCCATGAGTTTTGCAATGGACTTTCCAGATTTTTGGGGCGCTATCGCCAATCAGTCAGGAGATGCTGGTTTTGACATTCTTTATCAAAGAGATTTTCCCACGGTTGCTAATGTCTTGGCCAACTACAAAGGAGACATCAATCATTTTATCAAGCGTTTCTGGAAAGCCAAAAAAACGCAGGGTACAGATATTCTGACGTTAATGATGATTTGTATGGCTGCCACTTATGACCCTCATGAAGATGAAATAACGTTACCGTTTGATCTTAATACTTGTGAAATCAAGCAAAAAAATTGGCAGAAATGGTTGGATGCTGATCCTGTTAATAAAGTGCAATACAATGTAGAAGCCTTACAAATGTTAAATGGTTTATGGATGGATTGTGGCTTTCGAGATCAGTACATGATCCATTATGGTATGCGTCGTTTAAGTCAACAACTTGAAAAACACCAAATCGAACATACATATGAAGAGTTTAATGGCACACATTCAGGCATTGATTATCGATTAGACTCGTCTTTGCCATTTTTATATGACAAGATAAAATAGAGAATAGAAAAATGAATATACATGTAAGTCCCGAAGCAGTTGCTTTTTTAGCAGATGTGATTAAAAAACACGACATAGATGATTTGCACTTACAAGTGATGGTGAAAAATCCTGGGACACCTGTGGCTGATTGTTTTTTAAATTTTTGCGAACGCAATGAAGTGCCAGATGATGCCATTGAGTTTGAACAAACTGATTACAGCTTATTTGTATTTAAACAAGATGAAAAGTATTTGGATGAAGCCAGTATTGATTATGATGAATCTGATACAGGTGGGCAGTTAAATATTAAAGCTCCAAAACTTAAAGGTGAAAAGCCAGGTGAAGAGGCTTCATTACATGAAAGACTACAGTATTTCATTGATGCAGAACTGAATCCATCATTAGCCATGCATGGTGGCAATGCTAAATTGGCTAAAATTGATGATGGCTATGCCTTTATTGAATTTGGAGGTGGTTGTAATGGTTGCGGAATGGCTGGGCAAACATTATCAATGGGCATGGAAACTAAAGTTTTGGAAGCTTTTCCAGAACTTAAAGGTTTAATGGACTCTACTGATCACTCGACTGGGACCAATCCTTATTATGAGTGATTACACACAAGCGGTTACTGCTGAAAGTTTTCAACAGGTGGTTATAGCGCAATCGCATCAGCGCCCTGTTATTGTTGATTTTTGGGCCGAGTGGTGTGGACCTTGCAAGCAACTGATGCCAGTATTGCATCAGTTGGTCGAAAATTTACATGGCGAGGTTGCTTTAGCGACAGTCAATACCGATGAGCAACAACAATTGGCCATGCAGTTTGGTGTCCGCTCGCTGCCAACGTTGTTAATTTTTAGTAATGGTGAGGTGGTTGAGCAAAGCATGGGGGTTAAACCTGAGTCTGAAATTTTGGCTTTGCTAAAGCCTTACCTTGAAGATAATAAGAAAAGTGAGCAGGACATTAAAGTGTCTGATAATATGCAAATTGCACTTGATTATATGCAAAGTGGTCAAGTCGATGATGCCATAGCTCAATTGATAAGTGATGAATCTGCAGAATCACAAACCCTGTTGCTAAAATTATATTTGCAAGAACGGCAATTGGAAAATGCAAAAAACTTACATTCAAAATTTAATGATGAATTAAAACAGCAGCAACAAGTACAATTGATCATGCATATCATTGACTTATTGGTCCTTGCAGATCAAGCTTCAAATGATGTGGTGAAGAATACCATTATCCATGTCGTTGATAAAGATGTTCAGTCTGGTTTAGAGTTATTATTGGATTTAATGTCTCAGTCAGATGAAAGTGAAGAAAAAGATTTGTTGAAAAATAGTGTGATCATTGGTTTTAATTTGTTAGAAGATAAAAGTATTGTGTCGAAATTGAGACGTCAATTATCATCAATGGTGTTCAATTGATTAATTTTTGTAAATGCTTATGTATTTGTTGATGTATCGATAACCATTTCTTTGAATTTAATTTTACCATAAAAAAAGCACATCATTTGATGTGCTTTTTTTATATTGTGATGCTCTTTTGAAAATTATAAGCCTTCAATCATAAACTCTACAGTGGCTTTAACTTGTTCTTCAGATAAATCTGTTCGACCACCTTTGGCAGGCATATACCCCGCTTCACCTTGGTAACCATTAACTGCATTTGCAACTAAACCATCAAGGCCTTTATCCAATCGGCCAGCCCAAGCTGGGGCTTCTAGTTTTGGAGCGCCACCAGCCCCTGTTGTATGACAGGCAGAACAAACGTTTTGATAAATCATGCTTCCATCAGTAGAGCCATCAAAAGCCAGTGCAACTTCTTCAGTTGCTATTTCTGCAATGATGGCCTCGCCAGTATTGACTGTTGCAATGGGTTTGATTGTTGCGGCAATCAGGCTTCTGTCTTTCGACATTTCATCTTTTTCTAATGCTTTATCATTCATGTAATAACCAAATATTATTAACAAAACTGTCAATAATACAAGGGCACCTAACAAGAGGGAAAAGTTTTTGAAAAATATGGAATCGTGATCTTTCATCTATCTACTCTATATGTTTTGTAAAATAAGTGGTGTATTATAAGGTCTAGTAATAATGTTTCACAACATAAAATAGTGATTATGCAAGCAAAACCTCAGAGACAAAGTACATTACATGCGATCTTTCATAATAACACCGTAGATTGGTTTCAAGGGGTTTTTGGACAACCAACTAAGGTGCAACTGCAAGCTTGGTCTGCCATCAGTCAAAATCAAGATGTCTTAATTTCATCTCCAACCGGTTCGGGTAAAACATTGGCGGCATTTTTATATGCTTTAGATCAACTATTTACTTCAGAGTCAAATACAGGCTTGAGTGTGTTATACATTTCTCCACTAAAGGCATTATCTAATGATGTTAAAATTAATCTGGAAAAACCGCTCAATGACTTAAATAAGCTGTTTGATGAGCAAAACATCACCGCTGCAACTTGGACTGGAGATACCAGTCAATATCAAAGGCAGAAAATTCGAAAAAAGCCACCTCATATTCTCGTTACCACGCCTGAATCTTTGTATACACTATTAACAGCTCAATCTGGTCGGGCTATTTTAAGCACAATTGAAACTGTAATAATTGATGAAATACATGCAGTGGCAAATTCAAAGAGAGGTGCTCATTTGAGTTTGTCATTACAAAGGCTTGAAGCTTTGTGTGTAAGAAGACCACAACGCATAGCCATTTCAGCGACTCAAAAACCCATTGAAATTATGCGGGACTTTATTCTTCATAATGAAAACAGTAGCATAATTAATTTAGGACACAAGCGGCAGTTGGATATATCTGTTGAAGTGCCTGAGTCACCGCTGTCTGCAGTCATGTCAAATGAACAGTGGTCTGAAATCTATCAACGTTTGAAACATGTGATTAATCAACATAAAACCACATTGATCTTTGTAAACAATAGAAGGTTGTCTGAACGTGTTGCAAAAAACCTGGCAGAATTGATTGGTGATGAGTTGGTCACTTCTCATCATGGTTCTTTGGCAAAAGAACACCGATTGCATGCTGAGCAACAATTGAAAAGTGGTCAATTAAAAGCATTGGTTGCAACGGCTTCTCTTGAATTAGGTATTGATATTGGTGACATAGATTGTGTTTGTCAAATTGGCTCTCCTGGAAATATTCAGGCTTTTCTACAAAGAGTGGGGCGTTCGGGGCACAGCATAAACAAAACACCCAAAGGCTTGCTTTTTGCAACAACCATTGATGATTTGTTGGAATTGACAGCATTGAAATACGCTGTTCTTAATAATCAACTCGATACAACACTGTTTCCTGAAAAGCCTATGGATGTGTTGTCACAACAAATTGTTGCAGAAATTGCCATGCAAGAATGGAGTCGCATACATCTTTATCATTTATTTAAAGACAACCATATCTATCGCAATTTAACTATAAAAGAGTTTGATCAAGTGATTGAAATGCTCGCTCAAGGTTTTGAAGGCAATCGAAAAAGGCAAACAGCATTGATTTTTCATGATAAAGTTACTGATCAATTACGTCCGCGAAAAGCAGCAAAATTAATTGCCATAACAAATGGCGGCACCATTCCAGATCAATTTGATTATGATGTGCGTTTGTTTCCTGAAGACATTAAAATTGGTACTTTGAATGAAGATTTTTCTTTTGAAAGTTTGCCGGGAGACATTTTTATTTTAGGCAATCATTCTTATCGGATCCTTAAAATCAACAGTGGTGAGGTCTTTGTTGAAGACGCACAAGGACAACCACCCAATATTCCTTTCTGGTTTGGTGTGACCATGTGGCGTTCAGATGAACTGAGTAAAGGCGTCTCTGAGTTGACCAAAGTTTTAGTTGGAAGTGAGGTTGATGAGGTGGCTAATTTATACCAAATACCATCATTGGCATCACAGCAGCTCATTGATTATTGTGAAAAAACAGAAAAAGTTTTAGGCTGTGTGCCTTCTCAGGAGTGTATTGTTGTAGAACGTTTTTTTGATGAGAACAGTGATATGCATTTGGTGATTCATTCAATATTTGGTTCTCGACTCAATCGAGCTTGGGGATTGGCTTTGCGCAAAAAATTCTGTAAACAATTCAATTTTGAATTACAGGCAGCAGCAGATGAAAATTCTTTAATACTGTCATTAAGTGAGAGTCACAGTTTCGATTTGTCCACTGTGATTCATTATCTCAATCCCGAGACGGTTGAACAAACACTGATTCAAGCCTTATTGGATCGGCCAATGTTTGAAACACAATGGCGTTGGAATGCAACGATTGCATTGGCCATTAGAAGGAGAAATGGAGGCAAAAAAGTACCAGCCCAGTTTCAACGCAATAATGCTGAGGATTTAATTGCTCAATTGTTTCCTGATCAAATTGCCTGTGCTGAAAATATTCAAGGAGACCGACAGATTCCTGAGCATCCCTTGATAAAACAGGCTGTGCATGACTGTATCAAAGTTTTGATGGATATTGATGGACTGGCCCAATTGTTAAGAGATATTAATGCGAAAAAACGTGAAGTGATATTCGTTGATAGCAATACGCCATCACCAGCTTCGCTTGCAATAATTAATGCCAGAAATTTTGCTTTTCTCGATGATGCCCCAGCAGAGGAAAGGCGAACCAATTCTGTACGAACAAAAGAGTTGACCGAAACGCTTGAAAGTTATCCTTCACAAAATCTTGATCAAGTAATCATTGAAAGTGTAAATGCTTCCATACAAATGCATAAAAGAGATCCTGATGAATTACAGGAAGCCATACACTTTTCAGGCTTTTTATATGAATCAGAAATTAGAGAAGCACAACAGTGGTTGCCCATATTGCAAAAGCAAAAAAAAATCATATCGATGGTCTTAAATAACAAAGTGATATGGTATTCACAGCAAAATGAGCTACTTATAAGTCAAATATATCAAAATATTGAAGATGATAATTATGCAGAGAAACTGGCTGATTTGGTTTTTATGAAGCTGGAAACTATGGGGTATGTTTCTTTCGGTTCGCTGCAATCTATTTTGCAGGTCAGTGCAAGCAGCTTGCAACAAGCGCTTATGTATTTAGAAATAAAGGGAAGTGTTCTGAAAATTGGAGAAAATGACTGGTGTGAACGCCACGTTTTAGCAAAAATCCGTAAGCAGACGCATTATAAAAAAAGAAACTCGCATGAGTTGGTTTCGCCACAAGTATACCAACAAAAATTATTAAACTTACATTTCTCTGGGCATGAGGGAATGGATGGGCTCATCGAAGTTTTGAGCTCATTAGAAGGTTATTCAGCGCCAGCTTCAATTTGGGAAGAAAATTTATTAAAGCCTCGTGTTAAAGGTTATCATTCATATATGCTTGATCAACTGTGTTATAGCGGTCAGTTTATTTTCAAACGCATTACTGCAAATACGCAAATCAACACCAATGGCATCGCAAGTATCAAAAATATTCCTATCAGTTTCATTCACAGAGCAAACCTATCAATATTTGCTACAAAGGAATATTTGCCAGAACAACAAACAATGCAAGGACAACAAATAATTGAACTCATTAATACATATGGTGCAATGTATGCCAGTGACATACAGAATCGGTTGAAATGTATGGCCATTGAAGTTGAAAACACATTGATTCATCTGATAAAGCTGGGAATGATATATTGTGATGGAGTCAGTGCATTGCGGTTATTTGCATTATCTCCAGCACAAAGAGGGCGCTACATAAAAAAATCAAAAAACAAAACCAATTATATGGACATGATGGGTCGTTGGAGTACTGTCCCTAAAATTAAAAAAAATAACAATCAAGCGATTGTCAAAATATTGCTTAAAAGATATGGAATATTATTCAAAGCTCTATTAGATAAGGAGTCGATATCATTGAATTGGTATGACTGTGTTTATGAACTCACGCGTTTAGAGGCACAAGGTGAAATATTGGCTGGTCGATTTGTAAAAACGTACTCAGGTGTTCAATTTGCTGATAAGCAATTCATTAAACAAAAATCGTATCTTCAATTAGAAGATTTATCTTTACATGAAAAGGACTGCTGTAAACTCTAATTCATGAGTATCTTAGATTGTATTGATTGTATTAAATTTGTTGTTTAACAAAATTGATGACTAAAATTTGTTTTATGAGCAAGACAATATATACTTAAATCGTCATCATAAGCAAATAAAAGACAATGAATAAAATCACAATAATTGTATTATCATTAACACTGATATCTTGTAAACATAAAATAAATAATGGCTTCTTTGATAACTTAGCAAAACACTGTGGTCAGACGTATACTGGTCAATCAGTATTTCCAGCGGATCCTAATGATTCATTTGCTGGTAAAAAACTTATCATGGAGATTACTGAATGTTCAGACATAGAGATTAGGGTTCCATTTAAAGTAGGTGAAGATGCTTCAAGAACATGGATCATCACTAAAACTAATAAAGGTTTATTGTTAAAACATGATCACCGTCATGAAGATGGGACTCCAGATAAAATCAATATGTATGGTGGATATGCAGATGATAAGAGTACATCAATAAGTCATTCGTTTATAGCAGACAGTCATACAATTACCATATTGCCTGAAGCAAAGACTAATGTTTGGACATTAAATTTTGATAATGAAAAGAATCAATTTATATATTATTTGGAAAGACATGATGAACCAAGATTTAAAGCAGTATTTGACATGAATTAATAAATTGAATTAAAACAATAACTTATATAATTTATATTTTTATCTATGAAAAATATAGAGATAAAAGTACATTTAGTTAAGAAAGTTCTTTACAAAAGATAATGAGTGTCTATAATGCGCATCTGCTTTGA
>CAYGTC010000054.1:0-31466 GCA_964352735.1 uncultured Alcanivoracaceae bacterium | reverse complement strand
AATATTGAGAATCTAGATTATGAAACAGGACTCTTGTGCAGAGCCATGTAATATTAATATATATTACCCGTGGTGCATTTGGGGAAAGTTTGTTCGAAATTCATCGAATTTTGGTTAATTCCCAATCAGAAAAACTCATTTATCGATGATAAACATATGAAAACAACATAAATATGCTATGTTTTTGTAAACTTTAACCATAATTCAGAGCCATATATAGTTAAATTTGCTCCAAATGCACCACGGGTTATATATTGTATGTTTAAATGTTATTGACAGATAAACTTAATAAGTTGACAAAAATTTAAATAAGGGCTGAGGCCATAGGAGTTGTGATGCTATTCTCTATTTTCAAGAAACAATCATTAAGGGTGCTATTAATGTGTTCAATGTCTCTGGTTGGTAATGTGGGGTTTGCTCAAAGCCTGCAATTGTACAAAGGAGTGGTTGTTGATGCAGATAGTGGACTCATTTATATCGCTAATCCTGAAGGTGGACTTGACGGGGTAGAGTTGTCATCAGGAAATAATCGTTGGCATTCTGATCAAGCTGATTTGCCATTAATGGTGCAAGCTGGTGATTTGATTGCTCAAACTGATAACCTTGAAAAAGGGGCGATTATCCTCAGGGGCTTGAATACAACGACAGGCGCTGTTAGACAGATGCGCTCTGTGGTTGTGCCAGACTCAGTTAAGGCTAGGGTCGGACATGATTTAGGAGAAAGGTTTGATATGATACCTGTCGTGAGTGAACTAACACGCCCTACATTACAATGGCAGTATCAAAAGAAGATTGTTAAAGGGATGCCAGACCCAGCTCAAGATAATTTAAATGAATCATATGGAGAAATCACATTCAATAATGGTCAAACACTGATTGATGCCAGTGCCCGTCTGATTCCAACCAAACCTAATGTAGGGCCAGTTTCAATAGAGGGGCGTTTTCTGGATAATATTGAAGAGCGCCAATTCAGCAGTATTTCCAAACAATACATTATCGCCAGTGAAAGAAACGCAGATCAAACCGCTTGGTTAAGGTATCAATGGACAATTTATCATAATACAGGCAGGCAATTGGGTCAGATCAATCATGTCAATTCCTATGTGCCTTTTGAGGTGATTGATGACTTGATTATATTTGTTACTTTACCTTCTTTAAGGTATGAGGCAAACAATAACAAAATTGAATCTCCTTTATTATTGCAGGCTGTTTCTTTATCATCTGGACAAACATTGTGGAGTCGTGAGGTCAAAGATTTGACTTATCAAGGACCATACCCTCAATAGAGGTGATGGTTTTATAGTTCAAAACCACTGCTGAATATGAGATCAGTCGAGTTGATGATTCCTGCCAATTCTGCTAACGCAGCCATATTGGTTTGAAGAATGTATTGCGCTTGTGTTAAATCGAGATTTTCTGGCAAGTCAGTACTTCTGTGATAATCCGTATAAACATCCCAATCAACATCAATGGATAAAATACCGTGCATGTCATTGTCTATGTATGGTACGTGGTCTGAACCAAATGGGTTGGTGCTGGTAACCACGTTTAGGTTGGGCGCATAAGTGGCGGCGTTCATCGCCAGTATGTCAATGAGCCATTGATTCGCTGCAGAAGATTCTATCAATATGCTGTGTTTTCCATCGCTCGTATAGCCTATCATGTCCATTGTCAGTGCTGCTTTGACTTTGTCTTGATCGTTATTATCGATGATACTGTCTACATGATTTTGACTGCCAATTAATCCTTGTTCTTCTCCAGAAAAACAAATGAAAAAGATACTGGAGTCGAAATTGAATTGGCTGGCAACGCGTGCCAATTCTAAAACTCCAGAACAGCCGCTGGCATTGTCCAATGCACCTGGTGCATTGCCAGATGAGGGCACGGAGTCCATGTGAGCGCCAACAATATACCAATCATTTGGGGTGGTGTCGCCGGCTTTAAATCCAATGATATTTTGAGTAGTCTGTCCAAATACATTGAATTCAGGCGTGCTGACATGTAAATTTAGATCTGTCATTTGTGTGACAATCCAATCTTTGGCGCTGTTGTTATCGTCGCTGCCAGTTTGTCGTGACCATGAGCTCAGTGTTACATCACTGGCTAACCATAAATTACTGTCTATTAAATCAACGGCTTGTTGTATTATGCCAGAGCCTTTAAGCTGTATGTCAGCAGCCGAATATGGTTGTAATGGTGAAAACTTTTGAAGAGGCATAACATTGATGTGGTCACAATGTAGTTTTTGACAATCGACTTTGTCACGGGTTAAATGGTAGCCATTTGAGCTGGCCAAGACGTTAATCGATGAGATTTCCTTAATGTGAGAACGAATCACTGAAAAATTGTTGATCGATGTGGCCTCTGACATTAATGAAGGGTCGACATTTGCTGAACATACCACAACTTTGTCCTTAAATTCATAGGTTTTACTGGGCATCAGTACGGGTTGTTGATCTTGATCAAAAACCTGACACTGTAGTGCTTCAGCGGCGAACAACTGTGATGTGCTTGCCACAACTGTTAAAATTGAATACGTCAAAATACGCCACATAATTATCACCTCTCTTCTGACATCAAACGGCTGTTGATGTGTTACATTATCGCTTTTCGATTCACATGATAGCGTACTTCATACCCCTTTACGGTCATTGTTTACAATGCATAACAGGATGTTATTGTTGTTTTTTAAATGCGTCTCTGGCTTTGTCTCTTTGCCTGATCAGACCTTGTTGTGATGTGTTTGCTATCAATTTCCCATCCAGTGTGAATACCCTGCCTTGTGCAAATCCCCTTCCTCCACTGGATACAGGGCTATAACAATCATACAATAACCAGTCATTGACATTAATATCATGATGAAACCACATGGCGTGATCCAAACTCGCCAGTTGTAATGTTGGATCTAAATAGGAAACGGGGTGAGGAAAAGTTGATGTAGCAACTAAGTGAAAGTCAGAAACAAATGCCAACAATTGTCTGTGTAATGGCTGGTGATCAGGTACTTGATACCGGGCTTTGAACCAAATTTGACGAATGGGCTCATTTGGTTTGGGGTCAAATGGATCAATGTCGTCAGCAAAACGAAACTCGAATGGTCCTTGTGTGGTCAATAATCTTCTCATCCTTGGAGTGAGTGATTGCATCTGTTTGTTGCTGAGGAACGGTTTTTCATCAAGTTCATGTGGTCCAGCAACCTTGGGAGCATCGGCTTGGTGTTCATAACCAATTTCATCAATTTGAAACGATGCTGCAAGGTTGAGAATAGGTCGGCCATGTTGAATGACTACGACGCGTCGATTGCTGAAACTTCGACCGTCTCTGGAGCGGTCAACCTGAAAAACAACAGGTTTGGTGACATCTCCTTCTCTTAAAAAATAGGCGTGAAAAGAATGGGCGTGTTGATTCTCAACGGTTCTGTAAGCAGCGCCGAGGGCTTGGCTGAGTACTTGACCGCCAAAAATTCGTCCGGTACCAATGTCCAGAGATTGGGCGCGAAATAAATTCTCTTCTAGTTTTTCAATGTTGAAGAATTTCAACAGTTTTTCGATCTCATTCATGTTTTTTTACCCAGTGAGCCAATATTAATAAGGTTGATTTTTTGCATCACAAACGGCCAAGGAAACAATGCCCCAGGGTCCATTTTTTTTCGCACATAAATTTCAGAATCATTTTCAGAGGGAATCAAACTGTCATCTATATCCTCATGACCTGTAATGTATTGCAAAGTTGGGATTTCTTTTTGTAATTTCAAGATCAAAGTAACCAATGCATCAATTTGGATTACCGGATAAGGGTCGTGCATGATCTGATGAGTGGTCCTGTGCCAATACGGATAGCGGCCAAGGTTGTCTAATTCAATACCAATGGTATAAGCATTGTAATTGGCAACATGGTGAGCAATGCGTTGAAGTTCAACCCATTGAAAAAGTTCACCCAATTTATTGATATAATAATGACCGCTGTTGCCTGTGCCTGAAGCATAATGAATTTTTTCGCCATAAATTCTGGCCGTTTCCATGTCAGGTAACTCTGTGCAATGAACCACCACTGTAGTGATCTCTGAGTGTTTTCTGTTTTGCAGTTTGTCGTTGTATGGCAATAAGGAATGAAGCTGATTTGTCACTGATGATTACCGACTTAAAAAATTGATTTTAGCAAAAAACCAATGCTGCAGGTGCCATAATCTTGGCTTTATTTGATTTTTTCTTAAAATATCATGAAAAATATTGATTGGTGGGGATTATTATTTGCAAACAGT
This sequence comes from uncultured Alcanivoracaceae bacterium, assembly GCA_964352735.1. GTDB lineage: Bacteria > Pseudomonadota > Gammaproteobacteria > Xanthomonadales > Marinicellaceae > NORP309. The sequence goes on along the minus strand of CAYGTC010000054.1, from coordinate 27,205 downwards.
AATTAAAACAAGTAAAATCCGCCGGCTATGAAAGAACTACCTGAAAAAATTGCGCTGGATAAGGCAATTCATGGACAAAGACGTTATCAAGGAAAAGTCGCCATTAAAGAAATGTCAAGGTTAATTGACATGTTGGCAGATACTGATGGCATGGTCAATTACACGATACAGTTTGAGAGAGCTGGTCGGATTCTTGGCAAGGCACAAGTTAAAGTGAGCACTGATTTACCATTGATGTGTACAATCAGTTTGAAAAAATTTAATTTTCCAGTGGAAATTGACTCCACCTTGGGTTTTATCGATGATTTGGCATATGAAGATTTGTTGGATGTTGGTATGGAAGCCTCATGGGTTAAGGATGGTTATGTCAAACCATTGGAAATCATTGAAGATGAGTTGATTTTGGCGGTTCCTGATGCTCCATATAATGAAAATTATAATGAGCAATCAGAGGGTGATGAACTTAAAGAACCAAAACAAACAAGCAACCCATTTGCAATATTGAAAAGTTTAAAATAACATTAAGAATCATTTGGAGAAACAATCATGGCTGTACAAAAAAGTCGTAAAACACCATCAAGAAGAGGCATGAGACGCTCTCATGACAGTTTAAGTACACGTACCTTATCAGTGGATTCTGAAAGTGGTGAGGTTCATATCCGTCATCATGTGACCGCTGAAGGTTATTATAAAGGTCAAAAAGTCATTGATATGGCGGATGATTTTTTAGATGATCAAGAGTAAGGTCTCATCCTAAAATTACGATTAGGATAAATGACAACATATAAAGCGGAGTTTAAGTTACCATTTAAACTCCGCTTTTTTTATGTTAACGATAGAATATCTGGTTTACTATGACTTTGGCTCTGCTATGAATAAAAATACGCAAATGATTGTTCCTCAAGTGGTAACACTTGCCGTAGATTTAATGGGGGGTGATGCCAGTGCGGATGTTAGATTGTCTGCAGTGATGACCATGCTTAAATCATACAAAAATCTGCGTTTGAGGGTTTTTGTATCGCGCAGTTACTTAGACGAGATCGCTGATAAAGTGGCTCACCTTTCAACTGATTTGATCACATTTATTGAATGTGAATCGACTGTTGCAATGGATGAATCTCCCTTCAGTGCTCTGAGGAAAAAAAGAGCCTCCAGTTTATCAATGGCCATAAAAGATGTGGCTGATGACCATGCTGACATATGTGTGACTGCAGGTAATACAGGTGCTATGGTGGCTTTGGCTAAATATTGGATGAATTTATTAGATGAAATTGAAAAACCAGTATTAGCGACATTATTACCAGGGGCAAAAAATGGGCAAAAGCATCGGACATTATTGCTGGATGTTGGTGCGACCATAGATGCACGTGCTGATGATCTCTATAATTTTGCTCGATTGGGAAGTGCTTTTCAACAAGCATTGTTTTCAATAAAGGCACCTGAAGTGGCATTGTTGAATGTTGGTTTAGAAAGCAATAAAGGAGATGATACCGTTAGGCAAGCAGATAAATTGCTTGAGGAATCCCAGCTCAATTATGTTGGGTATTGTGAAGGTTCACATTTGTTTAATGGTTTTGCTGATGTGATTTGCTGTAATGGTTTTGTTGGTAATGTCACTCTAAAATCATGCGAGGCCATGGCTGATTTTGTCAAAAACAACAACAATAAAAAACACAAACTGACAATCTGGCAGAAAATTAAAAAAGGAATGCGAATTGTTGAGCCAGATAAGTATAATGGTGCATTGCTATTGGGGTTGGATGGCATGATCATGAAGAGTCATGGTAATTGTAATGCTTTGTCATTTGGGGCAGCATTAAGTCAGGCTTACAGTGCAGCACAATATCCCATGATAAATAAAATGACAGAGTTGCTGGAGAATGCTTAAATGACGATATACTCAAAAATAATTGGCACGGGAAGCTATTTACCTGAAAAAGTTTTAACCAATGCTGATTTAGAAAAAATGGTTGATACTGATGATCAATGGATCAGAGAAAGGACGGGTATTGAAGAAAGGCATGTGGCAGCAGAAGGTCAATACACTTCTGATTTGGCCTATGAAGCATCTTTAAAAGCATTGGATGCTGCTGGTTTAAAGGCTTCTGATTTGGATATGATTGTGGTAGGCACCACAACACCTGATCTCATTTTTCCCAGCACTGCTTGTATTTTGCAAAGTAAACTCAAATGTCTTGGCATTGCCAGTATGGACGTTAATGCGGCTTGTAGTGGTTTCATTTATGCTCTGAGTGTTGCTGATAAATTCATTAAATCAGGCACCCATAAAAATGTTTTGGTGGTGGGGGCTGAGACATTAACCCGAATTGTTAATTGGACTGATAGAAAAACCTGTGTATTGTTTGGTGATGGAGCTGGAGCGGCTGTTTTAACGGCCAGTGACGAAGCGGGCATTTTATCCACACACCTACATGCCAATGGCGATTATGGTGACCTCTTGACATCTAACAAAGGCCCATCAATGGGAATGAAGGATGAGGATACCGGTCCAATTGCCATAGCCATGAAAGGTAATGAAGTTTTTAAAGTAGCAGTGACCACATTGGGGCGTATTGTTGATGAAACTTTGAGTCATAACAATATGAAAAAATCTGATATTGACTGGTTGGTACCGCATCAAGCTAATTTACGCATCATTACTGCAACTGCAAAAAAACTCAAAATGAGTATGGATCAAGTCATAGTGACAGTAGATAAAACAGGCAATACTTCTGCCGCATCAGTGCCGATGGCGCTGGATAAAGCGATCAGATCAGGTAAAGTTAAGCCTGGACAAACGCTCTTATTAGAAGCGTTTGGGGGCGGCTTTACATGGGGTTCAGCATTGTTGAAAATGTAGTACTGAATCATTAAAGCACATTTTCATGTGTAACGAATATAGATAAATAATAAGGGGACACTTATGAATAATCTTGCGTTTGTCTTTCCGGGACAAGGCTCTCAATCAGTCGGTATGTTGAACGATTTATATGAAAATTATCCGCAAATTCAACATCAATTTGCCAGGGCAAGCGATGTGTTGAATCTGGATTTGTTGGAAATGATTACATCAGATCAGCACAGTAGACTCAATAAGACTGAATATACTCAGCCGGCATTATTAACTGCTTCGGTAGCCATTTGGCACTTGTGGCAAGAACACAGCACTATCAAACCAACTTTTATGGCAGGGCATTCTTTGGGAGAATACTCAGCATTGGTATGTGCTGGTGCGTTGAGCTTTGAAGATGCGGTGTTGCTGACGCACAAACGTGGTCAGTACATGCAAGCAGCCGTTCAGGAAGGAGAAGGGGCCATGGCAGCCATTATAGGTCTTGACGATGATTTGGTTGAAAAAGCTTGTCAACAAGCTGGTCAAGAGGGTAATGTTTCAGCTGCGAACTTTAATTCTCCAGGTCAAGTCGTCATTTCTGGGGAAAAGGCGGCAGTAGATGCGGCGGGTGAAGCTGCCAAAGAGTTGGGCGCTAAAAAAGTCATGCCTTTGTCTGTCAGTGTACCCTCTCATTGTCAGTTGATGCGACCTGCGGCGGATCAATTGTGTGAAGATTTGGTAACCATTGAACTTAAGTCTCCAGAAATACCGGTGGTACACAATGTTGATGTATTGGCACACATTTCCCCGGAGAACATTAAAACAGCCTTAGTTAAACAGTTATATGAGCCAGTTAAATGGACGCAAACCAATCAATTTTTATCAGATAAGAAAATCACCACTGTTGTTGAATGTGGGCCTGCAAAAGTGCTCTCGGGTTTAGCCAAACGTTTTAATCGTCAGTGGAATATATACAGTTTAAATACAACCAAGGGCTTTGACAAAGCCTTGAATTTGGGAGCAGAACAATCATGAAACCATCCATTACAGACATCACATCACTAGAAAATAGTGTTGCCTTGGTTACTGGGGCATCACGTGGTATAGGAGCGGCAATTGCCGACACTTTGGCAGCTGCTGGTGCATTTGTTATTGGTACAGCAACCAGTGAATCTGGTGCTCAGGCCATTGCTGAGCGTTTAGGTGATCATGGTTCGGGTAAAGTGCTTGATGTGGGTAATGCTGACAGCATTGATGCCTTGATGAAAGATCTAAAGGCCAGTAAAAAGCTACCAAACATATTGGTAAACAATGCAGGTGTTTCTAAGGATAATTTATTGATGCGTCTCAAAGATGATGAATGGGACTGGTTGATGGATACCAACCTCAAATCAGTTTATCGCATGTCCAAAGCTTGTATTCGCCCGATGATGAAGGCCAAAGGCGGTCGAATCATTACCATAGGATCTGTTATAGGTACTATGGGTAATGCCGGACAAACTGTTTACTCCGCCACGAAAGCTGGCTTGATCGGCTTCAGTAAATCATTGGCCAAAGAAATTGGCTCAAGAAACATCACTGTCAATGTCATAGCACCAGGTTTTATTCAAACAGACATGACCAAAGATATGGACGAGGCGAATAAAGAAGCTTTAGTCAAAGATGTGCCGTTGGGTACTTTGGGAGAGGCGCAAGACATTGCCAATGCGGTGTTGTTTTTGGCATCAGACATGGGGCGTTACGTCACAGGCGAGACGCTACACGTCAACGGCGGGATGCTCATGAGTTAGTTGGTTGATATTACTCGATAAATGAGTTATCTCAGCGTTAAAAATGATCGTTTACGATATGTAAACTCACATTTTAAGCCTTGATATAACTCATTTCTCAAGCAATCTCAAGCCACTAACTACATAACTCAGTCATGCCCGCGTAGGCGGGTATCTCTATGACTTGACATTTTGCTTTATTATCAGTTTCTACGTTAAAAATGATCATTTATGCTATGTGAACTCACCTTTTAAGCCTTGATACAGCCAATTTCTCAAGCAATCTAAATCCTCTAACTTTTAGTTTTTTATCCTTTGCTGTAAAGTAATCACCTGCCTCATAATCTCTGCGTTAATATTTAACAAGAAGTATAACCAGTATTTCTAATAATGCTGATTGTTTCAGGGTCGATATTTCGTGAAAAAGATTTTATAATATAAATTAATTTCTAATTTCTTAATCTGTTTTTCGCGTAAATAAGATGTATATTTTGATAGGTGTTTAATATGTTCTATAAATTAGTTGTGTTTATTATTTTTGTTCTTTGTTTCCGATCTGAGTCAAGTTCCAGTGAGGTAAATCATGTTTTAAGTAGGGAAATGAGCAATCCGCAAAAACAAACCTTTCTTAATAGCCTCGATATACAGCAGAGCGATTATTTAAAGGCCTCCAATACAGATGTTAATGATGAGTTTGGAAAAACTGTAGCGGTTTCAGAAGATATAATTGTTGTTGGGTCAAGATTTGAGGATAGTAATGCGCAAGGGATCAATGGCGATCAAAGTGATAATTCATCTCAAAATTCTGGAGCTGCCTATGTTTTGGTTAGAGATAGAGATTCATGGATACAACAAGCTTACTTAAAAGCATCAAACGCTCAAGAAGGAGGCGGATTTGGAACGTCAGTAGCTGTTTCAGGAGGCACTATTGTAGTTGGTGCTTCAGGCTTTGTTTATGTTTTTGTTAGAAATGATGTCGGAAAATGGATTCAACAAGCTTACTTGAAAGCCTCAAATAGTCAATCAGGTGCTGGTTTTGGTGATTCGGTAGCTATATATGGAGATACTATAGCTGTGGGTGCTCCATTTGAAAGCATTAATACCGAGGGAGTGGCTGGTAATCGAGGTGATGATTTAATCGATCAAGCAGGAGCTGTGTATGTTTTTATTCGAAAAGGGAATACATGGAGTCAAAATGCTTACATAAAGGCTTCCAATTCAAATACCTTTGACCTATTTGGGACTTCTGTTGCTTTATCTGATGATACTCTTGTAGTTGGTGCATTGGAGGAAGACAGTAATGCCACAGATATTGATGGCGATCAAAATAATAATCTGGCTCCAGATTCAGGGGCAGCTTATATCTTTGAGCGAAATGATGGGGTATGGAAGCAGCAAGCATATTTAAAAGCATTTAATACTGAAGAAGATGATAATTTTGGAAAATCGGTTGCTGTATCTGATAATATTGTGGTGGTTTCAGCACCCAAAGAAGGTAGTAGTGCGTCTGGAATTGACGGTGATCAGAGTAATAACTTTGCACCTCAATCAGGAGCAGCATATGTTTTTGTTAAATGTGGAGATACGTGGATCGAAGAAGCCTACATCAAAGCCTCTAATACTGAAAGATCTGATCAATTTGGAACATCAATAGCAATTTCAAAAAATAACTTAGTTATTGGTGCTAGAATTGAAGACAGTAATTCTACAGGTATAAATGGAAATGAAGGAAATAACTCTGCTTTAGGTGCAGGAGCGGCTTATCTCTTTACTCGAAGACAAGATACTTGGGTGCAAGATGCTTATTTAAAAGCTTCTAATACAAATGCAGTGGATTTTTTTGGATCATCTGTTGCTATCTCAGGAGATGCTTTGATCGTTGGAGCATTGGGAGAAGATAGCAGTGCTATAGGAGTTGGCGGTAACCAAGATGATAATTTATTTCTTGGTTCAGGTGCCAGTTATATTTTTGAAATAAGTAATAGAGACATTATTTTTGAAAACGGCTTTGATTGCTTATGATTTATGTGGTTTCTTAGGAGCTTTATGGCAATCTTAGAGGGTATTTATTGTCTTTGAAGAATCTATGTTCAAAAACAAAGCGAGCGATACAGTCAATATGTAGTATGTCGTCGCATAGATAGCAGGGTTATAGCTTTTATTCTTAACAGGGTCTTCTTGATTAAATTATAGTGCCTCTTAGTTATAAATAACTGCTTACAAGTCATAAATTTGTATTTTAACCCCTGGCATTACTCATTTTTTAAGCATTCTAAGTTTACTAAGTGTATGATTCTTGGTAATAACAATTCGTCTATGTGTCATCTCAAAATTATGTTGCCTTAATTTATTATCCAATGAGCATTACCAATTACGCAAAAAAATTAATCAATGAGGGTTCTCTGATCTGTGAGTCATCATTGCCTCATCCTCATGCCGTGCAAAAATTGTGGGCGCCGGATTTTATGGAGTCTATTGTTTTTATAGCCGCCGATAAGCAGCACTATCAGTCGGTTTTGAATTTCTTCTGGCAGTCGATTTTTCATCAACGTGAAGTCTCCAACGAAATTGACGCGCTGGAGCTTGTATCAGCTACCCATTTGTATAAAGTGACACTTGAGCAAGGGCATGAAAAGATCAAAGAAATCTGTCCTCAGTGGTATCAAAAGCACAAGCAACTGATACCTGAAGCGAAGTGGACCCACATCATATGGGATGATGCAAATGATGTTTTTATTACGTTTGAAGACGAGCAACAATATTATGCATGGGGTTGGGATACGGTAGCATAGTATGAAAAAAATTTTTCAATAATGAATCACTGCTTTTCATTTTTTATAACCTCATCATCAATTGGTCATGAAATAATGGTGTCAAATTTTATAACACAACATTAATAAGGATTACTGTTATGTATTATTTGCGCTCTAAAGGCTTTTAAGTTTTTGCTTTTATCATGAGGGAAGTGCTCATCTGATATGATCAAGTCACTTACCCTGTCGAGTCTAAAATAACGAAAATCATCGCGCAACTCACACCACGCTGCAATCATCCAACCCTCTGTGAATACAGTCAGTGACAAAGGGTGTACTGTTCTTCGTGTCGACTCTCCTTTGCTATCTGAATAACAAAAGTTGATTTTTATTTTATGGTGAATGGCTTTTCTGATCAGTTTGGTTAATGGTGGTGCTCGAAAACCTTTCCTGGCAGCAAAAAAAGGCGCATTCTTGAGTCGGCCACTGTGTTCTTTTGGTAGGGCTTGTTGCAATTTGAAACTGATGTTTTTGGCTGCATCTACCAGGTCTTTGTCTCCTGCTTCTTCTATAAATTTTAATCCTATCGCCAATGCATCGATTTCTTCATAACTTAAGGTCATGGCAGGTAAATCAAATCCGCGTTGTAACACATAGCCCATTCCCGCTTCACCATCAATGGGTACGCCTGCGCCTTGCAAGTGGGCAATGTCTCTATAAACCGTTCTTATGCTGACTTCCAGTTTGTCAGATAAGTCTTGTGCTCGGATGAGATCTGATTCACGCATGATCGCAACCATTCTGAACAATCTGTCTGCTCTGCGCATATTTTTCACACTCCTGCCATAATGTTGTCAGTAGGGTCATATTACAATAGAGGTATGTTAACTACAAGAGGGTGTTGTTATGGATGCAATTTTTCATGTCATTGGTGTTACGGCGCCTTTGTTATTTTCTCCTGGAGCCAATAATATGCTGTTGATGAATGCGGGGGTGGTTCATGGGTTTAAGCAATGTATGCCACATGTTTTTGGTTCTGTCAGTGGTTTTATTGTGATGTTGTTTCTTTGTTATTTGGGATTGTCAGAATTGATTGATGCACAACCGATGCTGTTGGTAGTGATTAAATGGGGCGGTGCACTGTGGTTGCTGTATTTGGCTTGGGGTTTTTATCGCGTTGATCAATTCAGTCATTTTAATGGTGAAAAAAATCACAAAATCAAACCTTTTGGTTTTTTTCAGGCCTTTGCTTTCATGTTGACTAACCCCGGTGCCATCAGCTTATCATTGATCGTATTCAGCGTTGCCGTTGATATTTCAGTGATGGTGTTGCTAACAGTGGCATTGGTTGGTGTGCTCGCAACATTAATGTGGACCATTAATGGCCGTTTATTGAGGTCTATTTTCTCACAGCCGCGTTTCGCTATGCTGGCCACGAAATTGATGTGTGTGGCTTTGTTCTATTCAGCAATAAAAATATTGAGGTAATAAATATGAGTTTTAAAGATAAAGTGGTTGTCGTGACTGGTGGCTCACGTGGTATTGGTCGAGCGATTGTGGAATATTTTGCCATGCAGGGTGCAAGAGTGGTGATTAATTATTGTCAGGGTCAATCACATGCACAAGCATTAAGTCAGCAACTTAAAAAATCGGGTGTGGAAGTGATGTGTTCGCAAGCAGATGTCAGTTGTCAACAACAAGTTGTTACTATGGTAAATGATATTATGGATCATTGGCATCGCATAGATATTTGGGTCAACAATGCTGGGTGGGCCAAGCAACAAAAATTAGAGGATATCGATCCCATTGATCTCAATAAGCAATTGCAAGTCAACATAGCTGGTATTATTTACTGCGCGCAAGCTTTTGCGCCAGTGATGAGTCGGCATGGTAGGGTGATTAATATTTCATCATTGGCTGCCAAAGGCGGTGCATTGTTTCCAGTGTACTCTGCGACCAAAGCCGCATGTAACGCATTGACCATTTGTTTGGCCGCTGAGTTGGGCGATCGGCAAATAACAGTCAATGCAGTGGCGCCAGCTGCTGTTGAAACCGATCTGTATTATTCAGTAGGCTTGGATCAACACAAAAATACGGCGCTGGCATCAACGCCTTTGGGTTTTTTGGGTGATGTCAATGATGTGACAGAAGCCGTTGGTTTCTTTGCATCAGAGAATGCACGATGGATTACTGGTGAAATACTTTATGTCAGTGGTGGTAGAAATATGTAAATGGACAGGATGTATTGTGAAAGTTTATTTACTGTACAATTGCCTACAGCATAAATAACAGATATAAAAAAACCCGACTGATGCCGGGTTTTTTTAATATATTTAAATATGGTTGCTTAGTTAGACAACAATATTTACGTGTTGACGATTTTTAGGTCCTTTTTTGCCGAACTTAACAACACCGTCTTTTAACGCGAATAATGTGTGGTCTTTACCCATACCAACATTTACGCCAGCATGAACTTTAGTTCCGCGTTGACGTATAATGATGTTACCAGCTGTAACAACTTCTCCACCGTATTTTTTTACGCCAAGGTAATTAGGATTGGAATCGCGACCATTCCGGGTACTACCGGCTGCTTTCTTATGTGCCATTTCTTATGCTCCTATAATTATGCTTTGATTGATTTGATTTTAATTTCTGTATAACTTTGACGATGACCCATTTGTTTCATGTGGTGCTTACGTCTTTTGAATTTCATAATCTTGACTTTCTTAGAACGTCCATTGCTCATCACTTCAGCAGTTACGCTGGCACCTTCAACATGAGGTGTACCGATTGTGATTGCATCATCTCCATTTGATGTCATTAAAACTTCTGTGAAATCGATGGTAGCACCTTCGTCTAAACCCAATTTCTCAACACGAAGGACATCGCCTTCTTTAACTCTGTACTGTTTACCACCAGTAGCTATGACTGCATGCATGATTTTACTCCAAAAATATTCATATGTAATGGGGTTTAACAACCCCCAACGCTATGGTCAATGTAATCAATGCAGACAAGACCATAAGCTCAAGGACGGCGATTTTACTGTTTTTGGGATTTTTGGTCAATATTTATAGTGTTATTTGTCTATAAAATAACCAATAAAGCTTGAGGGTGGCACATTATATCAATGTGTTAGTAAATGATCTGTATAGTCCTTCAGATAAACCCTTGCATTTTAATCATAATATGCGTATTTTAGTAATTATCCCAAACCACTGAAAAACTATGTCAGAACTTGCCTTAAAAAAAATCCGTGAAGCAAAGCATAAATGTAGTAAAGCACTTGATTTAGGAAATTGTGGATTGACCTCAATTCCTGAAGAATTATTTGAATTAACTGACCTTGTAACATTAAATTTATGTAATAGATATTGGGATTATGATTTAGAAAATTGGAGTTCAGGTTTAATAAAAGGTAAAGCAAATTTTATTACTGAAATACCAGATGAATTAAGTCAATTAACTGAACTTAAAATATTACGCTTAGGAGGTGATAACCATTTAGGGAAATGGAGAGTTGCAGATATCGATGTTTTATCTAATCTAAAGTCATTGGTTATTTTATCTCTTAGTTATACTTCGGTTAATAACATTTCATCATTAAGTGGTTTATCTCATCTTGAATCTTTAGATTTGAGCTATTCATTTGTCAAAGATTTTGGACCATTAGAGAAAGTAAAAAATCTGAAAAGGATTTTTATCAATGGTAATAATCTTATTGATGTTAGTCCTTTGAAAATATTTAAAAAAATTGACACTTTATACCTGAATAATAATAAGTTAACTGATATTGATCAATTGAAAGAATTAGACCAGCTGAAAACATTAGACCTTAGTGAGAATAAAATCGTTCGTATTAATTCACTAAGCAAATTAAATAACTTAAATAAATTATTTCTTAGTAATAATAAAATTGAAAATTTAAAACCAATAAGCAATTTGACAAAATTAAAATATCTATATTTAAGAAGAAATAGAATAAAAAAAATTGATTCGCTAGAGAAATTGAATGATCTTTTTGTATTAAACTTAAATGATAACCAAATCAATGATTTACTTCCATTATTTTCTTTAATTAATAAGGGTGCTAATTTAGTCTTAAGTTTATACCCTTCAAAAAATGAAATATCTGTAAAAAACAACCCCATTAAATCTCCCCCATTAGAAATAATTAATAAAGGTAATGTCGATGTTTTCGAATATTTTATTGAGTTAAATAAACAGGGTAGTGATCATCTCTATGAAGCAAAAATGCTGATTGTAGGTGAAGGCGGTGTTGGCAAAACCAGTCTGGCCAAGAAATTAATTGATCATAATGCGGAGTTACCAGAAGAGGAAGATACCACCAAAGGTATTGATATTTTACAAAAAACATTCCCCATCAAAGACGCTAAAGATTTTACCATGAATATGTGGGATTTTGGCGGACAGGAAATTTACCATTCCACCCATCAGTTTTTTCTAACCAAGCGTTCTTTGTATGTACTGGTAGATGATACACGCAAAGATGATTCTTCTGTTAATGATGCGTCTTTTAAGTATTGGCTACAAACAGCAGAACTGTTTGGTGGTGGCAGCCCTTTGATTATTGTGCAGAATCAAAAAGGCGATAGAAGCAAGGACATTGACATAAAAAGCATGCAGAAGCAGTTTGATTTTATTAAAGATCGCTACCAAACCAATCTCAAAACCACAGAAGGTTTGGGTAAACTTGAAAAAGGCATACAACATCACATCAGCCAACTCCCACATATTGGCGAAAAGTTGCCCAAACAATGGGTAAAAATCCGCAATGAATTGAATGAATTGTCAAAAAAAAACCCTACATTTCTTGGAAAGACTATTTTAGTATTTGTATAAAGCACACCATTGATGAGAAAAAACGGGCCAAAACTTTAAGTGGCTATTTGCATGATTTGGGCACTTTTTTACATTTTGCGGATGATCCATTATTGAATAAAACCATTTTTTTGCAGAATGAATGGGTGACTGATGCAGTTTATGCCTTATTGGACAATGAAGACATCAAAAAAAATAAAGGACGATTCACCTATCAAGACCTGTCAAATACCTGGAAGGGTGATTATGAAGAAATGCATGCCGAGTTATTGGCTTTAATGGTGAACTTTGAACTGTGCTATGAAATTCCTGACAGTGATGGTGAATATTTGATACCACAGCTACTATCAGAAACTCAACCAGAATATGATTGGAATAATGACGACAATTTGCAGTTGCGATATAAATATGAGTTTATGCCAAAAGGCTTGCTGAGCCGTTTTATTGTCAGAGCCAATCGATATTTGAAAAATATTGATTATGCATGGAAAAAAGGTGTTGTATTAGAAAAACAACAAACCACATCCTTGATTCGAGAACTTTATGCGCAAAATGAAATCGCCATCAACGTGGAGGGTTATCACAAGAAAATCTTGATGACCATTGTAGCAGAAGAAATTGATCGCATTAACAGCAGTTTTGCTGGTGTTAAAGTGCAAAAACTGATTCCCTGTAATTGTATTGAATGCGTAGACAGTGAAAAACCGCATTTCTATCGTTATGAGAGCCTAAAAAAGCGCATTGAGCGAGGCAAAACAACTGTCGAGTGTGACCATTCCTATGAAGATGTCAGTGTCAGCGGTTTGATGGATCATCTATTTAACAACACGGTTCGACCTATAAAAATTAAACCTGTAAACAACTCATCATTGCCCTTGAAAATATTTATCTCCTATTCCCACAAAGATTATGGTTGTTTAGAGCGCTTAGAAGCTCACTTATCTTCACTGCGAAGAGAAAATTTTATAGATAATTGGGATGACACAAAATTTAATATTGGTGATCATTGGAGTATGGTTATTGAAGGCAAACTGCGATCCTCAGATATTGTGATTTTGTTGGTCAGTGCGGATTTTATCAATTCTGATTTTGTCAATAACACAGAATTACCAATCATTGCTGAAATGGATAGAAACAATGACTGCAAAGTTTTTCCTGTGATTGTCGGTAGCTGTGATTGGGAGTCAAATAAATACTTTAGCCAATTTCAAGCATATCCATATGATGTTGAGGGGGGACCGTTAAAGCACGATGAAAAACGCAGAATGATTGTGCCGATTGGTGAGAGTGAAAACCCTGATGCGTTGTATACGATTGTTGTTAAAGCGATTAGAGCGCATATTCAGTGTTGATTTTTGTTGTGATTTGTTATGAGATTCCTGCCTGCGCAGGAATGACGTCGAATAAACGCAGGAATGACGTCACAATGAGTGCGGGAACGGCGTTGGGTGAATGAAGGAATTGTGAGGTTAAATGTGGGGTTGACAGATATTTTTCATGAAAAAAACACGTCATGCCTGCAAAGGCAGGCATCTCTTAAGTCAACTGTTTATGCAAAAAATGCTATAGAATGCTCTGATACAAGTCATCCCAATTCGGATTATTTTTTTCAATTAATCTGACTTTCCAGTTTCTTTTCCATTTTTTTTAGTTGTTTTTCACAAACAATGGCATTTTCCATTGTTAAATGTGTTTCAAAATAAACCAGTTTATTTAAGTTATATTTTTTAGTAAATCCATCTACGAACTTTTCTTTATGTTGCCTAACCCTTTGTGTTAAGTTGCTGGTTACGCCTATATAAAGAACTGTGTTGTTTTTGTTAGACAATATGTAGACTGTAGGATTTTTCATTGCAATCAATTTTTGATTGCTTTTTCATGGAATGAGTGTGATTTTAGCAGATTCCTGCCTTCGCAGGAATGACGGCACTTTTATTAAAGAAATGATAGGTGTGTTTGTTAAAAAAACGAGGTCATGCCTGCGTAGGCAGGCATCTCTATCAGTCTTATTCACAACCTTAAATAAAATAAATGCAAACGTCAATAAACCGTGAAAACGCGTACTTTTTTATGTTTTGTTAGTATTTATCTTAAGACATCAGATATGCCAAACTCTTTAACAATTAGGGTTAGCAAATCTGGTTAAAATAAGCTAAACTATCTGGCTTTGTTAATCAGACCCTTCAAGCATGAAATACATCAGTTTGCGTGGCGCTCGTACCCATAATCTTAAAAATATTGACATTGATTTACCACGCAATAAACTGGTGGTGATTACTGGTTTATCTGGTTCGGGTAAATCATCTCTGGCCTTTGATACCATTTATGCTGAGGGACAACGGCGATATGTTGAATCCTTGTCTGCTTATGCCAGGCAGTTTTTGCAGATGATGCCAAAGCCTGATATCGATCACATTGAAGGTTTGTCTCCAGCGATTTCTATTGAACAGAAATCGACATCACACAATCCGCGTTCTACAGTAGGCACCATTACCGAAATTAACGATTACTTGCGTTTGTTGTATGCAAGAGTCGGTACACCGTGTTGTCCTGAGCATGGCATCAAATTGGAAGCGCAAACCGTCAGTGAGATGGTAGACCGCATTTTACAACTGGATGTTGGCCGAAAGATGATGTTGTTGGCACCAATAGTACGTAACCGTAAAGGTGAACACAGTTTGTTGATGGATCAATTGATGAGCAGTGGTTATGTGCGGGTTCGCATTGATGGAAAAATATATAATTTGGATGATTTGCCAAAAATTAATCCAAAAACCAAACACAATATTGAAGCGGTGGTGGATCGTTTTAAAGTCAAAGAAGAAATCGCGCAAAGGCTGGCAGAATCCATTGAATCGGCATTGGTGTTGTCCGAAGGCTTGGTACAGGTGGTGTCATTTGATGATGGAGAGCCTGTTGATATTTTATTCAGTGAATTGTTTTCGTGCACGATTTGTAACTATTCTTTGGAAGAGTTAGAGCCACGTTTGTTCTCGTTCAATAACCCCAATGGTGCTTGTGGTGAATGTGATGGTTTGGGCATCAGTCAATATTTTGATCCCGAGCGCATTGTAAAATCATGGGATTTGTCTTTGGCCAATGGTGCGATCAGAGGTTGGGACAGGCGCAATGGTTATTATTTTCAGATGTTGTTGGCATTGTCCGAGCATTATGATTTTGACATTGAAGTGCCATTAAATCAATTGCCAAAGAAGGTACAGAATGTCATTTTATTTGGGTCTGGTAAAGAAAAGATCAGTTTCAAATATGTCTCAGACAAGATGGAGTACAATCGCTCACATGTATTTGAGGGCATTGCCAATAATATGAAGCGCCGTTATAAAGAAACAGAATCTAATATGGTGCGTGAAGAGCTTAACAAATACATCAGTGTCAAGAAATGTGATGTTTGCGATGGTGAACGTCTTAATGCTGCGGCTCGAAATGTTTTTGTTGCAGAAAAAAGTTTGCCTTTTGTCAACAGTTTGTCGATTGCAGAGTGTGCTGACTATTTTCAAACCCTTAAGCTGGAAGGTAAAAAAGGCAAGATAGCCGAAAAAATAGTGAAAGAAATTCGAGAGCGATTGGAGTTTCTTGTGAATGTTGGTTTGAACTATTTGTCTTTGGAGCGTAATGCCAATTCATTGTCAGGTGGTGAAGCCCAGCGGATTCGATTGGCCAGTCAGATTGGTGCGGGTTTGGTTGGTGTCATGTATGTATTGGATGAGCCATCCATTGGTTTACATCAACGTGACAATGAGAAACTGTTAAGCACATTAACTCGTTTGAAAGATTTGGGTAATACTGTCATTGTGGTAGAGCATGATGAAGAAGCCATAGCCAAGGCAGATCATGTGGTTGACATTGGGCCTGGTTCAGGTATTCATGGTGGTTATATTGCAGCACAAGGCACACCACAAGAGATCATGGATGACCCCAATTCTATTACAGGTCAATTTTTATCAGGCAAGAAAAAAATTGAAGTGCCAGAAAAAAGAACAAAAATTGCCAAGGATAAAGTCTTCACACTGAAAGGCGCCAATGGCAATAATTTGAAAAACGTTGATTTAAAGATACCTGCTGGCTTGTTGACTTGTGTCACAGGTGTATCAGGATCAGGTAAGTCAACTTTAATCAATCGAACTTTTTATCGGGTGTTGTCCAAGGAATTGAACCGCAATCAAAACAGGCCATCTGAATATAAGTCATTTGCAAACATAGACTTGTTTGACAAAGTGGTAGAAATCAATCAAAAAGCCATTGGTCGTACTCCGCGCTCTAATCCGGCGACTTACACTCAATTATTCACACCCATTCGTGAAATTTTTGCTGGCACACAGGAAGCTCGCGCCAGAGGTTATAAACCAGGTCGGTTCAGTTTTAATGTCAAAGGTGGCCGATGTGAAGCATGTTCGGGTGATGGCTTGATCAAAGTAGAAATGCACTTCTTACCTGATGTTTATGTGACCTGCGATGTCTGTAAAGGCAAAAGGTATAACCGTGAGACTTTGGATATTCGTTACAAAGGCAAAAATATTTATGAAGTGTTGAACATGACTATTGAAGAGTCTCAACAGTTTTTTGAAGCCATTCCAACCATCAAAATGCGCCTTGATACCTTGATGGATGTGGGTTTGAGTTACATTACGCTGGGGCAAAATGCTACGACTTTATCAGGTGGTGAAGCGCAAAGGATTAAATTGGCCAAAGAGTTGTCAAAAAGAGACACAGGAAAAACCATTTATATATTGGATGAACCAACCACGGGTTTACACTTTGCAGATATAAAGCAATTGTTAACCGTTCTTCATCGTTTACGAGATAAAGGCAATACCATTGTGGTTATTGAACACAATTTAGATGTGGTAAAAACTGCCGATTGGATTATTGATCTTGGACCTGAAGGCGGAGATCGTGGTGGTGAAATTGTTGCAGAGGGAACACCTGAGGATGTAGTGAAGAAATATGATACCCACACCACACGATTTTTAAAGCCAATGCTGTGACTCAACATATTAACCCTGCGAGCCCGGATATTTCATCAGATCGGTGAAAAAATCGATTTTATCTATGAAAAACATTGAGTTAGAGGAATTTATTAAAAAGACACTTTGTACCTGAATGGTTTTATGAAAAAAATGGCTGCATATATTGAACAAAATTGCCTTAAAGTCATGAATAACTGGCTTTGAGGCAATATTTCCCCAATCTATTTTGCTATTTTCCCCCTAAATTCCATTCTATGATGAAATATCCGGACTAGATAATAGCGCACATTTGGTTTCATCTTATTTGTTCATAGCAAGGCATCGACGCATGCAGGGTTAATAAACCCAATATACCTAGTTGGTTGACAGCAAGTTTACATTCAGTTGAAAAAAAATATTCTATCCTCATGTTGTATTCTTTATGGCTAATAACCTTTGGAGAATACTGTGAGAGTTTATCAATTGGATGAAGCATACGAAAGAGGCAGAAAAAAACATTGGTTTTTGGGCTTTAAAGTTGCGTTGTATTTGATTGCATTGATCTGGCTGGTTTTTTTATTAAATGCGATGATACCATTTATATATTTGAACCACTATGGTATCTATCCGCGCCATTCGCAAGGTTTGATTGGCATACTTGCAGCAGTATTTTTACATGGAGGATTTTCTCATATCATCAGTAATACCTTGCCTTTGTTTTTGGCTGTCACAGCATTATTTGGAAATTATCCTCGAACTGCTAAGAAAGTTTTCGTTTACGGCTTGCTTCTGACTGGTCTATTGGTCTGGTTGTTCGCTCGTTCAGCCAATCATATTGGTGCCAGTGGTTTGTTGTATTGTTTATTGAGTTATATATTCTTCAGTGGTTTTTTAAGAAAAGATATCACTTCAATCGGTTTATCTTTGGTATTGGCTTTTTTATATGGTTCGTTGATTTTTGGAATCATACCCAACAAGGATCATGTCTCATGGGAGTCACATTTGTTTGGATTAATATCAGGTGTTTTCTTGGCGTGGATATATCGACGTACTGATTTGCCAATTTATAAATCATGGGATGAAGAAGAGTAGCCATAAAAAAAGCCGATGAATTTTTTCATCGGCTTCAATTGACTGACAATATATTATTTTTTATTGATATGGTGTATCTACTGTCAGTTTTACCCGGGAATCCGCTTGATTGTAATCAATCGTCATTATTGTTTGAAGTTTTGCAAAATGGACTGGGATGATCAGATATCACCACATCCTGACAACCGTTGATGTTACAAGCACCGGTCCAACTGCTCAGTTGCTCTTCAAGAATAGCGGGGTCAGTGCTGGCAGGTCCATGGTCTCTTAGAATCAGGGTAAAATGTGATTTTTTATTTTTGATGGCATTAGGCACCAAAACCTGGGCTGGACCGGTAGGTAAAACACCATAGTCAACCACATTGGTTAATGCCAATTGACCATAAGCATCAGCAACACGTCCTGCCATAGCTCCAATAGCGCCACCGGTAACTTCTGGATTACCAAAATCACTGATTGTACAAGCACATGGATCTAGGCATTTCTTGGGTTTATCATAATGCATGATCCACAATGTGTAGGCATTATCAGGTGTTAACCCACGTGTATTAAAATCAAAACTGACTCTGTCTTTATGCCTGATAATTGTTGAGGTACCATCGATGACTTCCCCACTTGTCAATGATGAAACTGAGTTTGTTGTGATTCTTTTGTTGGTATTCCCACCATCAGCAAATGCAACCCCAAAAGTACACATCAAAGAAGCCATCATCACCGTTAACACTTTAATTTTGTTATTCACCGTTTTTCTCTCGTATTAATTGGTGGTTATATTCTATTTGAATTATGTAAAAGTGCAATTTATATTATACTATTTTGTACTATTTAGAAGAAAATGCACCTTTTAGGTGTTTAAGATTGATTTTTTTAACTTAAAAAGTGTATTTTCAAATCCATTTTATTGGTTAAATAATTGAAATATATGATTTATTTAATTGTCTTTGTGTCTTTTATGAAATTTAGTTCCAATTTAATTGTGATATTTTTGTGATAAATTAAAGATATTGTATCTAGCCCGGATATTTCTTCAAATCAGTAAAAAATCGATTTTATCTATGAAAAATATTGAATTAGACGACTTTATTAAAAAGACACTTTGTACCTGAATGGTTTTATGAAAAATGGCAAAATAAGTCATTCTTAATTGTTTGATATTAAATTCTCAACGGAAGAGATTTTTTCGTGAAATTAGAGTGGGAAAAAAAGAAAGCAATGAAAAGTGTCATAACTCTTTATTGACATGTAAAGCGAAAAGCAGATGGCTTCTATTATTTTAAACAGGATATTGTCGTTATTGCACAGGTCTGATGAACAGCATTGCCAAACAAAGGGTTACATTAATTCAATGAGTCTATTATTTATAATGGACATTGATGAGTTTTGTCTCAATAGGATCCTTATCTTCTTCAAGATGAAATGTTCTGATTGGTAAGCAGTTTTGGTTTTTATCAAGCCACGTTTTCGTTACACGAGTTGATTTGCTGTGTACTCTATCAATTTCAATGATGTTATCAACTTGATCTGTTATGACAAAACGGTAGTTTTTAATTTTTCCATTCTTCAGGATTGGATAACTCAAATTATTGGTTTTACCAGCACAAATATCAGATGATAATTGCAGAGAGGTTAAATTGGTGGTTGAAAACGTTTCAGGGCGTGTCATTTGCCAGTTTTTGCCTTTATACTTGCCATTGATTACATCGCTATCTGAACTGACAGCAAATGAAGATTGTCGTTTATTAAAGGCGATTTTTTGATTCATCTGGTAAGTTTGTGGCATAAATTGTTCATTGTCGAAATAAAAAGTGGTTTGTTCAAAACGTTTAAAGCCCAGAAATGAAGCCATGCCATGGGTTCCATTGGTTTTGTCAGTAAGGGAATACAGTTGACCATCACGTTTTAATTCTGTGCTACTTAGGCCTGACTTTTTACCATCTTGATAGACCTCATAATCAGCTATAAAATCATTCATTGCCTGAGTACAGCAACTAAAAAATGTAATAAGAATGAATAGTTTAATCATTAAATTGTATTGGGTTTGTTAATAAGAGATCATCAAAATACAGATCATCATTACGCCAATTGAGGCGTTTATTACTGAATAAGCCTATTGTATAAGGTAAAAGTGAATGTTCCCTGAATAACACTTTCTGAGCCAGTGATTGCGCATCAGTTTCATTGTCTACATCAATAATGGTTTGGCTGATAATGGTGCCAGCATCTAATTCTGCGGTAACAAAGTGAACCGTTGCTCCATGTGTGTTATCATTATTGTCAATCACTCGTTGATGGGTATGTAAACCGGGGTACTTTGGCAATAAAGAAGGATGAATATTGATGATGCGGTTTTTAAAAGTATTAATAAACGGCGCAGGTAATATTTTCATAAACCCGGCCAATACAATCAGTTCACATTGATGTTGTTTTAATACTTTTTGTACTGCCAGCAAGTCGACATCCTTGTTTTTCCAATCAAATGTAAAAATAGGGATGTCACTGGATTGAGCAATCGCCAGTCCTTTGGCTTCTTCTTTGTTACTGATGACCAATCTTACCCGGTAATTGTACTGGGCTTGATTGTTAATAATGGATGAAAGGTTGCTGCCAGTGCCTGAAATGAAAACTGCAATATTGAGACAGGCAGACATTTTTATTAGGCAAAAATTACATCGTCTTGATCTTCTGTTGACTCCCGTACATGACCAATTTCCCAACAGGATAATCCTGCATTTTGTATGGCCGTTTGGCAGTCTTTGCTGTCATCTTTACTGGTGATGACTGCCATACCTATGCCGCAGTTGAATGTGCGTAACATTTCTGTTTCTGACAATTGGCCTTTTTCTTTAAGCCAATTAAATATATCCAATCGTGGCCAACTGGTTAAATCAAGGGTAATGGCGAGGCCTTTTGGAATGATTCTTGAAATGTTCTCCATCAATCCGCCGCCTGTGATGTGTGCAATACCATTAATTTCAACAGCAGAATCAATCAATTCTAAAAGAGGTTTAACATAAATGGTGGTTGGTTCCAACAACTGTTCGCCAATGGTTTTAACCCCAAGTTTTTCATTTATGTCGGTATTGTTTACTTCAAGAATTTTTCTGATCAAAGAAAAACCGTTAGAATGTGGGCCAGAAGAAGCAATACCAATGATGACATCATCTTCTTTGATATTTTCACCTGTGATGGCAGCATCTTTTTCAACGGCGCCGACCACAAAACCAGCCAGGTCATAATCGCCTTTTTTATACATGCCAGGCATTTCAGCGGTTTCCCCACCAATCAATGCGCAACCAGACTGTTGGCAACCCTCAGCAATGCCTCTGATTACGGCTGCTGCTTCATTGGTTTCTAAGTGACCACAAGCATAATAATCCAGAAAGAACAAAGGTTCAGCACCCAACACAATTATGTCATTGACACACATGGCCACCAAATCTATACCAATGGTTGAATGGTCATTCATCATACTTGCCAATTTAAGTTTGGTGCCTACTCCGTCAGTTCCAGAAACCAGAATGGGATTGTTGTAATTCAGTTTGGAAAGATCAAATAATCCACCAAATCCGCCAATGTTGCCCATCACGCCAGTTCGGTGTGTGGATTTTACAGCAGGTTTGATTTTTTCTACCAGCTCATTGCCAGCATCGATATCAACACCAGCGTCTTTATAACTGAGGCCATCAGAATTGTGAGTATTGTTCATAAGTGTTTACGGTTTTAAAGCGTTTCAAATTTTAGCCAGTGCGGATTTTACCCCGAATATCAAACAAAATCATTCAAATCCCTGCTGAAAAATCAAATCATCCAGATAAACAACCAACATTAATTGGGCATCTGGCGTTTCTGCACTGACGTCAGTGAGTATGAGTTTTGCAAATCTGTGTTCATTAATTTCAGAATTATTGCTGATAAATTCAATATCAATGCTGATAGTTTCGCCTGCATTGAGGGTAATTTGAGCAGGTGATACCATGACTTGTGAGTCAGAATCTGCAACAGTATTTATGTTCCATGTGCGTATGGTATCGCTTTTGTTGGTTAAAGTTCTTTGCCAACTACAACTTAAGGAACAATGGTTATTTCTTAAACTTGCCAAGTTTAAAGAGGCTTCGTCACCACTGTTGTCAGGATCGGCGGCCACAAAATTATCAAAAGACTCATGCATTACCAATGCGCTGTTAACGGCATTTGATAAATCTAACATGCCTGAACCGATGTCATCGCTGGTGGTGGCATTTCCATCTTCATCGGTCATGTTGTCATTAGCGGTTAACATCATGGCTGACTTAATTTCAGATGGGCTCCAATCAGGGTGAACATTCTTAAAAAGTGCCAATGCTCCCGAAATGGTTGCAGCAGATTGAGAGGTGCCTGTGGCGGTAAAATATTGCGGTGCGGGTTGATTCAACTCGGCAATGGCCGCAAAAACATTTGTACCTGGGGCACTGAGATCTGGTTTACTGATGTTAAACTGATCATTGGGACCTGTCAATGAACTGTGATAAAGCACCATACCTAATGCATCAACAACTTTATGTGATGTTTCTGCTAATATTTCAACAATGGTCAGCATAGGCTGAACATTATTCATGTGTGTAATGATGTTTTCTGCATCTGTTTTGCCCAACATTACTGCTGGAATCATTGGTGTGTTGATGCCAGTCAGTTGTACGGGTATATCTGAATCTGCATTGAAAATAATGACGGCTATTGCTCCTGCATCTTCAGCGAATTGAATTTTGGTTTCTGCATCACAATTACCAGACTTGATCAGTGCGATACTGTTGTCATAGACTGATAAAGGCCATGCCAGGCAGCCTTCTTCGTTTGTGTCATCAATATTGGCAGAATAGCGAATTTCGTTATTGAGATCAGCCATAATAGCAACACTGTCAGAAATAACAGCGTACATATTGAGAAGCACATCAGGTACTGGTAAGGGGCCAAGGATAGAAACATCATTGGACTCGGTGCGGCCATGGAATGAATTCGCAACAGTTAACAACCATGGCGCCAAATTGCTGACACGGCCATATGTTGTGGGTTGTGCAGCAGTGGCATTACCAGCAGCACTGGATGTAATGATGCCTTGATTATTAGCATTGAGCAGCGCAAAGGCAACACTGTTTGGGTTCCAAGGATCCGATCCGCCATCCAATGCCAAGTTAATGATGTCAACGCCATCGATTATGGCTTGTTCAATGGCGGCCAAAATGGCGGAACCCGGGCAACCAGAAGTGTTGTCACACACATCATAAATGATCAGATGCGAATGAGGCGCAACTCCAGAAATATAAGGTGCATCAAGTATGCCTCCATTGAAACTAAAAACAAAGCCTCCATCGGGTGCTGTGATTTTATTGCCAGAAATGATGCCTGACATGCTGGAACCATGAAAATTACTGTCTACAGGCCCATCGCTCTCATTACCAAAACTATCAACAAAGTCCCATGCACCGATGACCTTGTTATTGCAGGCATATTGTGGTTGATGTTCAGGATGATTTGGATCGCACCATCCCATGTAAGTATCCGGCCCAAAAGGATTGTGGGATGCAAAATCATACATATCTTCTGGGCTATCAGAAAATGATTCATGAGTAAAATTAATCCCTGTGTCAATTACGCCAACAATGATCTCTTCGCCTTGAACACCAACCAATGGAGCTATGGCTTGACCACTCCATAATTGATCCGCATTAATCATACTGGCTGTTGCATCAGTTGCAGGATGCAATGTTTCCTCTTTACTGATGTGTAAAACATTAGCCAATGAACTGATATGCTGCACTTCTTCATTGGTCAACGCCATACTGATGGCATTGAGGGCATAACGGTATGCAAATAATGGATGATAATCCTTATTGAAATGATGGTGCAAAGTTTGTAAAAAGTTCTGTTGCTCATTTTTGATGATTGCCAGGTGTTTATCCAGTTGTTGGTGTTTGTAGTGGTTGGATAGGCTTGCCACAGCAGGTGATTTAAAACTCACAATATAAATGTCGCGTTGCACTTGATGATGAGTGGGCTCCGCAGAATAGGTGTTATTGGTAGTGAGAATAAGCCATAAAGAAATGAGGAAAATTGATCGCATCAGCATTTTTTTTAATTCATAAAGGAGTAATTTATAACACTATTTGTTATGATTCGCCACAATAACAAACAACAAAGACGATTATGGATGTGATAACTCGATTTGCTCCCAGTCCAACTGGGTATTTACATGTTGGTGGCGCGCGAACTGCGCTTTTTTCGTACCTGTATGCCAGGTCTCAAGGCGGTAAATTTATATTAAGGATTGAAGACACTGACAGGGAAAGATCTACTCAAGCTTCTGTAGACGCTATTTTTGAAGGAATGCAATGGTTGGGGCTTGAGCATGATGGAGAAGTGTATTTCCAAACCAAAAGATTTGACCAATACAAAGAAAAGGTCCAGCAACTTATTGAAGAAGGAAAAGCCTACTATTGTACTTGCAGTAAAGAACGGTTGGATAAGATTCGTGAAGAACAAATGAAAGCGGGCGGTAAACCCCGTTATGATGGTAAATGTCGTGAACTGTCTTTGCCCAACAGTGATGATGCGGTTGTGCGATTTAAGAACCCTTTGGATGGCGAGGTTACTTTTGATGACTATGTCAGAGGGGTCATTACTACTGCTAACAAAGAGTTAGATGATCTTATCATTGCACGGCCTGATGGAACTCCAACTTATAATTTTACGGTGGTTATTGATGACATTGATATGAACATGTCACATGTGATTAGAGGTGATGATCACATCAATAATACACCTCGACAGATCAATATTTATAAAGCGCTTGGAGCCGAGTTACCAAAATTTGCCCATTTGCCAATGATATTGGGCGATGATGGTGCGCGACTGTCTAAGCGCCATGGCGCTGTCAGTGTTATGGAATATGCTGACAATGGCTACTTGCCTGAAGCGGTATTGAATTATTTGGTACGCTTGGGCTGGTCTCATGAAGATAAAGAGTTGTTCAGCAAGCAGGAAATGATTGACCTATTTGATTTGAAGAAAGTCAATAAAGCCCCTTCATCATTCAATACTTCAAAGCTAAACTGGATCAATCAACAATACATACAACAAACAGATTCTTCTCGATTGTCAGAACTGCTCAGCAAAAGATTGCAAAAGCTTGCCATTGATGTGCCTACAAGTATTGATTTGGTAAAAGTTGTCGATATGTTTAAGTCACGTGCAGTGACCATCAATGAAATGGCTGATTCAGCTTTGTTCCTGTTCAGTGACATCAAACAATACGATGAGAAAGCGGTCAAAAAAGTTTTCAAACAATCCGCAGTGGAACCATTGAAAATGCTGATTAAAAAAATGTCTGATATCACAGATTGGCCAAGTGCTAATCTCGAGGGATTAATAGCTGATACAGTGGCTGAACTTGAGGTTGGTTTTGGTAAAGTGGGTCAACCTTTGAGAGTGGCGCTAACTGGACAGTCATCGGGTCCTGCCAATGATGAAATCATGAAAGTTTTGGGTCAACAAGAGAGCATCAACAGAGCAGAACAAGCTTTGAAGTTTTTGATTGATAAATTGACCGCTCAAGGTTTGATTTAACCATTTCAATCATTGATTCAATGATAAAAACCGATGTAATAATCATAGGTGCCGGTGCAGCGGGATTGATGTGTGCGATTACGGCTGCTAAACGTGGCCGCAACGTTGTGGTATTGGATCATTCCAATAAAGTGGGCAAGAAAATTTTGATGTCTGGTGGTGGGCGGTGTAATTTTACCAACTATGACATACAACCAGAAAATTATATCAGTCATAACCCACATTTTTGTAAATCTGCATTGAGCCGTTATACACAATGGGATTTCATTGCTTTGGTTGAGAAGCACGGTATTGGTTATCATGAAAAAACTTTAGGACAACTGTTTTGTGATAACAAGTCCAAAGACATCCTTAATATGTTACTGGCTGAATGTGCTGAACATCAAGTTGACGTGAAAACACATTGTTCAATCGAAAAAATCAATAAAAATGCAGAAGGTTTTCATTTAAAATCATCTTTGGGGCAATGGCAATGCCAATCATTGGTCATTGCTACTGGTGGCTTATCTATTCCCAAAATGGGTGCCACAGGCTTTGGTTATGAGGTGGCAGAGCAATTTGGACTCAGCGTTTTAGCAAAGCAAGCTGCTTTGGTGCCATTTACTTTGATTGAAAAAATGAAGACAGATTTTGCTGATTTATCTGGCACATCAGTGGATGTGTTAGCCACTTGTAATGGACACAGTTTTAGAGAAAATTTGCTGTTTACCCACCGAGGACTGAGTGGCCCTGTCATTTTACAAGTCTCGACTTATTGGAATCAAGGTGATGTCGTTGTGATTAACTTGGTACCAGATATTGATCTTTCTGATCATCTGCGTCATTTGAAAAAACACAAACCGACCACCCAACTCAATACAGTTTTGGGTGAGTTTTTCAGCAAGAAATTAACCAATACGCTTTGTCAATTGTGGTTTGCAGAGTGCACACACTTACCTCTGGCCGAGATCAGTGATGAGAAATTAATGTTTGTTGCACAACAGTTGAATCATTGGCAGTTCAAACCCAATGGCACAGAAGGCTATCGCACAGCTGAAGTGACACGTGGTGGCGTGGATACTGATGAAGTGTCATCAAAAACTTTTGAGGTGCATAAAATCAAAGGCTTGTTTCTTATTGGCGAAGTCTTGGATGTTTCTGGTCATTTGGGTGGCTATAATTTTCAATGGGCATGGTCATCGGGCCATGCCGCTGGTCAATTTGTTTAGTCCGGATATTTCATCATAAAACCATTCAGGCGCAAAGTGTCTTTTTTATAGATTCTTCTAACTCAATGTTTTTCATAGATAAAATCGATTTTTTATTTTGTTTTATATCCATCATAAAATCAGTTAAGGCAGAGCACTTTTA
>CAYGTC010000053.1:0-32812 GCA_964352735.1 uncultured Alcanivoracaceae bacterium | reverse complement strand
AGCGGGGGCAGGATTTGAACCTACGACCTTCGGGTTATGAGCCCGACGAGCTGCCTGACTGCTCCACCCCGCATCATCAAGAAAACGAATTTTAACACTAACTTTTAAAATTGCAACTATTAATCTAATCTAATCTGTTTTATTTGCCATTGCAGCCACTTTACCTATGGTTAAACCTTGCACAAGAATGCTAAAAATAACCACTCCGTATGTGGCAGCCAAAAGCGGGTCTCTCCATGTTCCTTGCGGTATTGATAAAGCCAATGCTACTGAAATACCACCCCTTAAGCCGCCCCAAGTGAGAATTTTAACGACATGGGGCGAATAAGAGTTTTTGAATCGCAGTATGGCAACTGGTAAACCCACACTGATGAACCTGGCCATCAATACAGTGGGTATAATGATCAGAGAAGCAATGATGTAGCTTTGGCTGATATGAATCAATAATAATTCTACTCCGATTAACAGAAACAGTAGGGCATTGAGTATTTCGTCAATCAGTTCCCAAAAGTCATCCAGTCTTTTGCGTGTGTTTTCACTCATGGCAAGTCTTCTGCCATGGTTGCCGATCATCAATCCTGCAACTACGATTGCAATGGGTCCAGATATATGTAAATGCTGTGCTAAAGCATATCCTCCTGTCACCAATGATAATGTGATTAATACCTCAACCTGATAATCGTCAATAGATTTCAAAGCCAAATATGCAATGTAGCCAATGATGAATCCATAAATCGCGCCACCAATGGCTTCGGTAATAAATAAGAAGCTGATGTGTTTAAAAGAAATTTCTTGTTGACCTGTTGCGAGCTCTAATACAACAATAAAAAGTACCACTGCTACACCATCGTTGAAAAGTGATTCACCGGTGATTTTTACTTCAATTGACTTAGGAGCGCCAATTTTCTTTAAAATACCCATCACAGCAATTGGGTCAGTAGGTGAAATCAATACGCCAAACAATAAACAGTAAAGGTACGAAATCTCAATACCTAAGCCATTGAATATAAAATACGCAGCAAAAGATACGATACCAGCTGATATGGCAACGCCTATGGTTGCTAAAATAAAAATAGTATCAGAGAGTTCTGCCAGTTTATTGATGTTGACATGCAATGCTCCTGCAAACAGGAGAAAACTGAGCATACCATTGAGTACAGTTTCATTAAAATCAATTTGTGAAAAGACTTGATCAATGGCTGTGTTACTTAACCAGCCAAGTTTGTTACCAATAATTAATGCAATAGACATGATTAAGCCTATGAGCATGATACCGATTCCGTTGGGTAATTTTATGGTTTTATGATTGATCAGCGCAAAAAGTGCAGCTAAGCTTAGTAGAGTTGCTGACATATCAAACAAGGACATAACATCTCCAGTAACGGTGAATTGAATAGGGCAGGTTAGCAAAATTACAAAATGAATACAAGATACGATTACACCAGCTCATGAAAATCTAACAAACATGTATAAACCCATCAGCTTTCTTGATTGTTTGTTGATAATCAGCAATAACTTACAATTCGCGCCTAAATCTAGCAGGTTTTCTCTTTTTTTTCTTTAGGCGCTGTTTTTTAGAGCATTATTAATGGCTGTCAATAAGGCCTTTTGCGTGTAGGGTTTTGTAACAATATTGGTGATATTTAATTGCTGACACTCTTGAAAAACCTTATCCGTTAAATCTGCTGTAATCACAATAATGGGTGTGTCATTTGGATTTTGCCATTTTTCTATAAATTGAATGCCATCTAGGCCTGGTAAGTGGTAATCAATACAGAGCAAATCATAACTGTTTCGATTTAATAGAACCAAACCTTCTTCCGCACTGTCGACAATATCAACCACATGACCCATTTTTTCTAGCATTTCAATACTGACTTGTTGGTTGATTAAGTTATCTTCAATCACAATGATTTTCAGTGCAGTTTGAGCAATCGTTTTTCTCTCGATGTGCTTCTGATGTGTGTGTTGTTTTGAACACAGTTTTTTTAGCTGTTTTAATGTGATTGGTGGATAAATCAGTCTCACACATTTGGCTTTAGAGAACAATTGTGACCGAATTCTTTCAGAGTCAAAGCCGATAACGTTGATGTCGATTCCTTGAGTGATGGCTTTTCTAATCTGCTGTTTCTCTAAATCATTCAATGGACTGAAGGCTTCTATAAAAATACATTGTGTTTGTGCATTGAGATTAGAGTCATAGGGAATATTTAATATTTGGCAATACGATGTCAAACTTTTGGTGATTTTTTCATTGCGAGTTAATAAGCTAACGTGGTTTGATTCATCTGAATTGTGGGTTGATTGATCTTTGTTTGTTGGCAATTTAAGTTTTATGTTAAAAAAACTGCCTTGGTTGATTTTACCATGTGCGCTGATGCTACCGTCCATTTTTTCAACCAATTGTTTGACGATGGCCAAGCCTAACCCCGTACCTCCGAATTTTCTAGTAATGGTGGTGTCAGCTTGTACAAATGGTTTGAATAATTTTTCTGCGGTTTTTTCATCAATACCAATGCCTGTATCTTCAATATTGATTATGATGAGATTTTCATCCGTTTGAGAGGTGTTTACATTGAGAGTAATGGCGCCTTTTTGAGTAAATTTAAATGCATTGCTGAGTAAGTTGAATAAAATTTGTTTGATCCTAATGGCATCACCTGTGCGAGAAGCCTCTATTGTGGGATCAATGTAACAGGTGAATAGGATCTTTTTTTGTTTAGCTTGCGAGGCAAAAGCGCCAATAATATCATCAATTAAGCCAACAAGGTCGATGGTTTGTTGATCAAGCTCTAATTTTCCAGCTTCAATTTTTGATAAATCAAGAATGTCATTGATGATATCCAACAGATGTTCACCTGAATGTTTGATGGAATCTGCATAGATGTTTTGTTCTTCATCCAAAGGTGTGTCCATCAATAATTCACTCATACCTAAAACGCCATTGAGAGGCGTTCTGATTTCATGACTGACACGGGCAAGAAAATTGCTCTTGGCTTCGCTGGCCGCTTTTGCTAACCTTTTTTGTGTGAGTTGTTTATCAATTTCGAGTTCATAACGCACTTTTCTTTTGTAAACGTACATGAGCCACAGTAATACACTTAATGTTAATGCTGCGTATAAAATATAAGCCCATCTGGTGTTCCAAGGAGGCGGGTTAATGGTGAAGGAATACATGGCTGGGTCAGACCATTTGCCATAATTGCTTCTGCCTCTGACTTTGAATGTATAATCTCCTGAATTGAGGTTGAGAAATGAGTATTTGTCATCAGTACCAGTATCAATCCACTTATCATTAAGGCCTGTTAGAATGTATTGGTACTCAATCATGGTGGCATTACTGAATGATAATAAGGCAGCGTCAAAGTTAATGGATCCATAGTTGTGTTCAAGAATGAGTCTCTTATCGTTCAGTGGCAGCTTTTGATCGCCAAGCTTTAACGTGTCAATGATTGTTTTTGGGGCTGGGGCTGGAAAATCTTGATAGTTCTGGTTGTCAATGGCAATACCTGATTCGGTTATTATGACTGTATTGTCCTCTGTACTGAGAATGTTGACCATGATGTTAGATGGTAAGCCGCTTTCTTTGTTGTAAACTTTATAGTCTAATGTCTTAACGTTGATCTCAACAATGCCATCTTCTTTGGTGGTGATTAATAAGGTGTCATTGGCGAACTTCTTGATTTGATCAAATTTAACCAAAGGCAGTATTTCTCGGTATTTATCCTCTTGTAAAATTAACCGATGACCATCCCAGTGTAGATGATGTAAGGCGCCATCTGAAATCATCCAAACATCTTGATGGACTTCATCTAAATAGAAGTTTAAATCAGTTTGTTTGATGGGGTTTTCATAGATTGTCCCAAAAGTTTCTGTGCTTGTGTTTAAATACTCTATACCATA
Organism: uncultured Alcanivoracaceae bacterium; assembly: GCA_964352735.1. Classification (GTDB taxonomy): domain Bacteria; phylum Pseudomonadota; class Gammaproteobacteria; order Xanthomonadales; family Marinicellaceae; genus NORP309. The sequence continues at coordinate 28,909 of CAYGTC010000053.1, read as the reverse complement.
ATTGGTTGCTATCCATATATTGCCATCAAATCCTTGTTTCATTTGAAAAAGTGAGTTGCCTTGTAAATGATTGTTTTCTGTGTTTTTAATAAATGATGCAGTACCGGTTTCCTCATCAAAATAACCAATTGTTTTTTCACTGAGTACATAAAAATAAACCAAGTCATTCTGTGCTTTATGCATTAAATTAACATTGGCAAAAGGCATACCATTTTTGTCAACCACAGCGGTCGTTTTACCTGACAATGTATCCATTTTATGAATCCCTGCGGTTGAACTGATCCATAAATAATCAGGTTTGCTCTGGTATAGGCTATCAATACTGGTTGAACCGGATGATGAGAGTTTAGGGCTGAAGTTTTTAACCAGTGTCAGTTGATTTTGTTGATTGCGCAGTAAATCTATTTTAGATGATGGGTGAGCGACCCAAATATTGTTTTCATGCAAATAGGCAAGGCGTATGTCTTTGGGCTCTTTGTTTTTTGAAAAATAAATATTGTATCTGTCCCAGTCAGGGGTCAGTTTGATGACGCCAACACGATTGGTGCCTATCCAAATGTTGCCACTGTTGTCTTCAATCATGGCTTGGATGTAATTTTCTGACTCAAGTACTTTGCCATCTTCATAGAAGAATACTTTATGTAATGTGTCGTTGGAAAACTGGAATAATGCATTCCTTGCGCCTATCCATAAATTGTCTTTTGAATCAATTAACAATCTTCTGACAGAATTATGATTGCCTCCTGAATATTCGGTAATTTGAGATTCTGATACAACCACATCAAAATCATTGGTGGCTTCATTATATTTATAAACACCTGAAAAACCACCAGCGTAGATTTCTCCTGTATTGGATTCAGTGAAGCCATAAATGGGGTTCGCGAAAGGGTCATTGCCATCATTAGAAAAATTAAATGATTGAGATTCGCCAGTGTTAATGTCATAAACAAACACCAGAGAATCAATGGTGCATACCCATAAACGATTTTGTGAGTCAATGAATATTTCAAATGTTTTGTTCGTGCTTAGCCATGCATCATTATTACTTTTTAGGTGCTTGATAAAACGTTTTTCTTTTGTTATCCATTGATAAATACCTTCCCCATATAGGGAAAACCATACATTGTTGTCATGATCTGTGGCCATCCCAAAGAGGTTTTCTGTTGGAATTTTAAATACGTTAGATGATGAGTTTTTGATACTGGTCGATTCATGAGTGAAGGCATCAAAAATAGTGATGCCTACAGCCTCGACAGACAACCAGAGCTGGCCATTTGGCATAAGCATCAATTGTTCTAGGTAATTATCAGGCAGTGAATAATGGTCAGATTTATCTTTTGAAAAATTGAGAAAGTTTGATGAATCAAAACGACTTAGTCCTCTAGATGTGGCAAACCACATATAACCGATATTGTCTTGGATGATGTCTTGGATTTGGTTACTTAATAAACCATTTTTAGAAGTATAAAGAGTGGCAGGGATAAATTTTTTATTGATATTATCGGTTTGTGAATGGGCGATATTTATCAATACCGTCAGTAACAATAAAGAACAATGTAATTTGATCAATTTCATTTCGCAGGTTTCAATAGAATCCATATGTTATAGCAAAATTGACATGAATATACCAGTGAATTTTTATCTGTGTAGGATCCATGACTGTTTTTGTTGAGGCCTCATTATTGAAGAAGTAAATTAAGAACTAAATCTTGAAAATTCAATATAAAACCCAAAGTTAGCTTCCATAGTAACTTTTTGAGAAAAAAATGACGCAAAGTATGCATGGGTATAGAGGAACCACTATTGTTGGTTTTAGAAAAGGTAACCACGTTGTGATTGGTGGAGACGGACAGGTCACACTTGGTAATACAGTAATGAAAAGTAATGCTCGTAAAGTTCGTAGACTTTATCGCAATCAAGTCATTGCTGGTTTTGCTGGTGCGACAGCTGATGCTTTTACTTTATTTGAAATATTTGAATCAAAACTCGAAAAGCATTCTGGGCACTTGGTTCGTTCAGCTGTTGAAATGGCGAAAGAATGGCGTACAGACAGACGTTTGGGGCGCCTTGAGGCGTTGCTTGCCGTCGCAGACGAAGAGACATCGCTGATTATTTCAGGCAATGGTGATGTGATAGAGCCAGAATATGGGTTGATTGCGATCGGTTCAGGAGGGGCATTTGCTCAATCCGCTGCATTGGCCTTAATGCAAAATACTGATCTCTGTGCCAGAGAAATTGTGACCAAATCATTGGACATAGCAGCCGATGTTTGTATCTATACGAATAAAAATCAAACAATTGAAGAACTAGGTAATTAATTATGTCGAGTATGACTCCAAGAGAAATTGTTCAAGAACTGGACAAACACATCATTGGGCAAAATTCTGCCAAAAGAGCTGTAGCCATAGCGCTGAGGAATCGCTGGAGAAGAATGCAACTGCCTGAGCTGATGCGCAATGAAATCACTCCCAAAAACATATTAATGATTGGGCCAACAGGTGTTGGTAAAACGGAAATTGCCAGGCGATTGGCAATGTTGGCTGATGCGCCATTTATTAAAGTGGAAGCAACAAAATTTACCGAGGTTGGTTATGTTGGTAAAGACGTTGAATCAATCATCAGAGATTTGGTGGAAATATCAATTAAGAAGACTCGTGAGGATGCCATTGAAAGGGTTCAAGCCAGAGCAGAAAGCGCTGCGCAAGAACGCATACTTGACTATTTGTTACCAAAAGCTCCTTCCCCAATACCTGGTGAAGAGATTGCAACAACAAACTCAAGCACCAGAAGTAAGTTTTTAGAAAAGCTCAGAAATGGTGATTTGGATGATAAGGAAATAGAAATCAATATAGCTGCAAATGTTGGTATAGAAATCATGGCTCCACCGGGAATGGAGGAGATGACTGATCAATTACAAGGCATGTTCGAAAATATTGGAAAGAAAAAGAAACAGACCAAAAAATTGGCCATTAAGCAAGCTTTACCTATCATTCAAGAAGAGGAAGCGGCCAAAATGATCAATGATGATGAGATTAAGCAGGATGCGATCAGTAATGCTGAGCAAAATGGTATTATCTTCATCGATGAAATTGACAAGGTGGCAAAATCTCAAAGCAGCAGTGGAGATGTTTCTCGTGAAGGCGTGCAACGCGATTTATTACCGTTAATTGAAGGTTCGTCTGTCAATACCCGTTATGGTGTCATCAAAACTGATCATATGCTATTTATCTCATCTGGTGCATTTCATTTGTCCAGACCGTCAGATTTGATTCCTGAGTTACAAGGGCGTTTACCCATTCGTGTTGAATTAAGGGCTTTGACAGCAGAAGACTTTGCTAAAATTTTAGTAGAGCCTGAAACATCACTGACCGAACAATACATTGCTTTGTTGCAAACAGAAGGCGTTGACTTGGAGTTTACCCAAGACGGCATTGAAAAAATTGCAGAGGTTTCTTTTGCGGTCAATGAAAAAACAGAAAACATTGGTGCAAGAAGACTGCATACCGTATTAGAGCGTTTATTAGATGAAATTTCCTTTGTCAGTCCTGATAGGTCTGGTGAAAAATACATCGTTGATGCACAACATGTTGAGAAAAACCTTTCGGAGCTTGCTCAAGATGAGGATTTATCTCGTTATATTTTATAATTTAATTTAAATGATTGAGTTGGATCTTGATTCTAAGAGATAATATGGAGCATTACATTAATTATATATGGGAACAAAAATGAAAAAACAAATATACCTAATTATCATTGCATCATTGGTTATTTTACTACAGGCATGTGGTGGGTCTGACTCAGGAGCAGGTTCTGCAAAAAGCTCAATAGCTAGTCTGGATACAGATTCTCCAGATGGTTCTTTGATGGCAGTGGTAGAGTCGTTGAAACACAACGATGTCAAATCACTGATGCAAGCCAGTATGAGCAAGGCAGATTATGATAAGGCTATTGCAGAATTTGATATGGCTAAAAGTAAGCCGTCTGAATCAAATAAAGCTCAGTTCACTCAAATGATGGGTATGTTAACCAGTGATGGAGCAGAAGATCAAATCATGGCTATGGTAGAGCCTCAACTTGAGCAAATGCGTTCTCAGTTGCCAATGATGTTGATGATGGGTAAAGGCATGGCTGCACAAGTAATCCAATCAAGTGCTGAAATTCCCGGCGAGCAAAAAGAAACCATTACCAAGCTTGCAACCGCTTTAATTGATTTCGCCAGTGAAAATGATCTTTTAAGCGAAGAGGTGACAAGGAAGGCTGTTTCAGCAGCTGTTAGCACTGCCAAAGAATTGAACATGGCCACATTGGATGATTTGCAAAACATGTCATATGATGATGCAATGGGCAAAGCTTCAATTGTCATGGGTGGTGCAAAAAATGTTCTCAACGCTTATGGTATCTCATTAGATGACATGTTGTCTTCGGTTAAAGTTTCTGATGTTAATGAAAACGGGGACAATGCAACGATGAAACTGGCTTATGAATTCCTAGGTCAAACCATAAATCAAGATTTGAAAATGGTTAAAAAAGACGGAAAATGGGCAACTGTTAAATAAATATTATTAATTGTGATCAATGGCTAAGCTTGTTCAATTGAGTTTAGCCATTTAATTATGTCAATACTCTCTCGATTATTATCATTACGCATCAAAGCCAGAATCATTCCTGCTGATTTGGTGAGCCTGGGTATTGATGAGAATAAACCCATCGTTTACGTGCTTGATACAGATTCAATAATATCAAGAGTTGTTTTGAAAATGGAATGTAAAAAGCAAGGTTTGAGCTACCATGCTTTGCCCAATCATTGGCCGAAACTACCTAAAGTGGTTGCGTGTAAACGTCTCAAAGGTTTTTGGAATAAACAGACCAGTTATACGGTTTTTCATGAGCACTTAAACAGTTTGATTGATTTTCTGAAAGATCATCCCGAAGAGCACATACAATTGGTACCTGTTTCTGTTTTTTTGGGTATGGCACCAAATAAAGACAGTGGTTTTTTGAAAATCCTTTTTTCAGAACAATGGGGGATAGGTGGGCGCTTGCGTAAGTTTTTTGCCATTCTTTTTCAAGGTAAAAATACTTTGCTAAGGTTCAGTCAGCCCATACTATTGAATCGTGAGCTTGATACTTCCCACAATCATGATGAGTTGGTTAAAAAAATATATCGAGTTTTTCAAGTCCATTTCCATCGAGTTAAGACCTCTGTGGTTGGTCCTGATTTGTCACACAGAAGAACCGTTGCCAATAATATATTGAGACGCCCAAAGGTCCGTGAAGAAATCGTTAGTTTCGCAAAACGAAAGAAAATAGAGGTGGGGGAATCGGAAAAAAAAGCAAAGAAAATTATCAAGGAAATTGCCTCTGATTACTCTTACTCAATTGTCAGTATTTTTGCAAAGTTATTAACAAAGTTTTGGACAAAGGTTTATAACGGTGTGGTGTTCAATCATTTTGAAGAGTTTAGAGCCAAATCACAAAAATATGAAGTAGTTTATACGCCATGTCATAGAAGTCACATAGATTATTTGATCATGTCTTATGCTTTGCATGAAAGAGGGGTTGTGCCTCCACACATTGCAGCTGGGATTAACTTGAATATGCCAATAATCGGTCCTTTATTGCGCAGAAGTGGCGCTTTCTTTATTCGAAGGTCATTTAACTCTGCATTGTATTCAACTATTTTTTCTGAGTATTTGAGTGCTTTGTTAACACACGGTGTCTCCATTGAATATTTTATTGAGGGTACACGCAGCAGGACTGGGCGTTTGTTAGAGCCGAAAGCTGGAATGCTGGCAATGACCGTTCAAAGTTACTTGAATGAAAGGAATAAACCTTTAATGTTTCAACCTGCCCATTTGAATTATGAAAAATTGATGGAAGGGAATTCGTATCAAAGCGAATTAGGAGGTAAGTCAAAAAAGGGTGAAACGTTAGGTGGTCTTTTTAAAGCGAGAAAATTGCTTAAACAAGATTATGGCCGACTCACTGTAAACTTTTCAGAGCCTATATTTTTAGATGATTTGCTTGATCAATATAATCCAGATTGGAGAAATATTGAGCAAATAGGTAAGAAAAAACCGGAATGGTTCAAGTCGCTGGTCAGTCATTGCGGAAGTGAAATCATGCGCCGAATCAATGCGGCAGCACATGTTAATCCAATCAATCTGTTGGCGATCGCTTTATTATCAACTCCTAATCACTCTGCGTCAGCTGAAAACCTGGCTGAACAGATTAATTTTTATAGAGAGCTGATCAAACGCCTGCCATATTCGTCAAGAGTTACAGTTACTAAGTTTGATGCTGAACAAATATTTGAATTGGGAATAAATCTGGGTTTTATAGAAATAGTGTCGCATGAGCTTGGTGATGTCATTAGAGTGAAAAAGGAACAAGGCATTTTAATGACATATTATAGAAATAACATACTGCATTTATTTGCAGCAAGTTCTTTTATTGCCATGTGCTTGGTTAATCAAAAGCAGTTGCAAAGACGAGAGATCTTACGACTGATGGCGGTGGTTTATCCTTATGTAAAAAAAGAATTGTATTTGCATTGGAGTAATGAGGAGTTTATTGCATACGGGCGGGAGACGCTGAATGTGCTCAAGCAGTTGGGAGTTTTAAAATCAGCAGGAAGAACAGTAGAAAGGTATTCAGGCGGAACATTAAACGGAGGAAAGTTGCGTGTTTTGGCCAATGCATTAATGCAAACTTATGAACGATTTTTTATAGTAATTGCAGTCTTGAGTAAAAGGGGTTCGGGACAGTTGACGGTACCTCAGTTGGAAAATTTATGCCATAAAACAGCCAGTAAGCTTAATTTATTGTATGGCTTTAATTCTCCTGATTTTTTTGATAAATCATTGTTTAAAAATTTCATTTCTAATTTGAAAAAAGAACAAGTTATTGAAGTAGATGGTAATGGTGAAATTATTTTCACAGAAAACCTGAAAGTTTTCTATTTGGGTGCAAAGCGTTTACTTTCTAGACGCATCAGACACAGTGTGCTGAACCTTTTGGAGCCAAAAAAAAATAAAGATTAGCGTTTCTTTATCTTTGTAGCTATTTTTTTGATTTGTTGATATCTAAAACAATCGATTTGATGATCATTAACCATGCCTGATGCTTGCATTAAAGCATAACAAATGGTGCTGCCAATGAATTTAAATCCTTTTTTCTTTAAATCTTTGCTCAGTTTATCTGATATATCTGTGTTTGATGGTACTTGACTGAGATCAGAAAACGCATTATGAATGGTTTCGTTATTAACAAATGACCACATATATTTGTCGAAAGAGCCCCATTCTTTTTGAACCTTTATGATTTGTTGTGCATTATTGCGTGTAGAGTAAATTTTTAACTTATTTCTGATGATTTCAGGGTTTGAGCGTAACTTCTCGAGTTCGTCATCGCTCATGCCAGCAACTTTTTGAATATCAAAATCATAAAAGGCTTTTTGATAACCTGGTATTTTATTGACGATGGTTCGCCAACTCAATCCGGCTTGTGCCCCCTCAAGGGTTAAGTATTCAAGCCATAAGTTGTCATCGTGTATTGGAACGCCCCAATGGTTGTCGTGATAATGTTCATCGGCTTGATCGCCCTTACACCAATCACATTTTTTGTGTGAATTATCCATAGTTTTGATAAATAATTGTTCCCCAAAAATAAGCTACCATTAATTGGGTTAAAAAGACGGCGGCAGAGCCCATATCTTTGGCACGCTTGGCAAGTTCATGAAACTTTCCTTCACAAATCATATCAACAACAGCTTCAATGGCTGAATTTATGACCTCAACGATGAGAACCAATAAAATAGGTGCTAATAAAATAAGGAGTTGTAGTGGAGATACGGCAATATAAATGGCAATGGGTAATAATATTATGGCCAAATAGATTTCTAATCTGAATGAAGACTCATGTTTAAATGCGGCATTCAGTCCATGTATTGACCATTTTGCCGCATTAACTATTTGCTTGAATCCTCTCTTTTTTTGCTTCTCCATTTTTTGTGTCAACAGTTAGGGTTGCCAGACTAAGTTCGGCTCCTTAACAGCTTTGACATCATCCAATCGGCGATTTGGTGCAGTCATTGGTGCTTGTTTTAGCTTGTCAATGTCATCATGTGCATCTTGAAGTACGGTTTGCATTGCAGTTATAAACTTATCGATGGTTTGTTTTGACTCTGTTTCAGTTGGCTCAATCAATAAACATTCAGACACAAGTAATGGGAAATAGACTGTTGGTGCATGCATGCCGTGATCCAGCAGTGCTTTTGCCAGATCTGTTGCTGTTAAATTCAGTTCTTTGGCTTGTCTCTTTAAAGTTACAATAAACTCATGACTTGCACGGCGCGATGGAAAGGCAAGGTCGAAGCCAGATTGTTCTAATTTCTTCATTAGATAATTGGCATTAAGTGTCGCAAATTCTCCGACCCTCTTCATGCCTTCCTTGCCGAGTAATAGTGCATAAATATATGCGCGTAAATTAACGCCCATGTTGCCAGCAAATGCTGAAAGTCTTCCTATTGATTTTGGTGCCATTTTTTCATCGACATAATGATAACCTTGATCGTCTTTTCCTATATATGGTATTGGCATATATGGAACGAGTCTTTTGCCAACACCAATGGCACCCGATCCAGGTCCACCACCACCATGGGGTGTTGAAAAGGTTTTGTGTAAATTCATATGAATCACATCAAAATCCATATCACCAGGGCGTACCTTTCCTAATATGGCATTAAGATTTGCTCCATCATAATATAATAAGCCACCTGCTTCATGAACCAAACTTGCAATTTCTGTTATATTTGGTTCGAATACTCCAAGCGTTGAAGGGTTAGTAAGCATAATCCCTGCTGTTTGCGGTCCCAATAAGGGTATTAAGTCAGAGACATTGATATTTCCTTCTCTATTGGTGCGAATTTCTTTAACTTTGTAACCACACATGATGGCAGTTGCAGGATTTGTGCCATGGGCAGCATCAGGAACAATAATTTCATTTCTCGCAGTGTCTCCTCTTTCATCATGATATGCCTTGATCATGGCTATACCTGAGAACTCTCCTTGTGCGCCAGCCATGGGTGTTAAAGAAACAGCCTGCATACCTGTTACATCTTGTAGTATTTCTTGTAAATGGTACATGCATGACAATATGCCTTGAGACAACTTGTTGGGTGTTAATGGGTGATGGTTAATAAAATTGTCAGACATTGCTAATGAATTACAAACTCTTGGGTTGTATTTCATTGTGCAAGAGCCAAGTGGATAAAAATTAGTATCTATCGAAAAATTCTTCTGACTCAAGCGCGTGTAGTGCCTTACTACATCAAGTTCTGAAACTTCTGGTAGGCCCAATGGGGTCGACCTCATAATGTGTTTGGGTATTTCAGTTGAATTGTGATGTGGGTGTGGCGCTTGCGCTGCTGCATTTCTACCGGATTTTGAGTGCTCAAAAATTAACATGACTTTTATACTTGCTACTGCCTGAACTAAAGCGATAATTGTACTAAAGAGTGGTGAATAAATAAATAGAAATATGCAAAGTGATTGGTATATTTTTCTAAGTATTTATCCAGTTCTGAGTTGGGTTGGAAGAGATGAATTTACAAGGGTGTTAATGGAACTATACTTGTTGTTTAGTGAGGGTATAATCACTTAGGTAAAAGTATAGCTCCTGAGTATTTTAATTTTTATCATCCTTTTGGATGACTATGCAACTAACAGTTTCATTTTTGTTTAAATCAACTTGCTTGAAACATACCAATTGGTTTTGTCCGTCGTCTAATGATGATGTGCCTACAATAGTGCCATCGTCGGGAATGCTGCCAGTGCCCTCTTGGCCTCCTGCAAAAGCGAGATTAAAAGGTAGAGCTGATATTAATAATATTTTCTTCATGACATTTCGTCTCTTATTTGGATTTAACATAATCTCTGTACTCAAATATTGAAAAGCCGAGTTCGGGATAGGTGCCATCAGGAACGTTTTCTTCAAATTGAGAAATGCATTCACGCACAAGGGGCATTAACTTTTCATTAGCAAGTGACTTAAGCTGAGTGTGTACTTCTTGTTGGGATGTGAGCGGGACTTGGCTGCTAAAATACCTTTGTTGATAATTTGCGTCATCATTATGAATGTTGTGGATGACTGTATCGCATAATTTTTCAATAGTCGTCCCAATCTGATTGATGTACAGTTCATATTTTTCTTTGATGGCAAGGTCTAAATAGTTTTGAAGTATAATTACATTGATGTTTTCTTCATCTATATCTGATAACTTTACGGCTTTTAGTTCTATCAATGCGCTGAGTGCTGCGCTTGGAGAGTACGAGCTGTTTAGAATATCTTTTGCAATGCTGAAAAATGAATTTTCTCCTTTGAGTGGTATGGAGTCGTTTTTATCTTTGTTTAACCACAGTTGGTTGAGTAGGACGGCTTCTTTACTAACAATTTCATCAGGAGCAGCTTCATCTAAATAATCAGATAAAGTGCCTCTACTTATCCCTGTAATTTGAGATAGATCAGAAATAGACTTATCAGGGAAAAGTTTTTTTGCAGTATGGGCAAGATCAAATTTGAGACTTTTTACAAAATCTTTTTGTTCAATAGGCAAGTGACAAATCAATTTATTGATCCCTCTAAACCCGTTGGCAAAATATTTGCTAAAACTCTCTTTCTTCATGTCAAGTATTGGTAACCTGTAAAAAACTTTACAACTTATTGTAATGCAAATCGAGTTAATACACAATAGTTAAACATTGAATAAGTCTGTTAACTTTTATTAAATCAATGTTAAATAGTTGTTAAACGGACGTTAAATGAACAATTTTTAAAACAGAGTTTGAACTTTCTTTGTTTTACGCAGGTTTCTCTCCTCTTTTTTTTCCTGCGTTTTTTTATTCAGTACAATGATTAAATTGTACCTAAAAGCCAGCTTATATGCTGGCTTTTGGTTTTGTGAGTTTTGCATTGTTCACAAACAATTTAAAATTTTAGTATTGGATTCTGTATAATATTATCTACTAAGGTTAATAAACTGAGTATTCAAATTTATCTTGGCAAACATGGCGTTTCGTTTGTCAATCCAATAAGGTTCATGTGTGTTGGTTAAATATTTGTTCATTATGACCAATGACACTTTTCTTCGTAAAAGAAAAAAGACATAATGACTCAATTATTTATAGATTTGGCATCGTTAGCGTGAAATTAAATTCTAAGTCAATGATGGTTTTCTTTATCATTGCTGTGGTTATTGTTGTTTTATTGTTGTTTTTGTTAGTCACAGAAAAATTACTGAATATTTGGCATTATTTGCAAACTGCGCCCGTTTGGGTGACAGTGCTTTATGCTGTATTAATTGCGTCAATTGCTTTTCTAGGTTGGTACCTGTATTTTATATTGGTAAGAGTGAAGCCGCCTCCTGATAAAATTAAACCTTTGGATGAATCGTCATTGAGGCAAAGTATTGCGCATCAAGCGGAGCGTGGGGTAGACATAGGAAAAGCACGTTTAGAGCTAGAAGAGTTGGATAAACGTCGATCGGAGGATGTTTTTCACATTGCCCTGTATGGTACTGTTTCATCTGGCAAAAGTAGTTTTATCAAGGCTTTGTTACCAGAACAGTCTGTTGTTACTCATGTTTTATCAGGTTCAACCAAAGCGATTGATGTATTTCAATATAAAAATTTAGCAATCATTGATTTACCTGGTTTAGATGACCCCAGTGATGATGACCAATCTATTAAAAATTTGGCCCTTGATGAAAGTCTTAGGGCGCATGTTGTTGTTTTTTTAACTGATTCCGATTTGACTCAAACGGAAATGCATGTGATCAAGCAACTAAAAGAAACCAAAAAACCATTGGTCATTGCTTTGAATAAATCTGATCGATACAGTGAAGAGGAGCAAAAGGTTTTAGTTGGGTCATTGCAAGAACGAACGAATGGAAAATACCCTATCGCATTGATTTCAACAGGTGGTCAAGAAACCTTTGTTTATCAAGATGAAAATGGAAAGCAATATAAGAAAGTACAAACGCGACAACCATGTATAGAACCATTATTGAAGGCCATCGAAAAAGTGGTTGTCAATAACCCTGAAATACTGAATCGATTCAGAGATGTTGCGATGTTGATGTTGGCGCAGAATAAACTCAATGATGCACAATTGGCCTATAATCGAGATCGGGCCCAATCTGTAGTGGATGATTATACAAAAAAGGCAATCGTTGGGGCTATGGCTTCTGTGGCTCCTGGTTCAGATATTGTGATTCAGGGTGCATTGGCTGCAAAAATGATACAGTCGATTTGCCATATTTATGAAGTTTCACCAAAACAAATGGAGGTGGATCAAGTGATTCGTATGATCGGTGGTAAAGTTAAGACTTCAATTTCATTGGTTCTGGCATTAGCGGGTAATGCATTAAAGGCTTTTCCAGGAGTGGGGACAGCAGTAGGAGGAGTGACGCATGCTGTTTCGTATGGTATGATTTTTAATGCGCTTGGACTGGCAGTGCTTGAGTCAATTTCGACTTTGGGTGTTCTGGATTCTCAGGCAACACAACAAAAATTTGAGGAAAACTTACTTGGACCTACGCAAAAACTGGCAAAAGATCTGGCGAAAATGGCGCTCAGAATCGACTGATAAAAATCCGAATTCGCAACAGGGAGATGCAACGCATCAAACTTTGGACTCTTTGCGTGATCTGTTAACTGATGAAAAAATACCGGTTACTGTTCGTATGCAGCTTAAAGATGAGTATATGCAAGTGCAACAACTTATCGATAAACTGGAAAAAGAACAAGTGCATATTGTGGCGTTTGGCAAAGTCAGTTGTGGTAAATCCTCTTTATTGAATGCATTGGTTGGTCAAGATGTATTTTCTACCAGTCCTTTGCATGGAGAAACAAAAAAACAAGCGAGTCAATCTTGGGATGAAAGTGATCAATTCACAGATCAATCTGTAGTGGTTATTGATACACCAGGTACAGATGAGGTTAATGGTCATCAACGGCAAATTTTGGCACAAAAAGCAGCCAACATTGCTGATATTATACTTTTCGTTGTGGATGGTGATTTCACCCAGTCTCAATTGCAGCAATTGAGACTTATTGCTCAGCCCAATACGCAAATAATAGTTGTGCTCAATAAAGTGGATTTGTATACGGATGATGAAATTGAAGAATTACTATCCTCAATAAAAGCTAAGACTCAAGATGTTATCAATCAAGATAATGTGGTTACTGCAAGTGCAGCCCCTTTGCCGCAAGTCTTGATAAAAGTTGACGATAAAGGTAGGCAAACTCGAGAAAGGCTTAAGGTAGAAACGGATGTGTCGGCAGTTAAGAAGCGTATCTGGTCTATTCTAGAACAGGATGGCAAAACACTGACAGCTTTGAATGCAAGTATCTTTGCAGGGGAAATCAGTGAGAAAATTGCGCAAAAAATTACGCGCTTGCGCTCTCGTGCAGCTGAAAAAGTGGTGACAACATACAGTATAGCCAAAGGTATTGGTGTTGCGTTTAACCCAATACCGGTTGCAGATTTATTGATTGCGGCTGGTTTAGATGTGGCGATGATAAGAAAGTTGAGCCAAGTGTATGGTTTACCGATTGTGGGTAAAGAAGCGACCAAGCTCAGTATCACGATCATGGCCCAAATAGTGGCGCTCATGGGAGCTGTTTGGGGGGTTAATTTATTGTCATCAATGTTGAAAACCATCAGTGTTGGTTTGTCAACCACTTTGACTGCAGGCGCTCAGGGAGCCTTGGGGTACTATGCGACTTATTTGGTTGGGAAAATTGCTGAACAATATTTTATTCGTGGCAAGTCATGGGGTGATAAAGGGCCGAAAAAAGTGGCTCAAGATATCGTTAATGGATTAGATAAAGATTCAATTTTGTCTGAAGCAAAAAATAAGATTTTACAAAAAATAAAGTCATCACAATGATATGGGTCAAAACATTGAGGGTTTAATTGGGCCTCTTATGAGGCCCAATTGGTGTTGTCAGATCTATTATTTAAGAATGTTGTTTATGGTGGTAATATCGTTTTCGTTCAATAAACCAGCAGATCTTTTTAACGTTAAATACTGTATGAAATAATCATATTTTGCTTTGGAAAAGTCTCTTTGTGCTTGGTACAAGCTGCGTTGTGCATTTAAAACATCTACAATGGTTCTTGTGCCAACTTCATAGCCAGCTTCAGTCGCTTCTAGGCCGCTTTGTGCTGAAACCATGGCAAGTTCTCGGGCTTGAACGCTGCTTTGTGTAGCAATGGTACCATGGTAAGCATTTCTGATGCTTCTTACGGTATTGCGTCTGGTCTGTTCATATCTGTCCATGGCAGATTTGTGATTATGTACTGATTGCCTGACTTGTGATGATGTGCGGCCGCCTGAATAAATTGGGATACTTAAATTAAGATTGAGTGAAGTGCTATCTGTCGTGTTATCACCAGTGGGAACTTGAAATAATTCACCAGAGTCTGGATTAAATTGAGTGACGATATTTCCTGGGTTAAATGAATAGCCTCTGCTGGCTGACATGCTAAAAGTTGGGTAATGTCCAGCTTTATTAAGCTTAATTTGTTTTTCAGCTATGTCTTTATCTAATTGTGATGATATCAGGGCTGGATTGATTTTTATTCCTTGGTCTTGATAAACATCCATCGTGCTCAATTTGAGTTGGCTGAAATCCAAGTCATCTGGTGCAGGAGCGAGGTCTTGGTAGTAGCGTTGGGAAATTTCAAACAAAGCCTCGTTTGCGTCTTCCTGTTGATTTTGTGCCAAGATGACAGAAGCTCGTGCACTGTCAAAGCGGGCTCTGGCTTCATGTACATCGGTAATCGCAGCAAGGCCAACTTCAAACCGTTGTTCTGCTTGATCCAGCTGTCTTTGAATGGCTTTTTCCTCAGCTTTAGAGAATATTAAATTATCCTTTGCAGCAAGTGAATCAAAATAACTTTGCGCAACACGCAATATAAAGTCTTGATAGGTTGTTTCATAATCGGCTTCAGACTTTAAGACTTGAAGTTTGGAAATGTTATAATTCTGATAATTTGCATGATCATAAATCGTCTGTGATAGGCTGATATTCCAAGAGTCCGTTCTGTTTCTCGCAGAAGGAAACGCGCCGGCAATAGAATTATCTGTTTTGAATTTATTGAGGTTTTTGCCTAAAGAGCCGTTAACTTGAGGTAAAAAAGCGGCAAATGCTTGTTTTTTACCTTCCGCGCTGGCGTTAAGTGTGTGTTTTGCAGCAGAAAGTTGTGGGTCGTGTGCTTGACTTTGTTTAAATATTTCTGACAAATCAGCTCCGATAACCGGAAGTGTCACTGCAGTAAGGCTCAAAGCAAAAAAAGCCACATTAGGGAGTAATTTTTTCATAATCTTTTTTTATAGTTTAAATGTTTTAGTTTTACTTGGAACATGCAGTGGTTTGACCACGGTCTCAAACAATGTTTCAATGTGTGCCTCATTCTTTTCGTTATAGCTGAGGATTAAAGCCGACATATTGGGTTCATTGCCAACTATGGCAAAGATTTTTCCGTCAGGTTCAATCAGATCGAGCAAAAAATGAGGTATTTCGGTAAATGAGCCTGTTGCTACGATGCGGTCAAATTTCATATCGGTTTGATAAGTGAAGATGTCTTCATTATGACATTCATAATTTGTAATATTTGCCTCAGATAATTTTTCAATGGCTGTATCAGTGAAATGTTGATGAACATCTATACTGGTTACATGCTTTGCTGCTTGGCATAGAAGAGCTGTCATATAGCCGCTACCAGTGCCGATCTCTAAAACCTTTTCTGATCCATTTAATGTCAAAGATTGCAGGATTCTGCCTTCAAGAACTGGTTTCATCATGAGTTGGTCATGCGATAATGGAATTTCAAAGTCGCAAAAAGCAATTTTTCTGTGTTCAACAGGAACAAATTCCTCTCGTTGAACTTTTTGCATGATGTTTATGGTCTCGGGGCTGATAAAGTCCCATGTTCGTATCTGATTTAGCAGCATGTTTTTTCTGGCGGTATTAAAATTCATAGTATTTTGCCTAATATCTTGGTTCTTTAAGTGAACAATAACTATAATTGCTCTTTGGTATTTACTTATAAACGATCCTTAAGTGCATAAGTTACCTTATTTAATAGTAAAACTCAATGGGTTAAAAGTCACAATATGAAGGATAAAAATCTTGAACGACTCATGTCTGAAGGTTTGAAACAGCTTGGCCTGAAAGACAGTTATGCTGATAAATTGATGGCTTTCGTCTATCTTTTAGATAAGTGGAATAAGACTTATAATTTGACAGCCATTCGTGATCTCAAACAGATGATCATCTTACATGTCATGGACAGCGCGTCAGTTTACCGCCATTTGCAGGGAAAAACAATGATTGATGTAGGAACAGGTGGTGGAATACCTGGAATCATCATTGCAATTCTGAACCCGCAAATCTCAGTGACATTATTGGACAGTAATCAAAAGAAAACGCGTTTTTTAAGATTTGTGCTAAGAGAGATGAATTTGGATAATATTACTGTTGTTTGTGAAAGAGTTGAGAAATATCAACCCAAAACTCGTTATGATGTGGTAATATCCAGAGCTTTTTCAGAGGTCGGTGAATATTTGAGTATTACAGCTCATCTATGTGCTGATGATGGAAGAGTTTATGCAATGAAAGGGCCGCGAGTAGAATCAGAAAAAGATACCCGTGAAAAAGGCTATGTTTTGGTGAAAGATATAGATATAGATGTGCCATTTCTGGATGCAAAGAGACGATTATTGATTTTTGATAAAATATGAGTAAAAAAAATAAAGTAATAGCAATTGCTAACCAGAAAGGTGGTGTTGGTAAAACCACTACAAGTATTAACTTAGCTGTCGGGTTATCACGTTTAAATAAGGAAGTTTTATTGATTGATTTGGATCCTCAAGGAAATGCCACAATGGGTTGTGGTATTGACTCACGAGAGGTTGAACCAAATGCTTGTGGGTTATTATTGCAAGAAATAAATGTTAATGATGTAATTTTGAATATTGAAAGATCAAATATTGATCTGATTGGTTCAAATACAGATTTAACAGCAGCTGAACTGCAATTAATGGGTCAATCTCAACCTGAGCAAGTATTGAAAAAACAACTTGAAATGATAGATAAGGATTATGATTTTATTATCATAGACTGCCCTCCTTCACTGAGTATATTGACAATAAATGCTTTGGTTGCTGCAAATGGGGTCATCATTCCGATGCAATGTGAATATTATGCATTAGAGGGTTTGGCTTTGTTGCTAGAAACCATTGATAGAATCCAATCTTCGGCAAATCCATCATTACAAATAGAAGGCATCATTAGAACCATGTTTGATGGTAGAAACAATTTAGCCAATGATGTATCATCGCAATTAATATCTCATTTTGATTCAAAGGTCTATGTGACGGTTATTCCAAGAAACGTTAGGGTTGCCGAAGCGCCTTCTCATGGTTTGTCAGTTATAGAGTATGACAAGTCATCAAGAGGGGCTATTGCATATTTGGGGTTTGCAGGAGAAGTAATTAGAGGTAATGTGTGATGGTTGAGAAGAAAGCAACAAAACAAAAAAGAGGTTTGGGCAGAGGATTGGATGCTTTGTTAGGTGCAAAACCACAACAAACATCGGATACAAAAGAAGGAGGTAATCTAACGGAGCTGGACGTTGATTTGATCAAGCCCGGGAAGTATCAACCTCGGACTAAAATGGACATGATGAAATTAAGGGAGTTGGCGGATTCAATCAAAGCTCAGGGTATGGTGCAGCCAGTCATTGTCAGAAATATTGCGAAAAACAGTTATGAAATAATAGCAGGCGAACGTCGTTGGAGAGCCGCTCAAATTGCTGAATTGGATAAAATCCCTGTAGTCATTAAAGTGGCGGATGATAGACAAACCATCGCTATGGCGTTGATTGAAAATATACAAAGGGAAGATTTAAACCCATTGGAAGAAGCCATTGCTTTGCAAAGATTAATTGATGAATTTGAGTTGACACATCAGCAGGCAGCTGATGCTGTTGGCCGTTCAAGAGTGGCAGTCAGTAATTTATTGAGATTATTGGACTTACATAAGGATGTGAAAAAGTTACTTGTTGAAGGTCAGCTTGAAATGGGTCACGCCAGAGCATTATTGGCACTAGATAAAAGTTTACAGTATAAAGCTGCTCAAGAAATCATCAATAAAGCGATGAGTGTCAGGGTAACAGAAAAATTCATCAAAAATTTCGGTAAAGAAAAAACTTTGGCTCAACCAGCAAAGGTTGATAATGATGTATTAAGGCTGGAGCAAGAATTAACTGAAAAATTGTGTGCAGAAGTAAAAATTCAACATGGTCAAAAAGGCAAAGGTAAACTGGTTATCAATTACCACTCAGTAGATGAACTGGATGGAATATTGGCCAGAATAAAATAGTCAGATCACATTTATATATTCAAAAAATTAATTATTATGTCAACTACATTATTATCATTAGAAAACTGGGTTAAACAAGTAGCCAAATTAACACAAGCTCGAGAAATAGTTTGGTGTACAGGATCTGAAGAAGAAAAACTGGCTTTGGATCAATTATTGCTGGAATCAGGGGATTATCAAAAACTCAACGAAGAGACACATCCCAATTGTTTTCTACATTTGTCTGACCCGCAAGATGTGGCTAGGGTTGAACATTTAACATTCATCTGCACAGAGCAAAAAGAGGATGCAGGACCAAATAATCATTGGATGAATCCTCAAAAGGCGCATGCAAAAATTGATGAATTATTTGAAGGCTGTATGCGTAATAGAGTGATGTACGTGATTCCATATTGTATGGGGCCAATAGACTCTCCAATTTCACGATGCGGTGTCGAAATAACCGACAGTGCATACGTAGTACAAAACATGCGTTTAATGACGAGGATGGGCACACAAGCTTTGAATAGGATTGAAGCTGAGGGCTCGTTTGTTAAAGGCCTGCACTCAACAGGTGAACTTGATCCTGATAGAAGATATATCATGCATTTTCCAGAAGAGTTGAGCATAAAAAGTTATGGTTCAGGCTATGGTGGTAATGCATTGTTGGGTAAGAAATGTCATGCATTAAGAATTGCCAGTTATCAAGCAAAAAAAGAAGGTTGGTTGGCTGAGCACATGCTCATACTGGGGATGGAAAGTCCACAAGGAGAAACATCATATATAGCAGCGGCTTTTCCATCAGCTTGCGGTAAAACCAATTTGGCCATGTTGATTCCTCCGGAAGGTTATGTTCAAGATGGCTGGAAAATATCAACCATTGGTGATGATATTTGTTGGATGAGACCCGGAGAGGATGGTCGTCTATGGGCAATCAATCCTGAGGCTGGGTTTTTTGGTGTGGCGCCAGGAACTGCGAAAGAAACCAACCCCAGTGCTTTGGAAATGTTATATCAAGATACCATATTTACGAATGTGGCTACTACAGATGATAATCAGCCGTGGTGGGAAGGCTTAGATGAAAGTGTGCCAACAAAAGATTGGAAAGGTGCTGACTTTGATCCAAGTAATGGTCCAGCTGCGCACCCTAATTCCAGATTTACAGTGTCGTCAAAACGTTGTCCGAGTTATTCTGATCAAGCTGAAGCGGCACCAGGTGTTCCTATATCAGCGATAGTTTTTGGTGGGAGAAGGGCGAGCCTTGTACCATTGGTAACGCAGGCAAGGGATTGGGCTCATGGTGTTTTAATGGGTGCAACAGTTGCATCAGAAACGACAGCAGCAGCTACTGGTCAAGTGGGTGTTGTGAGAAGAGACCCAATGGCCATGCAACCATTTTGTGGTTATCACTTTGCTGATTACTGGACACACTGGCTTTCATTTGAAAAAAAGGCAGATAAACTGCCAAAAATATTTACTGTAAACTGGTTCCGAAAAGATCAAGACAATAGGTTTATGTGGCCAGGTTTTGGTGAAAATATGAGAGTGCTCGAGTGGATTCTTGCTCGAGTTAAGGGTGATGTCAATGCAACAGAAACAGCAATTGGCAGCATGCCTAAAATTACAGACTTTAATTTAGATGGTCTTGATTTTGATGAAGGTGATCTGCTAGAATTATTAGCAGTAGATAAAAAGGCGTGGAATAATGAAATTGAGGATGTGAAGGACTATCTTGAAAGCTATGGAGATAGAGTGCCACAAGCCTTGTATAAAGAGTTAGAAAAAACAAAAAACAACTTAATTTGATAAAACTGAGCTTGATTGATGACAAAAAAATGTTAATAAAGTGTTAATAAATTATTTGTTGGGCTTTTTTTTATACTCTGAAAGTGTTAGTATTCGCATAATAGACAGGAATTCTAAAAAGATAATAATTTTTTGAGGAGACTCATGGATCAATATATTGGAGAACAATTAAATGAAAATAAAACGTAATCCTATTGCTAGCGCAATTAAAAAAGCGTTGTATTCAAGCTTAGTTGCTTCTGTAGCCCTATCAGGCGCTACATTTGCACAAACAGATACAGAGGAACTGGACTCAATTACGGTCACAGGTTCTAACATTAGAGGTGTAGACCTTGAAGGAGCTCTTCCTGTAACAATCGTAGGTAGAGATGAATTATTGGCCACTGGTATTACTGATGTCGGTGACTTATTACAAAGACTGCCTTCTTTCAGTGGCTCACCATTAGGTACAAGAACTAATAACGGCGGTAACGGAAGTGTATTCGTTGACCTTCGTGGTATTGGTGCTGGTCGTACATTGGTATTGATCGATGGTCGTAGAACAGTTGATGGTGGTGATTTCCAATCCATTCCATCTGCTATGATTGAGCGTGTTGAAATCTTAAAAGAAGGTGCTTCTGCTATTTATGGTGCAGATGCGGTTGCTGGTGTTGTGAATATCATCACAAGAACTGATTTCTCAGGTGCTGAAGTTGAATTCTCAGCAAGCGATTCATTTGATACTGATAATGTAGATCAAAAACAAGGTAGTTTTGTTTTTGGTAACTCAAGTGAAGATGGTGGTTTCGTATTTGGTCTACAATATGAAGATCAAAGTGGTGCGAAACAAGGTGATACACCTTATGCATTCTTACAAGACTCTTACATTGTTCTTGATCCAGATGCGTACAGAGAAGGTGGTTTAGACTTCGGTGCTGATTATGTTAACTTTGCGGGTAGTTCACGTATCCCATGTGGTGTCTTTAACTTGGCAAGTGGTGGTCCAGCATTAACAGTCAATGGTAACGATCCAAGTACTGGTGATTGTGGTACTCCAGGTGCATTACTGACTCCAGATAATTTCCGTCCATATAATGGTGGTTTCTTCGATCCTAACAATGATACATATAACTACGCTCCAATTAACTTCTTACAAACTCCATTCGAAAAAACCAATATTTTCTTCAATGGTCACAAAGAAGTCAATGGTGTTGAAGTATTTACTAACTTCAGATATAACCACAGAACTTCATCGCAGTTGTTAGCGCCGATTCCTTATGACACTAACTTCGATCCAGCAGCTCCTTTAGCTGGTGGTGGTAATGGTGTTTCTGCTGACAACGTTTATAACCCATTTGGTGAAGATGTTGTTCGTGCCAGACGTCGTATGAGTGAAATCGATCGTAGATTTACTCAAGATGTTCAACAGTATCAAGCTGTTATTGGTGCAAGAGGCGATATTCTTGATTCAGGTTGGAGCTGGGAAGCCAGTTATAACTTCGGTTTCCGTGAGTTTGTTTCACAAAGTTTCGGTCAATTCATTGGATCTCGTTTAGCAAATGCCTTAGGCCCATCATTCTTTGATGCCAGTGGCGTTGCAACGTGTGGTACTCCAGGTAATGCTATTGCTGGTTGTGTGCCATTAAACTTATTCGGTGGTACAGGTACTGTTACTCCTGAAATGTTGAATTACATCAGCGC
This sequence comes from uncultured Alcanivoracaceae bacterium, assembly GCA_964352735.1. Lineage (GTDB taxonomy): Bacteria > Pseudomonadota > Gammaproteobacteria > Xanthomonadales > Marinicellaceae > NORP309. The sequence continues at coordinate 6,992 of CAYGTC010000053.1, read as the reverse complement.
AACATTGACCAATGTTTCTCAAAGTCAATTAGACGTATTTAATGCTAATGTTTCTGGTGTATTATTTGATTTACCTGCTGGTCCTGTAGGATCTGCATTTGGTGTTACATACAGGGATCAAGGTTTTACCTTTACTCCTGATTCATCAAGAGCTGTAGGTGCTGCAACTGGTGGTGCTTCTGCTCCAACAACAGGTACTTATGACGTAACAAGTTTCTACACTGAATTAAATGCGCCTCTATTAGAAAGCGAGACTTTTGGTGAGTTGGAATTAAATGTTGGTGCACGTTATGATGATTACTCTACTGTTGGTGGTAACACTACAGTACAAGGTAGTTTGATTTATCGCCCAACTGATACATTGTTAATCAGAGCGACTTTTGCTGAAGTATTCCGTGAGCCAGGCATTGGTCTATTATTTGCTGGACAAGGTAACGGTTTCCCACAAGCACAAGATCCATGTAATAACGCTAACTTCGCTAACTTGTCTGCTTCACAACAAGCAGTTTGTGTCGGAACTGGTGTTCCACAAGGTGGTTGGCAGCAAGATGACAGTCAGTTAAGACAATTGACTGGTGGTAATCCAAATCTAGGCCCAGAAGAAGGCGAAACTTTAACTTTTGGTTTAGCGTGGTCTCCTGAGTTCTTAGAAGGCTTCACTACTACATTAGATTGGTGGCAAGTTGATTTGGATGAAGGTTTCACAACATTGACTATTCCTCAAACTATTAACGCTTGTTTAGACAGCGGTAATGCTAACTCTACTGAGTGTGGTTTGATTGATAGACGTGCTGATGGTTCAATCATCTCTGTATTTGGTGCTACAATTAATGCTTCAAACGTGTTAGTAGAAGGTATTGATTTAGGTCTAAACTATGTATTTGGTACTGATTTCGGTCAATTTAATCTTGGATTCCAAGCAACTAAAATGCTTGAAAATTCACGTGTAGCCTTTACTGGTGCAGAACGTGTTAACCTAGAAGGCAGATACAGTGGCCAAGCATACAATGATCTAAGAGCTAAATTTACAGCCGTTTGGAACTATGGTGACTGGACTGTTAACTACAGCATTGATCATTTCAGTGCGATTGACGCAGATCTACAGTTATTTGATATCGGTCCAAACAGTACTGACTTGGTTCAAAATGGTGGTGATTTCAACACTGTTACACAAGCAATTGGAAGTCAAAGCTATAGTGATTTAGCTGTTTCTTACGCAGTGCCTTGGCAAGAAAGTACATTTACTGTAGGTATCAATAACTTATTTGATAAAGAGCCTCCTTTCATTGAAAGTGCTTTTAATGGTAGTACAGAAGCTGCTACTTACAGAGTATTTGGTCGTACTTGGTTTGTAAGATGGAAAACAAGATTCTAATTTAATCTTGTCGTAAATCATAAAAAAGCGGTTAGTTTCTAACCGCTTTTTTTATAGCAAAAAAATATTATTTGAAAATTTTTATAAAATACAAAGGTATATTAAATGACTGATTTTGAAAGTTCATGGAATGAGTATTGGCAATCTGGTTTAGCAACAAGCTGTGTATCAAATGGACATGATGGTTATCCACCAGCAATTGAAAAATTTTGGCATAATTTTTTTCGAATACTGAAAGATGGTAATAAAATAATTGATTTGTGCTCTGGAGGTGGTGGTGTACCTCAGCTGATTATAAGTAATGTTGAAGATAAAAATATTCAATTAGAAATTAACCTAACAGATTTGGCTGTCATAAAAAACAGATTGGATTCAAAAGAAGGCATATCCTTAAATTATATTTCTGAATGTAATTGTGAAAATTTACCTTTTAAGCAAGAGACATTTGATATTGTAACCAGTTCATTTGGAATTGAATACAGTGATTTAACCAAAACAATAGGAGAAATCAGCAAAGTATTAAAAAAAGGAGGCTATTTGTGCGCAGTAATTCATACATATGACAGTGAAATAGTGAAAAATTCCAATAATCAAATGCAACAAGGTTTTGAGATATTGAATGAATCTCCATTTTTTGAACTATTCAAAAAAATTTACCAAGTAAAAAATAAATCCAGTGTGTTTCAAAAATCAGCTGAACAAAAATTATTGAAATGTTTGGATGAAATAAAAACAAAAATTCTTCATGATGAAAATTTAAGTGTATATAGATTGATATTAAAAGCAGCCCATGATATTTTTGTATTTGGGCAAACCAATAAAGCAACTTTATGTGTTGAATACATCAATAAAATGCAAAAAGCATTAATGCACAATTATCAAAGAATGAAGAATCTATCAGAAATAGTTTTATCAAGCCAAGATATTGATAATTTAATGAGTCATTTAAAAAGTAATGGTTTCATCATCAATTTTGATAAAAAAATAGTTAACGATAAAAATAAAGTGCTGGGTTTGGGGTTAATATGTAAAAAACAATAAATATGACTGGCTCTTAATGTGAATGATACAAAATTACTTTTTCCATCTTCCATAGATATTAATAACGATGAATTGCAATTTATTCATGTCAATCAACAAGAATTAGATAATTTAGCATTTCATGATACGCGTTTAAGTCAATATAAAAGTATTGTTGAAAAGCAAAACATTTCAAACATTAATGATCAAGATCATCAAATATCTTTATCCTATATTTTTCATACAGCATTCTGTGGCTCAACATTTTTATCTAAACTGCTAGGGAATACCCAGTATTATTTCTCGGTAAGAGAGCCAAATATATTTATGGAATTGGCAAATCTCAAAAGAATAAATGAACAATTCAAAAATAATAGTGTCTTATTTCAATCATTAGTAAATAAAACAATAATTTCATTTTCATGTCCAAATAAAAAGAAAATGTTATTTAAGCCAACTAATGCAACCAATAATATTATAGATGAATTGCTGATTGTATCAAATAAGTCAAAAGCACTATTTTTATATATTGATTTGAATGATTTTTTAGTTTCTATCCTAAAAAAAGGAGAGGCAGGGCGGTCTTTTATTAGAAATTTGTACAATATTCTTTCTTTGGATTCTTCTCCATATATTATTCAAGATTTTAGGCAAGTTAATGCATTAACAGATTTACAAATTGCATCATTGGTTTGGGCAATGCAAATCTATGAATATCAAAAGTTTTATCATTTAAATGATAAAATTACATTTTTACATGCAGATAAATTTTTAACAGAGCCAGAAAATGTACTGTTGAAGGCGTCATCATTTTTAGGGGTAGAGCTTGATAATTGTGATCTTAAAGATTTAAAAGAAAAAGGTATGTTTACCAGTCATTCAAAATATAAAGGCAGAGAATATACAGGTAAAATAAGAGAAAAAGAAAAAGAATTTATTGTAAATAAATATGCAGATGATTTAAAAAGTACGCAATTATGGATGAATAAAGCCATTCAGTTACCCCAAAAGCCTCCCAAAGATATGCACCTATTAATATAAAAACATAATGAATCTAGCAAATGAACATTAATAAGTCAGATGTAAAAAACAATTCAGATGCTTTGACAGAGTTAGGCTATGTCTCAATAGCAAATTTTTTAGAAAATGAATTTGCTGAAAAATTATATCAGTGCCTAGTCAACGAAGTAAAATGGGGTGTTTCATGCAATGTTAATGGTGAAGCAGAAGTGTTCCTCAATAAAAATGATGTAAATGATTTAGATCTTTCAGTACAAAAAAAAATTAAACAGCAACAAAGTAAAGATCAATTTCAGTTTATTTATAATACATATATGATGGTTACAGCCTATATAGAAAAAAGGGATCCAGGATTGTATTTACATCGTTTTTTAGAATGGTTGAATTCATATTCAACCATTGAGTACTTTAAACAATTAACAAAAAATAAAAAATTTATTAAAATAAGTGCACAAGCCACAAGATATTTGCCTGGTCATTACTTAACAAAACATTCTGATATCCATTCAGGTGAAGGGAGACAATATGCCTATATAATTGGATTGACAAAAGGTTGGTGTGCAGATTGGGGGGGCTTATTGCATATAATGGATGATAAAAAAAATATTGTTAAAACATTAGTGCCCCAATTCAATACATTGAACATATTTAAAGTACCACGTGACCATTTTGTTTCATATGTATCACCATTAGCAAAACAACCGCGTTTATCTATTACAGGTTGGTTACTGTCACATTAATGACAGTAACCCATTTATTTATAATTGTGATCAATTACAAGTGATGTCATTACCTTTAATTCTGGTTAATCTGGTCATTTCAAGAGAATTGTCACCAAACTCTTGGTGTTGCTCATTTGGCGTCCAATTTAACATCAATTTATCGTTAGAAATTTTATTGATTTGAATAGAACCCCAATCAATAGTCATGACTGCATCTGCATCAAAGTTTGGTGGGAATGATGTGTTTTGTGTGTAAACTGTGTTTAAAGTCGCAGAGTTGCCATCAATTGCACCATTGGCCAATAACCACAACTGTTCGCCTTGGGTATTATAGGTGAACCAGGTAACAACAATGGATGCTGCTGGTTGTCCTAACACTTCTAACATGATGCCATGACCATTTTGGTCTGTGTTAAAGAATGTGCCACTGAGGCAGGCATCGATATTTTCATTATTGGTAACAGTATCGGATAATCTGGTCAATCTTTGGATGGAGAGTTGACCATCTTCAAATCTAACATCATCTGTATCCCAATTAATCACAGCAGAATTAAAATCAGAAAAATTAAAACTTATTGTTCCCCAAGGTGTGGTAACAACATCATCACTATTAAAATTCGGTGGAAATGAAGCACCATTTGTAATAGACATATTCAATTCAGCAATGCCTTTATTTAATTCGCCAGTGCCAGTTAACCAAATGGTTTGCCCATTTAAATGGGCATACCAAGAGGCAAATAAAGTTGGCTTATCTTGTATTGAAACGACTTCGATTTGTAAACCATGTCCAGATTGATCAGCATTAAACCATAAACCATTAAGGTTTGGGTAATAATCATTAGATGATATTAATAAAATATCATCAAGTGATTGGTCAGCAGAAATTGAAATGGTTTGTGAGGTGCTGGGAACACATTGATTTAAGCCACAACTGTTATTTGGATAGGCTTGGTTAACAAAATCTTCACTGTTGGTAACCAACAAATAATCGCCTTCTGTAAGATTGCTGAAAGAATATTGACCTTTATCATTAGTCATGGTTTGTGATATTAGCTCGCCATTAACAGAATAGAGTTGCAAAGATAATGCAGATATTGCAAGTTGATCAGCTGCATTTTTTACCAGCCCATTAATCGTTAAACCTTTATTTATGATCAAAAATTGATTGGCAGAAACATTTGTCAGCGTTTTGCTTGTATCATCTGGCCAAGTTACGGTAATGGTTTCTATGGTAGTATTTTCACCTAAGCCGAAATACTGTTCTGTACCTACTGAAGAAGCGAAACTGCCACCAGCTTGTACTTGACGTAATTGCGTTATACCGTTAGAAGTGACATGAATTTTGGCACCAATGGCATCAATGTTTTTATTGTCTTGATGTAGTTTAATGGTCAGATAATTGTAGTTATTATCCAAGTTATTTTTATACAGCCTGGATTGGCCTTGATTGTTAGCAATTAAAATATCAATATCACCATCACGGTCATAGTCGTGACAGATTATGGCTCTGCCCATTTCTCGATCAATAATATTTAACTGTTCACTTCTCTCAGTAAAAAATCCATTTTGATTATTGATATACATTCTTGATGGATCATTTATAAAGTCTGATTCTCCAGCTGGAAGAGAGTTAAAGCCATTGACATGAAAGATATCTAAGTGCATATCATTATTAAAATCAGCAAAACAACTGCCCCAACCCCAGTAACCTCTATTGACATCAGAGGGTATACTGACATCCTGAAAGTTTCCGTTTCCATCATTATTATAAAGGCGATTACCTGAGACACCCCAGCTGCCTTCAGCTTTGCCATCTTCATCAAAAATAGAGGAGACAAACCAATCAAAATCACCGTCATTATCATAATCGCCAACAGAGGCTCCCATGCCGTTTTCATCAGTTATTTGAGTTCTGTCTTGTTGTGTCATGAACCCGCTTTGATCATTGATAAAGTATTTACTTGAAAAGAAATCGCTGGTTACCAATAAATCAACCCAATTGTTGTTATTGATATCTACAAAAATTGGTGTAAATGAACTTTGAAAAGAATTTGCGTCGGTAAATGTATCAGTAATATTAGAAAATTGGGCATTACCATCGTTCATCCAATAAGCATTGCCTTCATCCTGTAACCAGCGACTGATGAAGATATCCATGTCACCGTCTTTGTCAGTATCAGCAGCAGAAATACCATAAGCATAAACACTCGGTATGCTGTTATTGATTTTAGTAAATGATTGGTTATCATTATTGATATAAATGGTCATTTTTGGATCAGTACCGACACTACCAAAAATCAAATCCCGTAAACCATCACCATTTAAATCTACAATCAAAGGTCCAGATGACTGAACGTCTTGATCGCTAAGATTGTAAGCGCTGGCCATATCGACATATGTACCATCTTGCTGAGCAATAAACAGTTTATTTGGATTGGTGTTGATGCCTTGTGCATTTAATGTCTCACCAGTAACGACAAAAATGTCATCCCAGCCATCACCATTAACATCACCAATTGCAATACCACTTGCAATTCTTTGGGGCTCTTCAATGGTAACACTTTGGTCAAAACCATGTTGATATAAAAGTCCAGCTTCAATAGTGGACTCTTCAAAGTCCCAAGAAAATGCGTATGTAGTAAAAAGTACGAGTGTTAAAAAAAATTTATTCATAAAAAACAAGAGAAAAGTTACGAAAGTGTTATTAAATTATAACAAGCATCATGTTTAAGCCATATGAAAATATATCAAAAGATGGGTTAAAAGTGATAAATAGTCAATGTTTGCAAAAAAATAAAGATAAGGAGACCTCAGCATAACTATCTGAAAATTTAAGTACAATTTGTTAAAATGAG
>CAYGTC010000052.1:0-32854 GCA_964352735.1 uncultured Alcanivoracaceae bacterium | reverse complement strand
AAATGCTGAAATTCTTGTAGGGAATTTCCTATAAAAGGCCTGTCCCCTTTGGCTGTTTTTGTAGGGAATTTCCTATAAAAGGCCTGTCCCCTTTGGCTGATAACTCTCCGATGAAACTGGGGTGATTCAGTTTCAAGTTATGGCGGTGCTGTAGAGAGTTATACAGGATAACTTTATCCTTATTATGCTAAAAAGGCATAATAAGGATGAAAATAGCGTCAATTTATCATTTGATTGATAATTATATGAATTGAAAATCTGTTTTAGCTAATTCAATGACATTTTCGATCTTTTCTTATAGTTATGCTGAGGTCTCTATTTATCATTTTAAATAAATGATAAATAATTCCAGTCATTTCATAAAACTCTTACATGTTGTCTTTGCTTTTACAGAGCTTTAATGCGTCTTTAAGAATTTTGTTATTTTCTGTTCTTGCAATATATTGAGTTATAGGTTCATTAATGGAAATAATGATGGATCACTACATTGAGCAAACTACAACAAAAAGATATTCAACTAGAGCAAATGCTTTTTGCTTCATTATAGTCTTCTAAAGTGTCAATTTCTATCCATTTTAAGCCAGTAATATCCATTGCATGAAAGAGTATGTTTTTATCTATTAACCGCTCATAGGCAGCTTCATAATAAGCTTGATAGTTGTTTTTATCTTTCATCATTAAATTTAATTCTGCAAAAAGTGCAATGGCTGTTTTATTACTGATTTTTTCAATACCTATAGATTCTCCTGCCGCTTCTGCAGGATCTACTAATTTATTTGCTTTAAAAACCTTGTTACTCCCTTTTAGAATGACTTTTACTTCTTCAGCTTCTAGCTGAATGTTTTTATCAATACACAAACAGTTTTCATACTCAATATTAATGAGGTTTGAAAGTATATTTCTAGCAAATACAACATCTGCATCAAACTTGATGAAAGCAGAATTCCCAATATGTTCTTTTGTTAACATTAATGAAAAACCAGTGTTGGTATCTTCATAACGTTCATTATAAATATAAGTAACATCTACGTCTGGGAAATTGGTAGTAATAAAAGTTCTAATTTGTTCAGGCAAATATCCTAATACAATAATGATTTCTTTTATACCGCAAGCTAGGATGCTGCTTATCATCATTTCCAAGATTGTTTTCCCATCTAACATCAAGAGGCTTTTCGGGCAATTATCAGTCAGTGGTCTGATCCTTGACCCTACTCCTGCAGCAAGAATTATGGCTTTAATAGGTGGTTTTTTGTTTATGTAATTCATGATTTAATAAACTCTTTAATAAAGTTGTTGTGATTATTATTCTTGAGTTTAGAGACTCAAAAAACATTTAATAGAAAGACCTTTATACACAGAATTGATAATAATTAGCGGGTAAATTCTTTAATTAGACGCTCCCTAAGAATTCGGGTTGTAAGTTTAGTTTCAATTGTTTTATAAGATTTGTTTAACCAACCTTGATGATAGAATTTTCCTGTGTTTTCTAATATATAGTCTGGATAAGAACGACAATCTGCTAAAGTCTCAATTTCATTCAAAACCCAGACACCTGTATTTATTTCAACAAAAAAATCGAATCTTAAATTTGGATAAGTCGATGCTCTTGCTAAAGACAATGCAGTAGTTTTAAGTTCTTCGAAAAAAAATGCTTTTAATAATTTGGCTGTTTCTCTTTCGCCTTCAAGATAATCACCTTGATTGTCTAAACATACACCCTGAGCATTTCTACAACCAACATAGAGTAACTCACCCCAGGCTGTGTTAAATTTCATTTCAATTGGGCCACGCTTATCTTTGTCATGAGGGAATAGTGCCTGAATGATCAAGCCTGGTTCAATATGAAGCAGATGTGTATCTATTGAACCAGATGTTATACCCAGTATCTTTTCTTTAATCCATTGTGAAAAACAATTATATTCAGATATAACTTTTTTGGCAGAAAATTGGATATTATTATTTTGTTTAGAGCTACCTAAAAATTCTGCAATGTATATGCCTTTATTAAGAAATACTTTTAAAGTTCCGATACTCTCAGAGCCATTAATGGGTTTAACAATGAATTCTTCATGACTTTCAACCTTAGATTGAATAATTTGAAATAATCGTTTTATTTCTGATTCATTATTTAATTTTGTACTGAAAGCAAATGTTTTTTGCAGAGGTACTAGATCTTTAAGCCATTCGATGAGTAACACTTTATTTGCGAAATATGAGAGTATATCCACTTTATTTGAGGTTAACGCCTTTTTTTGTACATTGTGCATTAAGCTATGAAAGTCTTTATTACCTTTATACTCAACCATCTCTTGCCGACAATCAAATTCTTTAGAAATTTCAAATTGTCCTGCAGGGATTAACTTTGGTTGGTATGTGTTTGATTCTAGTAGCATGTAATTTTAATACCCCTTATTGTTTGAACTTGGATTCATGCTTTTTTCTAAACATAAAGCTCGATCAAAGCCACGTTTTACCCCGTGGAATACCTGACTAATTGCAAATATCCATAACATCGGTATTAGAAGATTAAAAATTAATCCAACCGACAACATAAAAATAAAAACACCTTCATCAAAATTAATTATCTTGGGCTGTTCTGCCAAAAACCATCGTAAATTATCAAAAACATTGAATTCGATACCAGCAGCGTCATCTTTTTTTTCAGTTAATTCTTGGGCAACTTTCTGTTTTAAATAAGCAGGGTTGTTTTCCATTTCAGTGTAGCAGTACATGTATTTAACATAACCACGTAGAGAGAAAAATGAAACGCCAATAAAAGCTAAAAAAACAGGGGCTACACTTTGAGTTTGAACAAAAGCAGCATATCCAACAGCTCCAAACCATAGCATAACTTGCAGATGATCGGTAAACTTATCATAAAAAGCACCAGTAGGTGATTTAGCTTGCCGATAACGAGCCATTTGACCGTCCATACAATCAAGCACATGGCTAAGGTGTATCATTACAGCTGCAATAATAAAATTAACACTACCACCAATTACTATTAGTATCACAGAAAACAATGCCGCAATAAATGATAACAATGTAATGATATTTGGCGTTAGCCATTTAAAATCCACAACAAAATAATTCACAACTATTGCTAATGGAGATGTTATAAAAGATGACCACCATTCATCATCTTTGTTTTTTGTTGCCCATAATCGAATTAATTTTTCATTAGATGATTTCATATGATTTGTGTCACTGGATTTAAAGGAATTGATTCAATCAGTTTTGGCTTACTTTTTAATAAAGATTTAGGTGAAGACACTGTTTTTATATTATCAATTTTTAGCTGATTGAAACTTTGTAAAATATCTTTTTGAATGTCCAAAAAGAATTGAATTTCATCTATGGATATTTCACCAATGTTCCCCACTTGGAATACTTTATTTTTAAAACACCCTTTACCTTCGTAAATAATGATTGATTTATCTCGTAATCTCTGTCTAAATAATCCTAAATCTATATGAGTTGGAATATATACTGTCGTTAGTATCGAGCACATATCGCGTTCATTTAGAAGGAATTTAAGCCCCAAAGCTTGCATACCTGCACGCATATAATTCGCTTTACTCCTCAGATCAGCATAACGATTGGCAACGCCTTGCTGTAGTATATTGTTTAAAGCTTGTTCAAGGGCAAAAAACAATGGTACAGCAGGTGTGTTAGGAGTTTGTGAAACATTTTTGAGAAAGGTATAGAATTTATATAAGTTTAAATAGCTCGTTTTTGCTGGATGGTTTTTTAATTTCTCAAATTCAGAAGATTTGCCAACAACAAATGATAAACCAGGGTATGAACCAATAGCTTTTGAACTCGAACTAGAGAAAAAAGCAATGTTATTCCTTTTAACGTCGATTGCCTCAGCTCCTGCACTACTGACACAATCAACTAGAAAAATTGCGCCCTTGGCTTTAACTAAAGTACCAATTTGCTCTAATGGATTAAGAATACCCGAACTGGTTTCATGGTGTACCATTGCTACAACATCTATATGATGTAGTTCCAAATATTCTGCAATTTTATTGATATCTAAACTTTGTCCCCAAGGAAACTCGAGTAAAAAAGTATTTTTGTTGTGAATGGTTGAAATCTCATGTAATCGTTCACCAAATTCACCATTAGAGAGTATAAGAATGTTCTTATTGTCAACAACAGATGAAATCATGGCTTCATTGGCCGCAGTTCCAGACCCTGTAATGACTACAGCCCTATAATTATCAATGTGTTTTATTTCAAATACTTCAAGTAATTTGTATTCAATTCTTTCCAATAAAGAATCAAAATCAGGTTCTCGATGACAAATGTCTTCCATAGTAATTGCAACACGTAAATTGTTGGCAACATTAACTGGACCAGGCGTTAATAATAAATATTTATTCAAGATACTATCTCCCAGATAACTTTAAAGTTATCTTAGATTATAATTAGGTTCAGAGCTTGATGTAGGAGCAAACAAAATACAGTTATACCTCTTCAGTCAGTTGAACAATAATTTAATATTTTCGATAATAAAATTATGCAATGTTGCCTATATACAGTTTGGACTGTTGTTAATGAGTATTACATTAACTAAAGTTATGATAATGTTTTTGAATTAAGCCTTTTTGTATAGAATGGTTTGTCTATTGAAATTAGGGCATTAATGCATTTTGAAAATTATTCAATAGTTACATTAGCTACAACATAAATTTATTCACGTCAGTTAATTCCTATCAAAAAAATCTTTAGAATTACTGATATTAAAACAATATAGACATATTTAAACAAAAAAGGAGGAATCTGGAATAAAGGCAGCGATCTATCTATAGAATCGTCGTCCGCTTTTTCCATCTTGACTAGCTTTAAAGCTATGAAATCAAGAGATATTGACAAACATCAAAACCACGTTGTAAATAAAAAATTCATCATTGATTGATTTTGATACCCCGAATAATTCAACAACATATTCGTTCGATATATATTGGGATTAATCTTAAAAACCCAATGATCAATTTGTATTTTATTTCAATTTTTCTTTGGTTTGGCTTCATAATTGAGCCTATCTGCTGATTTTACATTGGTTCCTATCAATCACATTTATGTTTGAAATAAAATAAAAGTCATAGGAGCCATATTCATAACAAAAATAAGATAGTAAAACTAAGGGGTGTCAACACAAAGTTAAAATGTCCGCTTTTAATGTGCTCGAAATTCCAAGATTAGTACATAAACTACTTTGATAACTAGTCGAATTCGTCCGAAGGATTTAAGGCATGGATGCCGCAGAACGATTAATGATTTAACAGGTCAAGATACATGGAAGTATGGCTGACTGGAACAAAGGGGACATGATTCGCAGCTTCTGGATGATTAAATGCGGACTGCCTAGCCTGTGAGCCTCCCAAGCTATTGCGCGGGCTGAAGACACAAGATTTAAATACTCGATTCTTTTAGAGTATTCGAAAACACAAAATTAAAAATTAAGGCTATAGCATTACCGATAATTATGAGGACACCAAATTTGGTAGAGCCTATGGTCATAGCGGTTCTACCAACAGTGGTTTTGTCTCAAATTTCATCTATTATGAAGACTTAAAAATGGGCTATGTGGTGTTCACCAACAGCAATCAAGGAGGTATATTCTCTATTCCATATCTGAATCAGTTTCTGATCACAGGAAAACAACAGCAACACACGTGGTAAATTCACAAATAGCCGAATTCAATCGTTATTTAAAATTTAAAATATATATCGAAAACAGTTGATACTTGATCAGTTTTGAATACGACTGATTCTTATTCTTCTTACCCTAAAAAAGTTACTATAGATTTCATGTGTAGAAGCTCTTCTACTTTTACTTCATTTAAAGGTTTTTAAAGTAATCAATATTTTCATTGATAAGTGGATCATCGTTAAATATGTTAAATGTGGCTTTATTATTAATACATAACAAAACTTTTAGTGCTTCTTCTTGAGTTAGAATTAAATCTGTTTCTTGCTCAAAAGCACGTAAATATTTTCTGACATTAATAGTACATTCAATAATTTGATCAAAGCCAATATTGTTTTTTAAAAGATCTTTCATTAATAATTTGGCAAATCGGTAATTTGTTCTTCTTTTTGGGAATGTAATACTTAAATATGACATGAACGTATCAATATTGAGCTCCGTTGAGTTTGTAAATATAAAATCATCAGTTAATAACAATTCTCTTAATGCATTTTTTTCAATTTTTAATGATTGAAAATCCTCTTCAACCAGTTCAAGAATCGCACTCAATCTAAATAATTTGCGCCTGAATTCTTTTGGGATATGTTCTGTTTTCTTATATTCTAAATTGCCTTGGATATGTGCCCACGCATGCATTAATATGGTTCTGGATTGAATTTCAATTTTAAAATCAGTGAATTTAGAATACTTTGAAATATTTGGTAAACTGACAATGTGATGATTTGATCTGTATCCAAATCGATCGATGTCATTTGAACCTGTTTTATCAATGTAATCTTTTATCAAAAAATTTTCTTGAATAATTTCTCTGACCCTTTCCAGTTCTCGAGGATAAAAACAAACTATTCTTAATCCGCAAATATCTTCAACATCAATATAGGGGTCATTGTACTTTTTACGTGATAATTTCTCATAAAATGATTCAAAAGATTTCACTCTATAGCTGATATTTAGAAGATTTATTTTGCTTTCAGTCAAAATTTTCTTTGCAATATTTTTGGAGTGTTTGCATACTTTCGTGTATGAGTTTAAGTTTAAGTCATAAGTTTTTTTCAATTCAATTTTATCAAACATAATCAATTGCGTATCAACGCCTCCAAATATAATTAAATGCAAATTGTAAAAATTTTATTAAAGATTATCTAAAGCTTTCCATGCTTTGTGATACTTTTTAATACGTTTGATCTCTTTTGAATTAATGGCTTGTAACCTTAATAAATTCAAATTATCAATAATGTCTGCTTTTTTTATTTTTACGGCTAACTTATTTTTCGATATTTTATTTATAAATGCTTCATAATTTTCATTTTCATTTTTGGATAAAATCATGACAGTATTGACTATATTTTCAGGTATACCATGTCGAATCAAATCTTTATCACTGTACTGTGAATCTTCTATAACATCATGTAATAACGCAACAATTCTTTCTTCATCAGTATCCATTTGATGCATAATTCTAAGTGGATGTAATACATATGGTTGCCCTGCCTTATCTTTCTGACCAGTATGAGCATTAAGTGCTAAATTCAAAGCTATTTCTAATATATTCATAGGCATATCTAGTTTATTATAAATAATATGATATCTATATCAATCACATTTTAAGTCATTTGGTAGGTAATTCTATCATTATTGGTGGCAGCCGCCCTCCATAAGCTTTAAGTTGTCTTTTGTGATTATAAAACCAAAACCATTTTGTTGCAAAATTTTGTATTTGTTGTATCAAGTAATAATTAAAATATTACAGTAAATTTTCACTTCTTAATTAAGACATGAAAGAGGTAATTGGGGTAAAAAAATTCTACTTCTGAAAACACTTATTTTTAGCGGGGATTACCCAATGATACACTCTTGAGTTGCTTTCTATTATAAAAGTGGGCAAAAATCAGTAATGAAGATGCTGAAAAGGTCAGTATCACTTCTAAATTTTCAATCATCAAACCGGTCAATAGCAGTATAATGCCCAAAGTTGCCGCTATAAAAGGCAATGGTTTTTTATGAATGATATAAGCAGTGGAGATGCTCCAAATAGCAAGCACAATAATGGGAAATACTAAGGCAAGGTGCATTTTTTCATTCGATAAAAAAGAAAAACCCACCGAAGAAAATCCTAAAGCCAGAATAACTGGCCCTGATAAGCAATGTAAAATACACAGTGATGAAATTAAGATGCCTGCATAATCTTTATCTAAGGTCATAATGATATAAATATAAACAAAAGATATATTGTATCATTCGTTAGTTGAAAGTGAATAGCTATTTATGCTCGTTAGCTTTGAATTTATGTTAAAAATCCACTTATAATTGATATCATTCTCGAAGGTCTGTCAGTAGGCTGTGATTTTGTCATCAAAAACTGTCTGCAATTCTTAGGCCGTACCACTTATGGATAATAGACATGAGCCAGATAATGTGAATAATAGGAAGCCGTGAGCGGTTAAAAAAAATTAGCAGCAATTCTACATTACAAGAGGTTACTCATGAAATTTAAAAGTAAAATTTTAATTCTAGTCATAGCAATGGCCAGCATTTTTACAATAAATGTCGAAGCAAAAGATACTTATCGTTGGAGATTGGCAGAAACTTGGGGGCCTAACTTCCCGATTTTTGGTGACACAACAAAAAATATGGCTCGTTTGGTTAATGAGATGTCTGATGGTCGATTGATTATTGACATTCACTCTTCGAATAAACATAAATCAGCACTGGGCATTTTTGATTTTGTCAAAAGCGGGCAGTACCAGATGGGACACTCGGCATCATACTATTGGAAGGGTAAAGATTTTAATACTTTGTTTTTTAGCACGATACCTTTTGGTATGACAGCACCCGAACAATATGCTTGGTTTTACTATGGCGGTGGCATGCAATTAATGCAAAGCGTCTATGATAAATATGGCATGCTTTCTTTCCCAGGTGGAAACACAGGCAATCAAATGGGCGGATGGTTTAGGAAAGAAATTAAATCGGTTGAAGATTTTAAAGGATTAAAAATGCGCATTCCCGGTTTTGCGGGTGAAGTCTTGGCAGAGCTGGGTGCAAAGCCAACCAATATACCTGCTGGTGAGCTTTATACAGCTTTGGAGCGCAATACCATTGATGCTCTTGAGTGGGTTGGGCCTTCATTAGATTTAAGGATGGGTTTTCATAAAATAGCACCTTATTATTATACTGGATGGCATGAGCCTGCCACGGAATTACAGTTTATGGTGAATAAAAAAGCCTTTAATCAACTGCCCAAGGATTTACAAAAGATTCTAACCACAGCAATGCGTCTATCGGCATATGATATGTATGCGCAATCGACGCATGAAAGTTCGATAAATTTAGCCAGCATTCAAAAAGATTATCCAAATGTGGAAATTCGTTCTTTCCCTGAACCTGTCATGAAAGCCATTAAAAAAGCGAATGAAAAACTACTGAAGAAGTTTTCAGAAAAAGACGAAAAAACGGCAGAAATATTAAAGTCCATTCAAGCATATCAAGCGAAAGCTCGAGCATGGACAGAGTTTTCTGACGGTGCTTATTTAGAATCATCTAAAGAGTAAATTTTTAAGTCATGCCACTCACATTAATATTGCTTGTTTTTTTTATGACTTCAATCGTTAAATTTAGGTTTGTCCAATGAAAACAATGTTAAAAGCAATAGAAAAAATAATTAACTTAATTGGCTATTTTGCCGCAACCTTATTATTGCTAATGATTGCCAATGTTTTTTACGATGTGGTGATGCGTTATGTCTTTAATGATGTGAGCATAGGCATGCAGGAATTAGAGTGGCATCTTTTCTCTGGTATGTTTATGTTTGGTATAGGTTATACATTAAAGGAAGATGAACATGTGCGCGTTGATGTTTTTTATGAGCGCATGTCAGCAAAGTCTAAAGCTTGGGTTAATTTATTGGGTGGGTTGATTTTCACTGCATCATTTGCCACTATTATTTTATATTATGGCAGTTCATATGCGCTAGATGCTTATCAAATGCAAGAGGGCAGCCCTGATCCTGGTGGGCTGCCTTATCGCTGGATTGTCAGATCGATTATTCCACTGTCTGCGGCATATCTTTTGCTTTGTTTAATATACGTATTGATCACACAAATACAATTTATTGTTGGAAAATCTAACTCACAGCCCTCATCGAAAACAATCAAAAGTGGGGACCTCTGATGGCTGGTATTGCTCTTTTTTGTATCGCTTTAATTTTATTGTTTTTGGGTTATTCTGTGGCATTTACTTTTGCCGGCGCTTCCTTAATCGTTGGCATATGGGCTTTAGGTATCGACGTATTTGCCTTTATGCCATACCGCATCATGAGTATCATGGAAAACACCGTACTGATGGCCATACCAATGTTTATTTTTATGGGGGTTGTTTTACAGCGTTCAGGGCTCGCAGAAAGAATGCTTGAGTCAATGAGTAAACTATTTGGAGGCATGTCAGGTGGGCTGGCAATATCTACAATAGTTGTGGGCACATTTTTAGCCGCGTCAACAGGAGTTGTTGGGGCCAGTGTTGTGACGATGGGTGTGATTTCTTTGCCGGTAATGCTCAAACACAATTACCATCAACCAACTGCAACGGGAGTCATCTGTGCTTCAGGAACTTTAGGGCAAATTGTACCGCCATCAATCATATTAATCATATTGGGCGATGTCATGGGCATTCCCGTGGGCGATTTATTCAAGGCTGCGATCATCCCCAGTGTTTTGCTCATCTTATTTTATATTGGATACATCATTGTACTGAATTTTTTGAAACCAGATTTTTGCCCACCAATCACAGTAAATGACTCACGCAAAACAGTACTTATCCAGGCCCTGAAAGACATATTTCCAACGCTTATGCTGATCATTTGTGTACTTGGTTCAATCTTTTCGGGTATTGCAACGCCAACAGAGTCATCAGCCATAGGCGCCATAGGTGCCATTATATTATCACTGTTACATGGGTCTTTTTCATTCAGTGATTTAAAAGATTCTTCTCTTCAAACATTAAAAGTGTCTTCAATGGTATTTGCCATTTTATTGGGTGCAACGGCATTTTCATTGGTGTTCAGTTATACAGGTGGTGACATGATTATAGAAGAGTTTATTTTGGGCTTACCGGGTGAAAAGTGGACTTTTATAGCAATAACCATGTTGGTGATTTTGATACTTGGGTTTTTCATCGATTTTATTGAAATAGCCTTTATTCTTGTGCCAATTCTTGTGCCAATCGCTGTTTCCCTAGAGCTAGATATGGTGTGGTTTGCCATTTTGATTGCGATGAATCTACAAACATCTTTTTTAACACCACCATTTGGATTCAGTTTATTTTATCTTAAAGGCGTGGCACCGAAATCAGTAAATACCACAACAATTTATAAAGGTGTGATCCCTTTTATTACCTTACAACTCATTGTGCTGGCGTTAATTATTTTATTTCCCAATACATTTATCCACTATTGATTAGGACGAACGCTGTATCACAATATTAGTTGCCAATGAGTCAACTAGATATGGATATTTCCCCAATCTATTTTGCCATTTTTTCCCTAAACTCCATTCTATGACGAAATATCCGGGCTAGAAGCCATCAAGTAAAAACTCACCAAGGACGGTCGACTTTTAGATAAGTAAAGATATCTTACATTGGTATTTTGGTGTATCAAAAGCATGATAGGTCGTATTGGTTCTATGGACATGACTTCGTTTACAGCGCTGTAAATCAATACAGAAGATACCAAAGTGACTCGATTTTTGTTGTTTATGCAGAGTAAGAGCAATATTTGATTGCTGAATGTATGTCCTTTTTAGTGTTTTAGACTGTTTTTCAAGATAATCCCAATTACCAGAGCTGTTTTTTCGGGATTTCGATAATCTTTGTCATCATATCAAAAATTTATTCACCAGCAATTTCTAAAATACCTGCTATCAGTTTTATTACTGATTGATGTATTGGCAGGAATATTATGCCAGTCAATTTTAATAGAGAAACCAATTGAGTTAACAACCCAATCATCTAAATATTTAAAGATGGCGTTGTTTTTCAATCTTAAATATGAGAGAAATAAAAATGAAAACAAGCATTAAAACACAGATGCTGGTATTAACGATGAGTTCATTAATGACAGGTGCATCATTGGCATCCGGCATTAAAACTATCAATAATGAATATTACCAACCACAGATAACTCAACAATTATTAGAGGACCAATCTGATGATTTAAAAGCAGTGCCACCGCTACCAAAGATCATAGTACAAATCAATGAGGAAGGTGCTTTGTATGTAGGAAAAAGAAGGGATAATTATTATTTTTGGGTATTGAAAGATCGAATTAACCAAGTAATTCTTGAAGAAATTGTACCCATTGAGCCAGGAAGTCAACAAGTGCTGGAAGTACAACTTTCTCGAAAAACCTCGGCTATTTTCTATGCAGATTATCTGGTTAATAACAATGCTATACCGTTGGTATTTAAAGGTGAGTTGGATGATGGAAAAATTGCCATGCCTGTTGATCCAGATTCTTTTATCAGAATGGCGCGTTATGTCAACAAACAGGGACAGCGTATGACTGTTGATGATCGTAATCCAGGATTGATAGATATCATTAGAAGGCAAAATGAAATTTTTGCAGCTGTTGATGCTGCTGAAATTTCATTGCAAACAGATGTTGAAAATTTCAAAAACATTACCTCTTCTTCGATCGTGACTTTTAAACAGCAAATGGAAGATGCTGAGAGTTATGGTCAGCAAGAACTGAATGATTACGAAAGCCTTACTCTAAATTATCAACAACAATTTCTCGGTCAATTGGATAGAGATATCGTTCAACTACAACAATCCAATACTGAATTAATCTCCAATATCAACCAACAAGTCAATCATTACACCAACAATGTTGTGCCATGTGTTGATGATATCGATAAACAAATGGGCGGTGATGTAGAAAAAGTTGTTTCTCTACTTGATGTAGAAGACAGCACTGAAGATTTGAATGAAAAATCTGAAATGATGATTGAACAAACAGAACTCAAAATGGACAGTCAGTCATTAAAAATGGAAGAATGTAGCACAAGTTTAGCCACATTAGAAAATTATGATTCAAATAATATCATCAGCGAAAACCCATACATGAAGCTAAATGTAGGGACTGAATTGCTTGAGCAAAGAGTGACTGAAACCATGGAATTATGGAGTACAGATTTATTGACAGATTCAGAAGATTTGGCTGCCCAAATTGGTATAGATCAAATGGTGGAAAGCACTCAGGCGTATGATAACGTTTTTGATCAATGGATGAGTACTGAATATTTGCTGATGAAATACCAACAAAAACCGGTGAAAAAATCTTTGCTAATTGATGATTCTCATGAAATTAGAGGAGGTCAAGAAATATTGTGTGGAGATGAAACCTTCAATATAGCATTTGATATCATAGGCATCAGTGTCATCTTAGGCACACCATTTAATGACAGAATTATTACCGGTAATCGCAATAACTTAATACTGAGTTTTTCAGGCAATGACTGTATTGAGTCACATGCAGGCCATGACCTGATATTATCCGGTACTGGACAGGACGTTGTCTATGCTGGAGATGACCATGATATTGTTCATGGTGGTCAAGGTGATGATGAAATTCACGGCAGTGCAGGTAAAGATTACACCATCTATATTGGTGGTGTTCCTCTCAAATTCAATATTGGTAACCTATTGATGGGTGGAGCAGGCGATGATCGCATCTTTGGTGGTGAAGTCAATGCAGATCGGGGTGAAAATGGCTCAGTAGAAAATTATGGTTTTACTGATATCATCTTAGGCGATGCTTTCTTGTTTGGAGGAGAAAATGGTAATGATATCATCTTGGGCGAAATGGGCATTGATTTCTTATTTGGTCAAGCAGGCAATGATACACTCAGCAATATCACACCTGGAGCCATCACTGTAGCTGGTGTTCCTGTCAGACTTGGATCATTTTTCTTTGGTGGGATTGGTGACGATAACATCACCGGTTCAAATACACCAACCATAGGAGATTTCGCTTTTGGTGGCAATAATAACGATACCATTAACCTGGGGGGGGGCATAGATTTTGGTTTTGGTGGTTCAGGCGATGATACCATTAATGGTCAAGATGGTACGGATTTCATTTTTGGTAATGTTGGTGATGATAATATTACTGGTGGCGATGGCTTTGATTTGGTTTCTGGAGACAGAGGTAATGACCTTGTAAGAGGCTCGCAAGGACCTTTTGATTTGATACTTGGAGGAAGAGGTCAAGATCGATTATTCGGCGATGATGGCATAGATTTGATATTTGGTAGTCAAGATGAAGACAATATCAATGGAAATGGAGGCTATGATTTGATTTTTGGTGGAGCGGCTGATGACATCATTCATGGGGATGATGACATAGACATCATTTTTGGTAACATTGGGGTTGATACCTTGTATGGAGACAATGGAATGGACTTGATTTTTGGTAATGGAGGCAGTGATACCTTGTTTGGGGGAAATGATACAGATGTCATGTTTGGTAACAGCAATACAACAGTAGACAGTGTTGAAACATTGTGGGGAGGCAATGGAATTGATAACATGTTTGGCAACTCTGGTAATGATATCATGTACGGTGAAGCTGATATTGATTTGATGTTTGGTAACAGTGATACTGACCAAATGTTTGGTGGCAGTGGCCAAGATTTAATGTTTGGCAATAGTGGTGATGATGTCATTGATGGTGAAAGTGATATTGATGTGTTATTTGGTAACGAAGGCAATGATATTATCAGTGGCGGGCTTGGACAAGACTTGGGTTTTGGTAATGCTGGTTGTGATATTATCAATGGTGGTGATCAGACAGACATCTTGTTTGGTAACAGTAACAATGATCAGCTGAATGGTGGAAATGGTCTAGATGTTTTGTTCGGTAACAGTGGTTCTGACCAATTATGGGGCAATTCTGGTGCTGATGTGTTGTTTGGTAATGAAGGAGATGACTACATCAGTGGTGACAATAATGCAGATGTCATTTTTGGTAATTCAGGCAATGATTATATTATTGGAGGATCCAGTGGTGATGTGATCTTTGGTAACTCCGGTAATGATTATGTGAATGGCAATACAGGAAATGACGTGATTTTTGGCAACTCTGGAGATGATATATTAGACGGAAACAATGACAATGATAAGATCTTTGGTAATGAAGGTAACGATAGGATTAACTCAGGTAATGGCAGAGATGTGGTCTTTGGTAATCGTGGCAACGACCGTATGAGAGTTGTTGAAGGCACTAATTTTGCTTTTGGTAATAGAGGAAATGATACCATGGATGGTTACTGGCCATTTGGTGGCGATTCACGTGATAGAATGTGGGGCAATCGTGACAACGATAACCTAACTGGTAATCGACGTAATCAAAGAGACAGAAGATATGGTGGTTTTGGTAGTGACAGTAAGTCATGGGACAGAACATTTGTCAATTTTGCAGAGTTTAATGTCAATTGGGTAAACCCAGGTTGTGATGACTAATCGATGATAAAATATTGCCTCAGTCATTAACATGGCTGAGGTGATTTGTATCAATTTACTAGAGACTATAAATGATTCTGACAGTTACCTTTCATTCTATCAACGTATGAATGTCAAATATTTACCTTGTAATTTGCAGCGCAATATCCTAAATTACAAGGATATCAGATAGGCAAATACCCACAAACATAGATAATACACTGAATCGCCAACCTGCCGTTGCCATTATAGGAACAAGTCAAGTAAGTAAAACTACGATTGCGTTTGATTTGTTAAAGTAATCAAGTGAAAGCTATAATACGATTTTACAATCCTTTTAATAATCGAAAAAGCCTTGATGGCTTTTTATTTATTCTTTTATTTCAATACGTTGCGTTTAAAAATGGAATGGCGCGCTCGACGGGATTTGAACCCATGACCTTCGGCTTCGGAGGCCGACACTCTATCCAGCTGAGCTACGAGCGCAGTGCAGTAAAGTATTTTACTGTATTTTAATCTGTGTCTGTGTTTTTGTTGGTTTTTTTTAAGAAGTTTCTCACATTCTTCAATAAAACACTGGCTTATTTATGGAGATGGTTTGACCTTGTTATTTTACATTCATAAAAAATGTGTTGGCAATAATTTAGATTACAGAGGTTAAGATCAGGAGTGGTTCATATAAAAGACTTGGCCAGGGTTTGATTGTTGACCATTGTGCAGAGGGATATTATTGAGAATAAATGCTATTTCAGATGGACAGTCAATCAATTTCTGATGGTTGGTGAAGTAGATATGATCGTGAGGTTTGGGGTTTTTATCAAAATAGTGGGCACCATCTTCAGTGACAATGGATTGAATGAGTTTTTTCTCGCTGAGTAATAACAGCGCCTCGTCAAATAATGAATCATCTAATTGATCAAATTCATTGAGGTAATATTCCAATAGTGTTTCACGTTTTGGGTGTTGGTCATGCATGCGAATTTGAAGAAGCAACGATTTGGAAATGTTTAGTTTTTGATTGCTAAAATTGTGACCAATGAGGTCTTTGTCGATGCTGTAATGGCACATGGCATTTTGATATAAGCATGTCATGTCTACAAAAAACTTATGAACTTGCTGTTTGTCAAAATAGATGGCTTGTTTTTCTAAGAAAATGTTAGGTTGAAGCTTTTTTAAAGTCAGTTCTGCGAAAACACCATGCCATTTTCGAATGACTTGTTGATGATTTGATAAACATAAACTTGTGTTGTTCTGGCTTGTTTCAAAGGTCAGTTTATATTTTTTATGAATCTTATTTGGGATCATTGTGCACCTAGTGAGTCGTATTTGATGTAAAAAAGGCTGTAAAAAAGATGGCAACAAAAATTAATTTTAAAAGGAGTGGATAAAATAGATTCAATTATCACCTTTTTTACAGCAAATCAACGTAACCGATAGTTGAGGGTTAACTACCTAATGCTAATCATAATGATAACTGTTCTCATTTACAACTAAAAGGCTGTTAATTTTGAATTTATTATCAAATCAAGTGGAAATAATTATCAATCACCTGTGTGGTAAACTCAATTTTTGAAGATGGATAGGTTTTTACAGGTCCTATTGTTATAAATGATATGGAGGAAAGCACCATACGCCTTAAGACATGTGGTGCTGTGATTTTATTGCTTTTTCAACCAACGAGAAAACAATACCAACTCATGCTTGAATCGAGACTGGCGAAATTGTTTGGCTTCTCTGTTCATGGCATTGTTGAAATACATATTGATCAGTTTTTCTTGTCCTTTTTTGATCGATTCACCATTGTTGTCGATGATTTCATAGTCAAATTTTAATAAAGTGCGATCAGTGTTGTTGCTGACTTTGCGAATTTCATTGGCCCCAGGGAATATATTACCAGCCATGTCGATGTCAGTAAAAGTGATGTTCATACTGTGGTTGGCAGGGAGAATTTGCTCAGCAAGTTTTTCAATATTCTTCGATAAATCCGCAGTTAATCGATTTCTATCAATACTGGTGAGTACATCTCGTGAACGAAAATCCATGAACTTTTCTGGTTGATCAAAATTAATTTCAGTTTTTGCTTGTATGTTGCTGCCAAAACCAATCATAAATAAAGTGAGTAATACGATAAAGGATGGAGGGAGTGGTATTTTTTTCATAATTGCAACTTTATAGTTTTATACGATCTAATATTATATCACGAAAAATCTGAACAATAACTGAATGTTGTCACCAAAACATGGGCATCAATACCAAGTAAACTGTTGGCTTTAATAAGGATTCATGTCAAAACCAATACCATGATTTTCATACCGATTTGATGAAATATTCGAATTAAAATCGTAACGGTTGTGTAAGTTGCTGATTAGATATCTGGCAATAGTTGTTTCTTGCTTGTCAATTGGGTGTCGAATTCTAATTGAGTGGCTTTTGGTGTATCATAACAGAGCCAATTTTATCTGTTAGGAGGTTAGAATGTGAGTGTTTGCAAAAAGCATTGCATGAAAATGTCAGTAAAACCGCACACAAATAAAACATGCACTGCCGTACACTTCAGCGAAAACGACATAAGAGGCCTGTAAAGAGGTGATGAATTGAGAAAAATTGGCTTAATACTGATTTTATGGCAGTTGACTGCATGCCAAAGTGATGCTCCGTCATTGATGAAAAAACAGTATTATATTTTTGGTACAGTGGTTGAAATTCTGGTTTGGCACAATGATTCGGAATTAGTTGGGCAGGCTTTGTCTGCGGTTGAGAAACAGCTTAATGCCATGCATCATCAGTGGCATGCTTGGAAACCCGGACGATTATATGACATCAATCAGTCTTTGAGAGCCGACAAAGCACACAATATTACTCAAAAAGAAGCAGATTTTATTCAAAGAACCAAAACTTTGTCCCAGCAGTCTTTGGGTTATTTTAATCCGGCTATCGGTGAATTGATTCACTTGTGGGGGTTTCATACGGATGATTATCCGATTACTGCACCACCACCTTCAGATGGCGAAATAACAAATTTTTTGCAGCATTCTCCAAGCATGCAAGATCTGCTTATCAACACAAATTCAATCAGTAGTAACAATCCGCACATTTGGTTAGACTTTGGTGGTATTGCAAAAGGCTATGCCATTGATCAAGCCATTGAAACTCTGTTGTCATTTGGTTTGAGCAATGCGATTGTTAATGCTGGTGGAGATTTGCGCAGTATCGGTCGTAAAGGGCAAATACAATGGAAAGTAGCGGTGAGAAAACCCAACAGTGAAGATATATTGGCTGTGATAGAAGTCCAAGGAGATGAGTCCGTTTTTACTTCCGGCAATTATGCACGTTATAAAATCTTTAATGAAAAACGCTATGCGCACATAATAGACCCACACAGTGGTTATGGCATAGATGAGATTGTTTCAGCAACAGTCATTGCTGATGATGGTGTTCTTGCCGATGCTGCAGCCACAGCCGTCATTGTTGCAGGAATTGAAAATTGGCAAAAGGTGGCTGAATCAATGCAGTTATCACAAGTATTGTTACTGGATGCCAATGGAAAATGTCATGCAACAAAAAAAATGATGAGCAGACTGACTCAATCTGATTTAAAATGTACGTTGGCAAATCGATAAAATTTAACATCAAGATGGTTTGTGACCATCATCATAACTTATGAAAGTACTCGGAATTGAAACATCATGCGACGAAACAGGTATCGCTATTTATGATACTGATCAGGGCTTGATTGCGGATCAATTGTTTTCTCAAGTTGAATTACACGCAGAATATGGTGGTGTATTCCCTGAGATAGCCTCGCGTGATCACATTAAAAAGACTGTGCCATTGATCAAAAAAGCCTGTGCTGAAGCGGGTTTAAATATCGATGAGTTGGACGGTATTGCGTATACCGCAGGCCCCGGTTTAATTGGTGCATTATTGGTTGGTTCAAGCGTTGGCTGTTCACTGGCATGGGCTTTGGATTTGCCGTCCATTGAAGTGCATCATATGGAAGGGCACTTACTTGCTCCATTATTGGATGATAAAAAACCAGAGTTTCCATTTGTGTGTTTATTGGTGTCCGGTGGGCACAGTTTATTGGTCGATGTTAAGGGCATCGGAGACTATACCATTTTGGGTGATACATTGGATGATGCCGCTGGTGAAGCCTTTGATAAAACTGCAAAACTATTGGGTTTGGGCTATCCAGGTGGCAAGGTATTATCTGAGTTGGCAGAACATGGTGATAAAAACCGTTTTAAATTTCCAAGACCAATGATCAATCGACCGGGTTTGGATTTCAGTTTTTCAGGTCTAAAAACCGCTGTTAGAGTTCAATGGATGGCTGCAACCAGTGCTGATGATTATTGTGAAGCCACAGACAAACAACCATTGATAAAAGACATTGCTGCCAGTTTTCAAGATGCCATCGTCGATACATTGGTTAAAAAATGTCAAAGAGCCCTCAAACAAAAGGGCTACCAATCATTGGTCATAGCTGGGGGGGTCAGTGCCAATACAGAATTACGATCACGCCTCAAACAACTTGAAAAACGCATGCGCATCAAAACATACTTACCAGCGCTGAAATATTGTACCGATAATGGTGCAATGATTGCATTAGCAGGGGCCTTGAGGCTACTGAAAGAGCAAAACACCAATAACAAAATTAAGGCTTATCCAAGATGGAGCTTGGAAGCACTCAAATAAATGTACTGATGCATGAATAGAACAGTGATGATGGAAAAAAGCAGATGGATTGATTTAATGAAATATTTTAACTTGGGTGATAATCAGCAAACTTTTGCAGCGTTAGTTAACGCTCATGCTGAAAAACATCGCCATTATCATACTTCAGAACACATCAATGCGTGTTTGTCTCATTTGGATAAAGTGCATACTTTGGCTGGTAATGCTCAAGAAATAGAGTTGGCGTTATGGTTTCACGATGCCATTTATCACCCGTATCGAGGGGATAACGAAATAAAAAGTGCACAATTGGCTCATCAATTCTTATCAGATAATGGGGTAGATAATGAGGTCATTAATTGTATCGAACAATTGATTATGGTGACTTTGCATACAGAAGCTGATGTTTCATTGACGGGTGACCAAGCATTGATGGTGGATATTGATTTGAGTATTTTGGGCAGTCGTGAAGGTGTTTATGAAATCTATGAAAAAAATATCAGACAAGAGTATCGTTTTGTTCCTTTTTTCCTGTACAAAAAAAAGCGCAAAGAAATTTTACAGATGTTTCTTGATCAATCGCGCATATACCACTCTGATCATTTCTTTGACATGTTTGAAAAGCAAGCAAGAGAAAATATATCAAAAGCCATAAGAACATTGTGACAGTAAGTTTCAATTCTTTTATTTTTACAGTTTTATTCTGAAAAGTTCACAATAGGTAAATCAGATTTTTAATTCAGTTTGGTATTTAGTTGACATATAAACTATTTAATTTATACTGATCACGATGAGTAAAAAAAGACGATTAATCTACCAGTTGAATGTAGCCAGACACGCCATGATGAAACACATGGATGCTGTGTGCCGACAAGATTTGGGCATTTCAATGGTGCAATTGAGCGCTTTAATGGTTATTGGCGAGCAGCAAAAATGCCAAATGAAAGATTTAGCAAGCATTTTAATGTTGGATAAATCAGCCATCACAGGCCTAGCGAAGAGGATGATTAATAATGACTTAATCATAAAACAATCGAGCCAAACAGATGCCAGGGTTATGCACATCAATATGACTACTAAAGGACATCAACTGTTAGCACAAGGCATTGGCTTATTAAAAGAAGCCAATGTGAAAATGACTGGTGACTTTAGCGAACAAGAGTTGTCTACAGTTTCACGGTATTTGTCTCATCTCACCACTATATTCTCATAATCAGGATCATTCGCTATGCAATTAGAACAATACATCCCATCTAAAAGTCCTTTGTTAAAACTGTGGAAAAAATTCGGTAAAAATGCTTTTGGACGTTTCTTAGTCAGCAAAATCGTGTGTTTTATGGCGCCCTATTTCAGTAGCATCAAGCCGCGATTTATCAAAGTTAAGCCAGGGTGCGTAGAACTGAGTATAAAAAAGCGTCGTCGTGTGCATAATCATATCAAAACTGTGCACGCCATTGCCATGTGTAATGCCGCAGAATTGGCAGCTGGGACTTGTTTGGATGTCTCTCTTAAAGCGAACATGCGTTGGATTCCTGTTGGGATGACGGTTCAATACTTAAAAATGGCCAAAACTGACCTAACAGCGGTGTGTCAAATAGAGCACTTCGATTGGTCTGAAGCTCAAGATGTGGTGATGCCTGTTGGTGTTTTTGATGCCGATGGCCAAGAAGTTTTTCATGCTGATATCACCATGAGGATTTCAAATAGAAAAGCATGAGTGTTGAATGATTTTTGCATGCAACTTAATGAAATGCTAACAAAAAAATCTTGATTTATTCATAATGATTGCCATAATTTTTCATATGATGTGTTTTTTAATTACTGAAGAAGAATATGAAAATATACATGATTTTGGCACTTTTTTTGTTGATTTTTTCTTGCTCTCAACGACCCAAAAAAGCAACAACACAAGAATATTTTGTTACTCACATCCTATCTGATGGCACTAAAATGTTCAGCTATGTATTGGAACGCTCGAATGATCAACGCAGAAAGACAAAAGGCAAAAACAGAAAACATTCGGGTGCTGGTAGGGGTAAAAATAGGGCTGGAAAATATGGTCAATCTACACGTAAAGACGATAATCAAAGAATGAAAAAACGATTTTATGAAAAACTTGAATTGACATTAAATGAAAACAATTTTTGTCGAGAAGGATATGTTAAATTAAATGGTTATTTCAATAGAAGCAAGTCAGAAATAAAAGGCCAATGCAATGAGAAAGCCAATGAGCAGGATAAATTAACCTTTAAAAATCAATGAAGCAGCAATGTCAGGTTTTTCATCTAAATTAAATGGGTTATTAACAAAGAGATTAAAGCTATTTTTTTGATGGATTAATGGTTGTCATTCTTAGTGAGATTGATGAAGGCTATTGGTTTAACAATTCTCATTATCACTAAAATGCCATTACAAAAAATTAGAACGGCCACAACAGCAGATGTTTCTAGCATAGCCAGTATCGAAGCACAGTGCTTCCCTAAAGCAGAGGCAGCAACTCTGGATACTTTTAATAAGCGGTTTGCTGTATTTCCAGACTGCTTTGTTGTCATTGAAGTCAATAATAAGATTGCCGGACACATTAATGGCAGCATCAATGATGTGCCTGAATTGCCTGATGTATTGTATCAACAAGCAGAATTACATCGGCCAGAGGGGAAATTCCAGACAGTGATGGGTTTGGCAGTTGCACCAGCATTTCAAAAACAGGGTTTAGCGAGCCAACTGATTAAGCACTTTATAGAAAAAAGCCAGCAAAGAAATCATGCCGGCATGATTTTGACATGTAAAGATCATTTGATTGGCTTTTATGAAAAGCACGGTTTTAAAAATCAGGGCGTATCATCATCCACCCACGGTGGAGCGCAGTGGTATAAAATGGTGTATAAATACTGATTGTTAATGATAGGAGACCTCAATAGATCAATACAGTGTGCTTTGATGAAATTAATTATTAAATCATCAGAATTCATTGACAGAAATTTATTTAACAGTATGATTAAGTCCATGAATATCACTTTTAAAACATTGCGCCATCATCACCATCATCGTATCGACGCTGACGGTGCTTGCTACTGAATTTTTTAAAAGAATAAAAAATACCAAAGCCCCGTTAGATAGAAACATCAACGGGGCTTTTTTTTAACATGAATTTTTAATACAGAAAATGACAATAATCACAATACATCGACATCATTCACATCATTTTTACGGTGGTGATGGTTAACTGCACAAAAAATATTGTGAACACTTATCCAAAACCTCGTTAGATGATAAATCAACGGGGTTTTTTTTTAAATATATCAGAAAAGAGAAAAACTATGAAAATCAAGATGGCCATTCCCAAAGGCAAGTTACAAATTGAAATTGTAAAATTGCTTGAGCAAATAGGATTGACTTTACAAAGCAATGATCGAAATTATCGTCCTAAATGTTCAGACCCATTGTTTGAGATTAAAATGCTCAAATCGCAAAACATTCCAAAATTGGTTGAGTTGGGACAACATGATATTGGTTTTTCTGGTATGGATTGGATTGCAGAACAAAAAGCGGATGTCCAAGTCTTAAAATCTCTGGGGTTTAATCCTGTTGATATAGTTGCCTGTATTCCCGATGATTGGAATTATGAAGATTTGAAATCCCGCAGAATCATTGTGGCAACAGAATATAAAGAGTTGAGTGATCAATTCTTGTCACAAAATGGTTTTGACTATAAATTGATCAGGTCTTATGGCGCAACTGAAGTTTTTCCACCTGAGGATGCCGACATGATCATTGACAATACCAGTACTGGTACTACCATTTTAGCCAACCACTTAAAAATTGTTGATAAAGTATACCAAAGCAGTACTCAGTTCTTTGCCAATCAGGCATGTATGAATGATCCAGAGAAAAAAGCCATTATCGATGACATGTTGTTGTTGATCAATGGTGTGCTTAATGGTCGTAAACGCGTATTACTTGAAATGAATTGCAAAGAAGAGGTGATTGATCAGATTGTTGATTTATTACCTGCGATGCGTTCACCAACAGTCAGTCAACTCTATCGATCTAATGATTTTGCAGTTAAGGCAGCGGTGATGCGAAGCCAAGTTAAGGATTTGATTCCTGTGTTAACAAAAGCGGGAGCAACTGACATCTTAGAAATTCCCATCAGAAAGGCAATGTGATGTTAAAACTCGACTTTAATGAACGGGCAGATTCAATTCCCCAGTGGTTAAAGGATTTTTCTGTGGATGCCTCTCAACTGTGGAAATACCCGAACAGACAAGCGGTTGAAGCCTTAATTGCAGAAAAGCTCAATGCCAATGCTGAGCAAGTCTTTTTAAGTAATGGTGGGGATGAATCGATTGAGTTATTGTTTAAACTGTGCAAATTAAATCAAAACAGTATTTTATTGCCAACACCTGCATTCAGTCAGTATACACATAATCTTAAGATTTGGGACATTGATCACATCATTGTTGAAGGCTTGACAAATTTGGCCATTGATACAGAGGCCATCAAAAAGAATTTGCAAGCCAATCAATGGTTGATCATCACCAGACCCAATAACCCTACTGGAGAATGTATAGACCATAATGTTTTGATTGATTTAATCGTCATGGCTAAAAACAAAGGTGCGAATGTGTTTTTGGATGAGGCTTATGTTGAATTCTATCAGGCCAATAAAGAAATTGAATATGCTTTAACCTATGATAATGTCATTTCACTGAGAACATTTTCTAAAGCCTTTGGATTGGCAGGAGCAAGGCTTGGTTATTTAATTGGTAATGAGAAATTAATACAGCAATTTAAGAAGGTAGCGATGCCATTTAATGTCAACCGATTGAGTTTGCAGGTGGTTAAAATGGCATTACAAAACATCACAGAAATGCAGCAATATTGTGCAAAAATAGCTCAAAATAGAACTGAAATTTATGAATTTTTACGCTCATGTAAAATAGAGGTTTTTGATGGCAAAGGCAATTTTTTATTGTTTAAAGTCAATGAAAAACAAAAGCAGTTACTGTCTTCTTTTATGCAAAAAAATGGCATTCAGATTAAAACTCAAGTGAATGATTTACAAGATTGGGTACGCATCACCATTCCTGATGACATCACTTCTGTTACCAATGTTTTACAAATGGTGTTTAAACCGGAAATACTGGGTTTTGATATGGATGGTGTATTAATCGACACCAGTGAATCTTACGATGGTTGTATCAGAGAAACGGTGGCATTTTTCACAGAAAAAAACATCACGACACAAGACATCGTTAACCTCAGAGAAAGCGGTGGCTATAATAATGACTGGGATTTGACCCAAGGCTTAATTAAACAACAAGGCGTTGATGTTGATTTGAGTGCGGTGATTGAACGTTTTCAGAAATATTATGAAGGAGATGCCGATAATGTGGGTCTTAAGTTCAATGAAAAGCCTTTGATCAATTACAAAAGTATTTCTGTATTGTTTCAAGGATCATGTACCACAGCAATCATAACAGGACGTCCTAGAAAAGAAGCCTTAGATGGTGTTAATCAATTGTCAATTATCCCAGATTACATCATTTCTGCCGATGATGTGAGTCAGCAAAAACCCTCTCCAGAAGGCATCAATTGGTTAAAAAAACAGAGTAAAAAGTCGCGCATGTGGTTTTGTGGAGATACAGTTGATGACATGAAGGCAGGGCGTGAATCTGGATGTGTATGCATAGGTATTGGCAACAAACCCGGCCACCTTTATGAAGCCGGCGCAGACATTGTGTTTGAAAACATTAATCAAATAAGTGAATTATTATGATCAAAATCAATAGAACAACCAAAGAAACTGACATTGCCTTAGCATTGGCGGTAAATATCCCAAAGTCTGAACAGAACATAGACATACAAACGGGCTTGCCTTTTTTTGACCACATGCTTGATCAACTCGCTTCACATGGAGGTTGGAGTTTAAACCTCACAGTTGAAGGTGACTTGCATGTGGATGATCATCACTGTATTGAGGATGTGGCCATTTGTTTGGGACAAGCATTGAATAAAGCCTGGAAAGAACAAGCCAATTACCGGTACGGTCAACGTTTACTGCCTATGGATGAATGTTTGACCATGTGTGCAGTGGATTTATGTGGGCGCGCTCACAGTGTGGTTAACTTGCCTTTTACTTTACAGCGTTTAGGTGGTATCAATACAGAGATGTGGGACCACTTTTTTTATACTTTTGCCATTAACGCTCAAATGTGTTTACACATCAATAATCAATATTTTAAGAACAATCATCACTTGATCGAAAGTGCTTTTAAAGCATTGGCATGGGCTTTAAAAGAAGCGTTAACCCCTGCCAGTGGCATCACATCAACTAAGGGGGTGTTATGAGTCAAAAAAGAGCAGGCATCATCAACCTTAATTCAGGTAATTTATTGAGCATAGTATCGGCAGTTAAAAAAGCTGGTTTTGAGACTAAGGTAATCAATGAGCCTGAAGATGGTTTTGATGTTTTGGTGATGCCAGGACAAGGCCGATTTGGTTATGTGGCTAATCAGTTAGACAAGCATGGTTGGCGGGAATTCATCACACAATGGATTGCACAAGACAAAAAACTCATCGGTATTTGTGTGGGTATGCAGTTATTATTCAAAGACAGCATAGAAGATGATCAAGCCACAGGGCTTGGTGTCTTACCTGGTCAAATACAAAAACTCAATCACCCTAAAACACCAATGGTTGGTTGGGCAAAATTAGACAGTGATCTTGATTTATTTAAAGATGATTATGTTTATTTTGTCAATTCCTATGCCATACCTCACAGTGAATACTGCATAGCATCGGTAGAATATGGCAATCAATTTTGTGCGGTGGTCAACAAAGGCCAGCTTTATGGTTTTCAGTTTCACCCTGAAAAATCAGGTCAATATGGATTGGAGATACTCAAACAATGTCTGAATTAAATAACACTCATAAAAACACATCATTGGTGCCTCGAATCATTGCTTGTCTTGATGTAGCCAATGGTCGAGTGGTTAAGGGCACCAACTTTAAACAACTACTTGATATGGGAGATCCCATTGAACTGGCGATGAAATATGAACAGCAAGGTGCTGATGAAATTGTATTTTTAGACATTAAAGCCAGTGTTGATAAGCAAAAGTCTGAATTGGCAATGGTCACTCGGGTTGCAGAAAACTTATCCATTCCCTTCACTGTGGGAGGCGGAATCAAGGTGCTTGATGATGTTGATAAATTTTTCAATGCTGGTGCAGATAAAGTGACACTGAACACTGCGGCTGTACTTGATCCTGATTTGATAAATCAGATTGCACAAAAGTATGGTTCACAAAGTTTAATTGTTGCCATTGATGTTAACAGAGAGGTCAATGGTGAACTGGCCATCTATACCCATGGAGGTTCTGTGAAAGTTGATAAGCCTTATTATCAATGGTTGGATGAGGTCATTGATCGAGGCGCTGGTGAAATCCTCATGACAGCCATGCATAAAGACGGTACTGGATCAGGTTTTGATCTTGAGCTGTTATCGCAACAAGGTTTAAATCTGCCCATCATTGCATCCGGTGGAGCCAACGGACCCAAGGATTTTTTGGATGCGATCAATGCAGGTGCTGATGCAGTCTTGGCGGCAGGAATTTTTCATCGAGAAGAATACCGAGTCGACCAAATCAAGCAGTATTTAATTAATAATAACATCAACATGAGAACACTGAAATGTTAATACCTTCAATAGATTTACTGGACGGTAAAGCCGTACAATTACAACAAGGCCAAGCGGAAAAAAAGATCGTCGAACGTGAGGATGTATTCGCTTTATTGGAAGAATTTTCCCTTTACGGAGAAGTGGCCATTATTGACCTTAATGCAGCCATGGGCACCGGTAGCAATCAATCCTTGATTGAAAAAATGTTGTTCAAACGCCCGTGTAGAGTAGGTGGCGGTATCCGTGATTTGGAAACGGCCAAAGCTTATTTGGCAGCTGGCGCAAGTAAAATTATTCTGGGTACTTCCGCTACTGCTGATTTTGTCAAAGAATTACCCCGCCAAGCCTTGATTTTTGCCATTGATGCCAAAGGAGATTATCTCACCACCCATGGCTGGAAAAATACGCAACAGCACAAAGTGCTTGATATCATTCCTGAACTGGCAAAAAACTGCGGTGAATTTCTCTACACCCAAGTGAAAAATGAAGGCATGATGCAAGGCATTGATAAACAGCGCATCGATGCGGTAATCAAAACCTCGCCAATTGCTGTGACGGTAGCAGGTGGTATCACAAGTTATGAAGACCTCCAGTGGATAAATAATAAAGGTGCGAATTCTCAAATTGGCATGGCCATATATTCTGGGCATATGTCTTTGGATAAGGCCTTAATGTCTTTGGTGGATTTTGACAAAATGTCTTTGATTCCGACAGTGGTCCAAGATGTGGAAACTCAAAAAGTGTTAATGATGGCTTACAGCTCCAAGGAATCTTTACAGTTGGCATTGTCTCAAAGGACAGGCACTTATTACTCGAGATCGCGTAAAGAATTGTGGACAAAAGGCTTGACCAGCGGCAATACACAACAATTAATTGCCGTTGATGTTGACTGTGATGGAGACACGATATTATTTCAAGTTAAACAATCAGGTCCAGCGTGTCACTTCGATCGTTACAGTTGTTTTGCCAGTCAATCGCAAGATTATTCATTGTCTTATCTGGATAGTGTATTTGAACAGCGTATGGCTGAGCTGGGTGAAGCTGAACAATCATCATTCACCCAAAAACTATTCAGTGATTCAGCATTTCAGCAAGAAAAACTGCGCGAAGAATGTGAAGAGTTGATTGAAGCTAATGACCACAATCATGTCCGTTGGGAAGCTGCCGATTTGATGTTCTTTACGTTGGTCATGGCAAAATCCAAAGGGGTGAGTGTGCAAGAAATCATCAATGATCTCAGGAGTAGAAACAGTGAAAGATAACATCATAAAAGCGGGTGATTTTAAACGCCCAGTTCTGGCCAATCGGGCTGACATTGATGACACCGTGGCGAATATCCTCAAAGATATTCGGTTAAATGGTGACCAAGCAGTAGATCAATGGTCTGAAAAAATAGACGGCCAAGCAGCGCAAATGATCACATTAAAACCTTTTGAAGAATATGATTTAAGTGAAGATTTGCAGCAAGCCATCAAACAGGCCCATGCCCGTATTAAAGCATTTTGTGAGTTTCAAATAAAAGATTTAAACAATGATACTTTTGATGATGGCGTTGGCGAGTTTTCATACATTTATCAACCTTTAGATCGTATTGGCGCTTATGTTCCTGGTGGTAATTTTCCGTTGATTTCTACAGCATTGATGACTTTGGTTCCGGCACAAATTGCGGGTTGCAAACATCGTGTGGCTTGTTCTCCATCTTTACACCCAGCTTTATTGGCTGCTGCCAGTTTGGCTGGAGCAACCACATTTATGCACTTGGGTGGCGCGCAAGCGATTGGGGCTTTGAGTTATGGTTATTCAGAAATTACAGCGGTTGATATGATTGTTGGTCCGGGTAATGCGTATGTGAATGCCGCTAAAGCGCAGGTTCAACATCGAACAAAAATAGATACCTTGGCTGGGCCCAGTGAATTACTAATCTATGTCAACACATTGCATAATCCAGATTGGATCGTATTGGATGCATTGGCACAAGCTGAACACGATGTTAATGCCATCAGTATTATTGTCAGTCAATCACAACAGCTGTTAGCAGATCTTTACAGGTGTACGCAAGCCAATGAATCTGGGCAGGAGTTAATACGCAATCAACAAATAGTGTTTATTCATGCAGATGATGAGGATCAAGCGATTGAGTTAATCAATGATTACGGGCCAGAACACCTGCTGATTGCTGATGATATTGATCACACAATGTTTCACAATTATGGATCATTGTTTATAGGCGAAAATTCTGCGGTAGCTTTTGGTGACTATTGTGCTGGGCCCAATCACACTTTGCCAACCAATGGTTCTGCCAAAAACTCTGGTGGTTTGAGTGTTCATCAATTTTTGAAAGTGTTATCGATACAGAAAATACACGATCAAGGCCGCATAAAAATGGCCAAAACTGCAGCCATATTGGCTGAGGCAGAAGGATTAGTATTCCATCAAAAAAGTGCAGAAATCAGAGGATAATTTGAATCTGAATGTTTGTGTTGTGAACAGAGTGTACCCTCGGCAGCACAAATGAAGTGAATTTGTAATATATTATGATAAATGCAGTGGGATATATGAAATGTTATCCACAGGTTTGTTAAAATCAATCTTTTACAATTAATGACAATCAAGGCATGATTAAACATTTAACAGAATTACTTGAAAAAGCAGTTGAAGATTTGCAGAGAAAAGGCAACTTTCCTAAAGAGCTCGAACCTCAAATTGCTTTCGAGCGAACAAAAAACAAGGAACATGGTGATTTTGCCACTAATTTGGCACTGACTCTTGCTAAGCCATTGGGCAAAAACCCAAGAGAAATTGCGCAGATGTTGGTTGATGAATTGATTGAGTCACTGCATGTCGAAAAAGTGCAAATAGCTGGTCCTGGCTTCTTAAATTTTTTCCTGACTGAAAATTGTCGTCGCCAGATCATCAAACAAGTAATTAAATTAGGCGACTCATTTGGTGACAATGATTTTGGCGAAGACAAGAAAGTCACCGTCGAATATGTTTCAGCTAACCCAACAGGGCCATTGCATGTTGGTCATGGAAGAGGAGCGGCCTATGGTGCTTCATTGTCAAATATTTTAGAAAAATGTGGTTATCAAGTACAAAGGGAATATTATGTGAACGATAACGGCAGACAAATGGATATTTTGGCCGCATCAGTGTGGTTGCGTTACATAGAATTATGCGGTGAGCCTGTGGTTTTTCCAGATAATGGCTATCAAGGTGAATACATTGTAGAAATTGCCAGAAAAGTCAGAAAAAAATGTGGTGATAAGTTTTTATTCACCAGCAGTCAGGTTTATGAAGCTGTTGCCCCTGATGAAAAAGATGGTGGAGATAAAGAGCTACACATTGATGGTTTGGTTGCAAATGCAAAGCAGTTACTTGGTAAGAAAAATTACGAAAAAGTATTCCAAGTCGCCTTACAAAATATTTTATCAGGCATTAAAAGCGACTTGGAACAATTCAATGTTTCCTATGATTTATGGTTCTCTGAGAAACAATTACATGATGAAGATACCATAGATAGGGCTTTGAAAATACTGGAAGACAAAAATTATCTTTACGAAAAGGATGGCGCCATATGGTTTATGGCTACGCACTTTGGTGATGAAAAAGATCGGGTTATAGTCAGAGAAAATGGTCAAAAAACTTATTTTGCTTCAGATATATCCTATCTGCTGAATAAATTTGAACGTGGCTTTGAAGGGGCTTTGTATGTATTTGGTGCAGATCATCATGGCTATATCGCCAGATTAAAAGCAGCAGCAAAAGGACTGAACCTGAACCCTGAGGACATTGAAATTGTATTAACACAATTTGCTAATCTGATTAAGGGTGGTAAAAAAATTCAAATGGGTACCAGGTCAGGTCAATTTGTCACATTGTCACAATTGGTCGAGGATGTCGGTGTTGATGCCGCGCGATTTTTCTATGTCATGCGCAGTCATGATCAACATCTGGACTTTGATTTAGATTTGGCAAAATCGCAGAGCAATGATAATCCTGTATACTATATTCAATATGCCCATGCCAGAATCTGTAGCATCTTCCAAAAATTGGAACAACAAGCAATGCCTTATAATAAGGAAATTGGCAATGCAAGCTTGCAATTATTAACCAATGATCATGAACATGATTTGCTGCGTACCATTTCTTCTTATCCAGAAATATTAAAGGCAGCAGCCAGAACGCGATCTCCTCACCTGATTGCTAATTATCTTAGGGAATTGACACAAAATTTCCACAGCTACTATAATGAACATAAGATTGGTATCGAAGATGAGAACCTTCGTAATGCTCGATTGAATTTATCGCAAGCCGTACGGATTATTTTGGCAAATGGGTTAAAACTTTTGGGAGCTTCTGCCCCTACTTCGATGTTTTCAGATCAAAAAAGAGTTCAATAAAAAGATATGGCAACAAAGAAAACAAAAGTGGCTAAGAAAAAAACCAAAAGAAAAGTAGCTGGGCGTACGCCCCAAAAGCGCCGTTTACCAGGTTGGATTATTCTTATGATTGGGATGTTAGTTGGATTAATCATTGCTGTATTTGGTTATGTCAGTGGTTGGGTCCCAAAACCTCAATACAAGGAAGATAAGCCCATTGCACAAACCTCACAAACAGAACGCTCCAAAGCAATTGAAGACAAAAGTGAAGAATTGAAAATTGAACCCAAAAAGGGTTATGATTTTTATGAAACTTTGCAGGGCATGGAAGTCATCATCGATGAGAAAGAGCTGAAGCAAACTGAAAACCGAACCCCAAACAATTATATTTTACAATTGGGTGCTTTTAAAAAATTAAATGATGCAGAGGCTTTAAAAGCCAAAGTAGCCTTCATTGGTTTAACCGCTAAGATTCAAAGCGTTGATGTCAAACAAACAACGTGGTATCGGGTTCGATTGGGCCCTTATAAAGGTGGACGCAAAGCTGAAGAAGTGAAGAAAAACCTCGATAAGAATGGTTTCGATGCGATCATATTAAAAGAAAAGTAATAGTAGAGACCTCAACGGTTCAACTAGCCCGTATATTTCATCATAGAATGGAATTTAGGGGAAATATCGCCTCAAAGCCCTTATTAATAATTTATAAAGCCTCATGGCTTTGAGGCGATTAACATGATCATTAAATTCATGTGTGAATTTAAGCAATATATGCAGCCATTTTTTTCATAAAACCATTCAGGTACAAAGTGTATTTTTAATAAATTAGTCTAACTCAATGTTTTTCGTAGATAAAATCGATTTTTTTACCGATTTGATGAAATATCCGGGCTGATATGTTTT
>CAYGTC010000051.1:0-33345 GCA_964352735.1 uncultured Alcanivoracaceae bacterium | reverse complement strand
CATAAGTATAAACCCAACGCGCGCCGTTAGGCTTGATGACAGCGGTGCGGTTGTTATTGAGGTCATACTCAAAACGGGTCTGCTCCCCTGCTCCATTGGTTTCGCTGATTAAGCGCCGTCTGAGATCAAAGACTCTGCTGATATCGTTATCGCCGGGGTTGTCTTGTTGTGTGACATCACCGAAGGCATCTGGTGAATATCTGATCACTTGTGTCTCTGGCAGTATTGTCTGTGTTCTGTAGTACTGGCGATTATATAAGTGCACACGGGTGTTAACATTGGCATCACGCTCACTTTGCGCCAAGCCGGCACTGTTGTAAACGGTGATGTTTTGTAACTGCCCTGCTCTGGTAAAGCTGGTTTGCAGGTTTTCAGCATCATAAGTGAATCGGCTTTGGATGCCGCGGTAGTCGCTCTCGGTGAGTTTATTGCCGAGTGTATCGAAGCTGAATGCCTTGTTGAATGTGCCACCCGTGGCTTGGCTGGTGGCCTGGTTGAGCGCATTGATGCCATAGGCCGTTAATGTACCTCTGGAATCAGTAAATGCCGTTAGGTTGTCATTGGCATCATAATCATAACGCTCGTTATAACCGTTGGGACCAGTGGCGCTCACTCGTTGACCAAGCACATTGACATCATAATTGATGGTGCCGTTGGGGCCAGTGT
Organism: uncultured Alcanivoracaceae bacterium; assembly: GCA_964352735.1. Classification (GTDB taxonomy): domain Bacteria; phylum Pseudomonadota; class Gammaproteobacteria; order Xanthomonadales; family Marinicellaceae; genus NORP309. The sequence goes on along the minus strand of CAYGTC010000051.1, from coordinate 32,679 downwards.
CAGATAGCAGTTCACCAAAGACGGTGTAAGTAAAATTGTGCCCGCGACTCAGTGGCATGTTTGAGGCAATGCGTTGATTGAGGCCATTGTACAGGTGTGTGGTTTGGTTGCCGTTGCCATCGGTCTCGCTAGCAATGTTGGAGTTGGCATCATAGGCAAACTGGCTGATGGCACCTATTTGGTCATTTTTGATAACTGGACGATTCAACACATCATAAATGGTGCTGATCACGTTGGTGTTCGGCAAGGTTTCAGTGATCAGGTTGCCTGCAGCATCGTAGGCAAATGTCCAAATGACGGGTGAGCCATTACCACTGGCCTCAGATTTGCTGGTGACCAAATTCAGATCGTTATAAGCATAAGTCGTCTGTTTGCCTTGTGGATTGGTTTCTGTGGATATATTGCCATTACCAAAATATGAAAAGCTTGAGGTGTTGCCCTTGGCATCAACCATGCTGATGCGGCGATTGGCACCATCATAGGCATAACTGCGCGATTGATTGCCTGATGAATTGAAAGTCACTTCGGTGGTGATGTTGCCGTTGCCATCGTATGAAATTTCTCGACCTGCACCCAATACGCCAGTTTCTTTGGTGACGCGGTTAAAATCATCGTATTCGAAGGTGGTGAGGTTGCCGTTGGGGTCGGTTTCAGTGAGAATATTACCTTCGCCATCGACAGTGCGCCACGGTTTGTGCGGAACTGGCCATTTTGTTGTTTTTATTGGAGGCATTTGATGCTTTATTGCCGCCGTCTTCTGGTGCGCCTTCGCCGGTAAAAGCGGTTAAAAAATAACGTTTGGGATCATAGGCGTAACTGGCTTGCCTGTCGGCAGTGGACTCTGTCAATACATTGCCCACTGCATCGTAGGTATAGGTGGTGATTTTGCCCAAGGGTTCGGTTTTGCTGATTAGTCGATTGGCAGTGTCATAAACGTATGCTGTTTGGTTGCCGTTGAAGTCGTTTTCGGTCAGTTTGTTGCCGTTTTCATCATAGGTGTAGCTGAAATTATCCTCAGCAGCATTCTTTATGTTGAGCAATCGACCCATGGTGTCATAGGAATAAACCGTGGGATTGCCATTGGGGTCGGTCTCAGTTTTTATCAGGCCACCTTGCTGATAGCCGTAACTCCAGACTCTGTCATTGAGTGTTTTACTGGTAATGCGATCGGAATTGTCATAGGCAAAACTGGTGCGGTTACCGGAGGCATCGGTCTCGGATGTTTTGCGACCACGTGCATCCCAGCTCATTTGGCTTTGGTTGCCTGCAGGATCAGTTTGTGAGATCAATTGACCGAGTGCATCATAATTGAGGATACTGCTGTTACCACGAAAATCATTGATGCCAATCACCAGACCACGACTGTCATAGGTGAATGTCGTTTGTAGACCACCTATGCTCTCTGAGGTTTTATTGCCTTTGCTGTCATTGGTATAAGTCGTGGTGACTCCTCGCCAGTTGGTATAAGAAGATACACGGTCCTTGATAAATGGTGCTTGAGTTTGTGGTGCATCATAGGTGTAGCTGCGAGAAATATCGCCTATGGTTTCTTTGGTGATGTTGGCATTATCATCGTACTGAAATGTCTTTGTTCTACCGTTTTCGTCAGTTTCAGATAATAACAATATCTCATCTTCAATCTGCCAAGTCATGGTTTTGCTGCCATTGGGTGCGGTGATGGAATCAGCTGAACCATGTTGATTGAGCACGTAATTGGTCACTGTACCATTTTGGTTGATATTTACACCACTGTTGAATCCTGTTGAAGTGCTGTAATTAAAAGTGGTTGTACCGCCATCGGATTCACTGATGCTGTTAACTTGTTTATCACGGATGTTGTTGGCAAGACCAAAATCAACGGGTAAACTGATGGTTTTGTCACTGTATTGGTAAGACCGGTTTGCGCCTGTGGCGTTGTCGGTGATACCAGACAATAAATTGGCATTGATACCGCTTGAATCTTGTGAATAGGAATAGGTTTCTTTGGTGGTATCGCCTTCTCTGTTGGCTGCTGTTAATTGACCCAGGCCATTATAATCAAAGGTCATGTTGATGCCTTCTGGCCCAGTGATACTGACCAGTACTTCGCCTGTGCGACCCTGAAAATTTCGAAGTTGATAGTTATAAACAAGAGTCCTGCCAACTGAGTCACGAACTGAAGTGATCAATGGAGCCCCAGCACGAGACTCTAAATTAATGGTCAGACGGTTGCCATTGGTGTCCTCAATATAATCCACCCACCACACGCGGTTTTGGCGTTTAATGTAGTGATAATGGGTGCCGTTTTTACTGTAAAAACTGAATGACCCATCATCATTGGCTACCAAAGTCGAATGAAATCCTTTCATGGGAATGATGTCTTCATTGACGATGCGGAATCTGGCAGTGCCACCATCCGCGCCAGTAACGTAAATGCGGCCACAATTGCCCACAAATACCCGTGACATGTAGTTATGAGACCAGCCATAACCCAGAGGGCCAAGGTTGAATCGCTCTTTGTTGCTGTAGGTATGAATGAATTCTAAATCAGCACCAGGTGCTGGCAATGCGATGTCTTTTTTAGAGTAAATCATGGATCCGTCAGCCAGATCAACGCCTTTGACCACCGCGTGACCGATCAGCAGTGAATCTTTGACCTCATAAATTGATTGCAACTCTCCGGTGACTACTTCAGAATCGCCTGTAATAAGTGAATTAGATGTAATTGTCACGTTGAAACGATTTGTACCCAATTCCTCTGCACTAATGGGTATGATGCTACTGCCAGCCGGGTATACCCCATTAGCTATGTTAATGACCTCACCAGTGAGCCCTCCCAACTCATCCAGTCTTTCCAAGTCAATGTTCACATTTGCATCAGAGTTTAAGAATATATCAAAATTTTCATCCTTGCAGACCAGTGGATCACTTAAATCTATATTTGTTTGTATTTTTAATGGCGAAATGACTTTTTTATTAAAGACCTGTCCGCCACAAGATTGGGAAGAAAAAGCTTCATCATTGTTTCCACAATTTACAGCTGTTATTATCTTTTGGCTGAACCCTTGTATTGATGTTTTCTCTGAAGGTATTTCAAATTCTGTGCCTTCATTTAAAGTGACATCAACTTCGTATAATGATGAAAAGTTAATCTTTTCATTTGGGTCAAAAGTAATGTTTATATTTGAGCCATCTGGATAATCAATTTTTGTTTCTTGTATGATCACTGCATCTTTATAAAATCTGATGGTTGCACTTTCTGGAAAGTAATTTGGCGGCTCTATGGTGGCTGTAACCATCGAGGGATTGGCTAAAAAACCAGCATCATTGACAATCAGTTCATTTGGGGTAATGTTTGTTATTGATGCTGAAGCCGCAAAGACATAGTCAGTGATCGATGCTTCGTATTTTCTCAATACATTGCCATTATCATCTTTATCTTCCCATTTCATATCGACATCAACATTCATAAGCTGAGGACTTGATGGCAGTGTTACAGAGAATATGTCAAAATTGGAGTTATCAAGCTGTAATGATGTTTGTGGGTCTGAGGGCTCAATCTCAGGGATAATGTCTTTATTATACATGTCTTCAGGATCATAACCATTTTCATCAATTTTAAACATGACGAGGTTTTCGTTGGCGCCGGGATCATTTGTTTCATCTAAACCTGGATGCATGAAATACAGCCTTTTCAAATCCAGTGGAGATGATGGTGGGCCTGCTTCGTATTTTCCGAAGGGCCCCACGTAAAATAGTGACTTTTGTAATATACCAGAGGGCATACGGCCATAGTAAGGAAATAAATCCTGCGCTTCAGGATACCACATCGTGGTTTGTCCAGTTTTACTGCTCAAGTCATCGTTACTGACTGTTATATTGAAATCTGTTTGAAATTTTTCTCCATTATAAACATAAAATGTTGACCAATAAGATTTGGATAGTCCAGATTTCTCTGCACCTGCACATCCTGGTGCAAAAATTGAGAGTTCATCGCAATCTGACTTTAAAGCAATTTTAGCGCCTTGTGTCGCCTCAATATCAATGGGAACATTGGACACAAAATTACCATGTTGATCAACCACGCTATAGTGCATAACATTAGCATGAGTGCGCAGGTGTGAACCAGGTTTGCCTCCATTACCGCAATTGAAATCCTTATAAAAACAATTGATCAAGGCGATCTCATGAGGGGTATCTGGCAATGATATAACGTTGAAAAATTCATCTGCTTGAATTTGACCATTTGAGGTATTGACTCTGGCTTCAATTAATGCAAAACCAATCCTTGTTAAATGTTGATCTGATGGATTAATCAATACATTTTTGAACAATGTGATTTTTTTACCTAACCTCACTGGTAAAGTTGCAATACCTGATAAATCAGTAAATGCGATCATACTTGTGTTTGATGTGATGACATCACCCTCTGGGCTTTGTCCAATTAGAGTGATATTGCCATTTCTTACATTGAATTCAACTGGTGTTTGTAATACGGGATTATTAAATTGGTCTGTAACTTTTACCATTAATGGCAATTGCAGTTCTGTATCGACTATACCGACTTGATTATTGGTATTCTCTATTAATGTGATATCAGTGGCCGATTGAGGATTGTTATTGGCACCTTCACCATATGGATTTAACAATTGACCATACAAATCAGAATTGGCCCAATCCTCAGGTGATTGTGTGGTTTGACCACCTGCGTAAATGCCAGAAATAAAATACCCGGAATGTCCATTTTCTGGGTCATGAATGATCCATGCAGAACCATTCCAGGAGTCCTGTGTACCTGTTGTCGGCAACAATGTTGCATGTTTGCCAGTTTGTAACCATGACCTGATTTGGTCTTTGACAATTTGTGGATGATTTGAGGCATCTAGTTGATTTTGATAATTGTCTGGCGTCAATAACAATGGTGGATTATTTTGTGCTTGTACTTTTAAAGCTTTATCGGCAGAGATGGCATTAACTGCCCATTGATTCTCAAAGGTCTGTGACTCCAAAAAAGACCCCTGCAAACCAGACAAACGATAAAAATCATAGCTGTTTTGCTCGATTAATTGGCGACTGATGGCATCAACGCTGTTGGTCACGGCATCTATGCTCATGCCTTTGAATTGTAATTCGGTGACCAACCCTTGTGATTCTATGAGGTTATATTCGGGCGAAATGATGGTTAAGGCTGGTATGGGTTTGATCAGGGCCACGTCCATGATGGCGGCCATTTCGGTTTCAGCTGCCTTCCAGTGGCGATTATACAGTTTGGCCAGATTATGCATTAAACGGGCGGCGCGTGGTTCATCGGCGTATTGGTTGGGTGCAGTAGTATCTGGGGCGTAATTATCGCTTTGGGTGGTGATGGTCAGGTTGAGGTAGTTGCCAATCAAGGTGTTGCGGTGAAAGGTTTCGGCCCCTGCGGTGCTGTTAAAAGTTAATTGCAAGTCTGCAAAACTGCCCATAGGCATTGGGTTGTTATCGGCACTGACGGGCCTGCCATCTATTTTTAAAACAGGACGCAAGTCAACCAAGTAAGGCGCAACACTGGCCATACCACCGGATTGATTGATCAGGTTTTGGTCATCAACTGTGGCCGGAAGATATGACAGGGTTAAACGTTTGCCGGAGACCTCTGGCATGAGTATGTTGGCATTGAGGTATTGGCCCTGATCGCCCATGATGATGTTGAGACTTTGGATGTATTGATTGGATAAGTGTGTTGACTCACCAGTGGTTGCGATCACTTCAAACGGCAGTGATGATGGCACCAGTGCGTATGTTGTGGTGTCATAAACACTGCGACCCAATAAATCTTGATAATCCAAGTCTGGATAGTTTGTGCTGAGGTCGCTTTGTACTTGTGTTTGCCAAAATTGTAAGGGCGATTGGTTGATGTCACTTTGTAAATAATCAAGCACCAAATCATCAGCATTAAGATTGGCCTCCTGATAACGGTAAGGAGTGTCGTTGTAGCTGTCACCTTTGATTGCTGGTGCTATGGGAATCCAGACGCGTTCGCTCAAATCGGCACTACTGCCACGGTAGTTGGCATATGGCAAGTATGCCGTGACCCATGTGTATTGGCGGTGCACAGCACGCAGTTGCCCTCCTTCAATCACCACTTGGTGAGCAATGCCAGCTTTGTTAAGTGCATCAATGACTTGTGTAGGCTGTGTTAACCCAACTGAAGCCATGGCCTGCTCTATGGGTTGACGAATTACACCGTGGACAAAACGGGCTGGTACATTGCTGCGACGCAATAAAGCAATCAATAAAGCGGCTTGATCGACATCGTTACCCGCATAAGAGCGCAAGGTGGCATCGGCCCCTTTCATGGCGCCTGCGTAGTATTGCAAATTGATGTTTTGGCGCACAAAATTGACAATCTTGATGTAGTCATAATCGAGATCACTGGCCAATTGGTTGATGGCAGGTGAAAACTGTACCACCACATCATCGGTTAAATCTTCATTGTTGCCTGCTGTGGCATTTTCATCCGCATAACTGGGCGTAATTTCGGGATCATATTGCAATACGGGAGCTGAATAGCTGCGTCCTGCGTAAGGCAAGCTGTCATTGCGCAGGATTTTTTGTGGCTTTCTGATCTGTTCACTACTGGAGGACTTTTGTGTGATCTTGGTTTGTTGCACACTCGTGTTCAGCTGTTGTTTGTGTTGCTGTAAAAATTGTTGCCATTGATCAATGGTCTTAAATGGGTTGAGGCTTGTTTTACCCAATGTTTCACTGGCCTGTGCAGGCAATTGTGCTTTGGTAGATTGTATGAGTTGTTCAATGCGTTGCAGCTTTTTGTGGTGTGAGGTTTTATGAACATCGGTTTTGTTGATCAACCAATGTTTTTGTTGGTGTAAATGTTTCAACAGTTTTTGTTGTGCTGTGCGCACGCGTTGCTGACTGTTTTGCAAATAAGCGACTTTGTTGGGCCATTTTTGTGTGGCTGTGGTTTTGTCCATGCTCGCTAGTTTTTCCACATCGTTTTGATAAGTGCTGATGGCTTGATCAAAGTCTTGCAGATAATTGTTGCCTCGCTGAAACTTATGCGGCCTCGGCACTGGTATTGAGGCTGAGATGTCTTTGATTTGTTGGGCATAAGAGCCCGATAGATGAGACACGTCCTCACCTGATAGCAACTGATTCAACCAATCTGATTGTAATTTTTGTACGGTTGCCTTGCCATCTTCTGGACTGATGTCTGCCAATTTAGCTTTTTCGGCATTGATGGTGATGCTGGCCAATAATGTGGTCAGAACGAGCGTTTTTGTGATTTTAGTGATTTTTATCATTGTTCTTCTCCATAAGTGACAATAACACCCAATAGTTGAGTTAAAAAGTGGGTTGAATTGAGGTCATCAGTAACAGCATTGCCGACTGTAATAGTAACTGAAGCACTGCTGGTTTGTCCCAGCTCATCGGTGACTTGATAGCTGAAAGCATCATCCCCGTTAAAACCAGTATTGGGTTTGTAAAGAAACAGTGGAGGATTGCCCTCTATCGAACCCGATTGCGGTAAATCGATGATGTGATAAATGAGCCCATCGCGATTTTCATCAATGGCATCGACATTGATTTGGATGGCCTGATCTGTGCTGGTATTGACTTGTATGTCTTTGAGCAATGGTGCAGAATTGATCGGTATACTGCCTGTACATTGTAGTGGTTTGTGATTCATCATACCGTTGCTGTGCCATGATCTGGCAATGATCTGCCCTGTTATCGTGCTGCCAGCTGTATCAGCTGATTCAAACCCATTACTGAATATCAGATCTACTGCCACTGGTTGCCCTATGGTTGCATTCACCGCAAGGACATTGGCAAATATCTGGCTGTTATTTATATGAACGGCTGTTGCTTGTGTGAAATTAAAGATCACTTTTTGGCTGATGTCAATCAAGCTTGTGCCATCAAACTGATTGAACCTGACCAGTGATCCTGAGACATTGATGATGATATACGGTGCATCATCAATCGCATCAAATCGACAGTTGCTGATTGATCGTGTTTGTGACAATTCTTGTGCGGTAATCTGATAAACCTGCTGATCATCCATCTGACATGCCCCTTGCAATTCAAGTACACCATTATTGAGCACGTGACTGCTGTTCACTGGCAGCTGTGCCAATCCTGAAGAGAATAAACTCACATCATCGAATGTACTGGCGAAGTCTATTGGCAGAATGGCTTGTGAAATGATTTGTGCATTGGGGTGCATGTTATCAATCACATCTTGACCAATATTGGCCTGCCCTGCAGCTAAAATATTACCAAAGAACACTTGGCCTGTGGCAAAATTAATGTCTGCGCCTGAAACCAGCACGTCATTGGCACCATCAAGTGTCAGTTGTTCACCAGCTGTGTAGTCATTGATATTGATGTTGCCTGCCGCTGCAATGCGACCTCCCACTGAGGATGACTGGGCTTGATAGTCATCAAACACCATGACATTATAAGGTGTTGCGCCTTTAAAGCCAAAGATTTGACATTGACCACTGTTGGTAAATGTCACAGTGATGAGTGTTTCTGCACTGGCATTGTTGGCTTGATCTGTGGCGGCAAAGCGCAGCGGGTTATCGCCATCTTTGAGTGCAATGTCTGTAAAAGTGAACTGGCCATTTTCATCCGCCACAATCTGGTATTGTGCACCCTCGTTATTGAGCGTGACTCTGGCTCGTGGTTCGGTGCTGCCATTGATGTTAATCAGATTGATGTCCAATTGTTGACCGTCAACCAAGTCGTTGATGGTTATATTTGGTGCCGTTTTATCTATGATGAATTGAACTGATTTTTGTGCACTGTTACTGACTTGATCTGTGGCCGAAACACTCAATTCATAATGCCCTTCATCACTGATGATTGTTCCGTTTTGGACAGATATGTCATTGAGCAATGATTGAACATTGACGACACTGTCATCACTGACTTGATAGTTTATCTGGACATTTTGATTGGTCAGCGTTCCATCAACAGGATTAATGATTGTAATTTGAGGTGCATTATTATCAACCACAAAACGTCTGTTATTGGTTTCATTGAGGTTATCATTGATGTCAGACATTTGGTATTTTATTTGATGTTCACCATGGCTTAATGCCGATAATTCGGCAATGAAATGGCTGTCACCACTGTTGACCATTGGTATCCAGTTACCTGTGTTATCGATTTGATAATTAACGTGCTGCACAGCTGAGTACTGGTCTGTTACCACCACTGAACTGTCTAATTGATTGGGGTAAAACTGATCGGCAACAGGCACATTGATGGTGATTTGCGGTGCCGTGGTGTCCTTCAGAACCAATTGACCACCATCTTTGAATTGCCATTGGTTGTCTATGAAGACACTGAGTAATACCACGTATTTTTCAGGTATCAAACCAGCAGTTGAAAACTGCATGCTCTGTTCAATGGCTTGCGCTGCACTGAGATTGGCATTATTGGTCTGTGTATCGATCAATGTATTGTTGTTGCCATCAAATAATTGGATCCGCACTGGTAAGTCAGTGAGCACGTTATTGGTTAAATTAGTGAGTTGATAATTTATAACCAAATCTTGTTCAATCGGTGCTGTCGGCATCAGATCCATGCTTGCTTGCACATCAATCGCAGCAGCCACAGTGACGGTAATTATTGCTGCTTGTGAGGTATTGGTGGCAAGGTCCTGTGCCTGTACTTGAATGGTGTTGTTACCAGATTGTAATGGCACATTGACAAAACTGAAATCACCATTATTGTCCGATTGGACGGTTGCTGTGTAATTGCCGATGACAACAGTCACTTGAGAAAACGGTTCTGTGTTGCCGGCAACCATGGTGGTGTCATTGCTCAATTGTGCATTATTTTCTGGGAAAGTGATGTCAACTTGTGGCGCTGTCAAATCAATGCGGAAACCGACACTCTGAGTGCTGCGGTTACCCACTGCATCTATGGCATTAACAATCAACAGGTGACTGCCCTCTTGGCTGATTTGTTGAGTGGCATTGATGATTTGACCATCCAGTATTATTTGCGAGCTTTGCAGGTTTTCATCACTAATTTGTACTTGGCTTGTGACGGTGCTGTTATATAGTTCACCATCAGCCACTCCACTGATTTCAATGATCGGTGCTGTGCCATCGACGAGGAAAGAAAATTGCTGCTGACTGCTGTTGCTGTTGGCATCGATGGCAGTAATGCTAAACTGATATGGACCATCTGCAAGATTAAACAATGGATAATGGTATTGTTGATTAAAGCCATTGATGTTGATGTCAATCGGTTGGCCTTGATTAACATCCGGGCTGGACAATTGTATGGCACTGATCTGTGTGAATTGATCGCGCACAGTAAACCTGATGTCAGGGTTGGCTGTGGTCAATGCATTGTTTTGTGGATTGATCAAGGTAATTTCTGGCCCTTGCGCATCAATGCTGGTCATTGTTCTGCTATCCAATAACTGTTGGTCACTCAGTCCCACTGATGACAAGTCGGCTTTTAATACCAATAAGTAGTTTTGATCATCCAGTAGCTGTGTTGAGAATTGGGCATCTAATGCGATGTTTTCAGACGTGGTCAATGAAACGGTACTGGTTTGGCTGGATATTTGGGTGAATGTCTCTGCATCCAACAAAGCCAAATTAACATCAATATTGGCCAAATCCTGATCACCGATGTTATCTAATTGATAAGATGCCACAAAATCTCGACCCAATATGATTTGGCTTGGATTGTCTTCAATCTGCCCCATTAAATCAATGACTTGTTGAGCCGAAACCACTGAAAACGGTATGTTCAAGGTTTGTTGATCGTTATCTGCTGTGAAATGCAACCTTAACATATAATCACCACTGCTTGACAGATCCGCACTTGCCCATTGGCCATTAATCACCGTGTTAAAACCCGGCAACATAGCAGACAGTTGTTGCTGATTGTCCCATAGAATTTGTTGGTTGTCTGCGTTGATGACTTGCCAATTGAGTTGAGCATTTTGGGCAACATTGCCATTGAGATAGCTGATTTCGGTCGCAAACAATAAGTTATTCCCCTGTTCAATGGTACTGGAGGTGACATCAAGCATGACCTGAAATTCAGCCACAGCTTGTATTGAAACGGACCTGATGAGTTGTTCTATCTCTGTGCCATTGTCTGCAAGTAAGGTGGCCGACAGTTGATAATCACCTGAGAAAAGTCCCTGAGTCAACCATTGGTCGTTAATACTTAAACTGTCATTGTTTTGTAAATTTTGTATTGGGTATTGACGATTATTTTCTACAGAGAATCCGCTTTGGTCGGTAATGTTCAGTTGGACTTGACCATTGAACAGAACACCCGGGTTGTTGACTGTGATGGATATTTCTGCAGATTGCTCTGGTGCCAATTGTTGAGGAGCAACAAACAGTTGTAAATTGGGTTCAAGGTCGGCCACAACACTGAAGGACTTAAAGACATTGTTGTTGCTTTCATTGCTCTCTGTGAGTTCATTGGTATGATCAAGCATCACTTGCACTACGTGATCTCCTATGACTGAGACCTGCCCCACATCAATGAACAGCGACTCTGATTGTCCTGCACCGAGGCTGATTCGATTTTCAGACGGTGTCACATCAATGACAGTCCCATCATTGAGGGTCATCAATACTTGTATTGGCACATCAATGGCGGGTGTGTCTCCTGTGTTTTGAATTAAGACTGATGCCACAATTGCCTGATCAGGTAAGGCATTGAGCGGATTGATGACCAAATCACCCCTATCAACACTTAAATCAGCCATGCCGCTGGCTTGCAATTCGATAGTTATTGGCAATGATGGATCAGAGGCTAATCCAGAACCATCTCGAGCAAGCACATGTATGTCGTTCGATCCACTGTTAAGCATGACATTATTAAAGACGAAACCTCCGGGGCTACTTAATTGTGTGAGCTTTAGATTGGTGACTATCAATATGCCGTGTTTGGAGCTCCAAATAAATGATCGGATGCTTGACTGTCCCTGAAAGATGGTGGTTGATGTTTGATTGTTCACATCAAAAAGCTGCAAATTACAACACCCTTGACGATAGATGATTTGTTCAGCATCAGTAGAGTAAAGTGCTGAAGCAAAAGAAGACTCTGGCAGTGAAATGGCCGTAATTTGGGCGTTTTCCACATCATATTGATACAATTGTTGTTGCCCATCAACCTTATCGTAGATGAAACTGCGGTTATCAGGTGACCAATCATGGCTGGAGTTGCCGATATTACCATTAACCTCTGTGTCAATTTGCGTCAGATTTTGAGAAGGCACATGATACAAGTGTATGCTGTTGTCATTGGTATTGATAAGGCTGATGTACTGCCCGTCATCGGACCATTTGATGCTGTCATTAGTGGTTGATATACTGCCGTTCAATGGAACATTAACGGTTTGATCACTATTGATGTTAAATAACCACAATCCGCTTTCATTTTGTGCTGTTTGTGGATTGAAATAATCACCTTGATAAATCAATTGACTTTCATCAGGCGAAGGTACTGCAGAAATGATGTCATCAGCACGCAATAAAATACTGATTTCAGTTAATCTGGTATCATAAGTACTGACTTTGTAGCCACCAAACTGATCATCAAAGCCAATGATGTAGAGTTTATCCCCTGTATTGTTCCAGGTAAATTCTGGAAAATCGAAAAAGCGACTGGTTCTTTCGTTTGTCACTATATTCTTAACAATCAAACTGTCACCATGATCGGTATAAGCGGCCCATTGACCGGATTGACTGAGGCGTATGGTATCGATGTCATCAAATTGATTTTGTTGGTTGATGCTGAAGTCAGTTTCAGATTGTATGGTCGATGTATAATTGCCATTGATGTATAAATCAACCAACACGCCCGGATCTGCGCTGCCTGCAATGTCAATGAAACTGTCACTGACTGAAATCGCAGCACCGTGCACTGTTGGTGAGGTGATGACAGGCATGGATGCTGCCAAGCCATCCGCTGCAATGGCTGAGACCTGATTTGAATACTGACTTTCATTACCAAAAGTATCAACAGCAACCACCACATAATAATAACGGGTACCGTTGGTTAGCCCTGTGTCTGTGTAGACATTGTCAGTGGTATCAGCAATTACCATATAATCACTGCCTGAAACGACTGATCGATAAATGCGGTAATTTTGCAATTGTACTGATGATATGGCTTGCCAATTCAGAGTCAATGCACCACCTGTCAATTCAACTTGTATGGTGAGATTTTCTGGAGCATCCAACAGTTGTTGTTCAATTGTTAGTGTGATTGTATTAGAGTCAGCAGAAACATTACCCGCGGCATCTACCGCCTTGACGGTGTAATCATAACTGCCATTGGCCAATGCAGTATCAGTATAATTCAACACCGATGCGTCTGTGGTGACATGAACTAAGTTGGCATTTCTGAAAACCCAATACTGACTGACATCGGCTGATGCACTGGCACTCCAACTGATGTTGGTATTGTTAACTCCTGAAACCTCGCCACTGAGTACCACGGCATCAGGCGCAATGACGTCCCCAATATCCAGCGTGATGGCTGAGGTTTTGTCACTGATAAAGCCCTGATTATTGACTGAAGCAACTTGATAAGTATATTGACCATCGTTTTCGCTGATGGTCAGCGAGGTATCGTTGGTTAAAGGTTGGTGTATGATGCGTAATTCTGCAATACTGATCAATTCAAAGACACCTGGGGATGTTGCCATTACCACTCGAATGCTGTCAGTTAAGTAGGGTACATCAGTGGAAATATTGGTGATGGCTTCTGTGACTGTCTGAGTATCTCGGTTAAATTCAGCTACAGTGACCCATCCAACGGATGATTGGTATTGAACATGGTAACGACTCGGTGTAGTGATAGTGCTACCATCGGTACCCCAATGGATTTCAAAGGCGCTTAACAAGCGGGCTTGATCAAAATTGATCTGGAAATAGGCTGGAGTTTCATTGGTCAAATCACTGAATGATGGGTTCCATCCTGTTTGTAAACTGCCATCAAGCACATTGAAAACAGAAAATTCATTGGAACTGGCTTCAAAGTCTAATCCAGTGAATAATAATGTGGTCGGTGTTATGGCGTGCCCATTTCGATACGGGATGTAACCCAAGGTATTGCCATCGGGCACTTGCCAATTGAGTTGCACATCAAGACCAATAGCATTGGCCTGAAAATTCATTGGTACTTGCGGGGTTGGACTGCGTTCTACTTGGACAGTATTGGTTCTGCTTGTGTGGCCCGCATTGATGTGTTGGACAACAGCAAGGTCATTGATGCCATTGGCCAGTTCTATCATTGGGCTGATGAATTTCTGGTCTAAGGACAGATCAAGATCTGTCAAAGTTTGGCTACCGTTGGCATTATTGACCATGACTTTAATGACGCCGTCCTGTCGTGGTGACTGACCTTGTAGGTATGTTTGTGCGGGTTCAAGTATTGGAGAAAACGGCTGCTTCACTGTGATTGAAAACACCTGTAGAAGCGCAGTTGATTCCCCTTGTGAGTGATTGTCAGTATGATCTATGGCAAACACTTCATATCTGTATTGGCCATCTGCAAGATTGCTGTCAACATACTGGTTATTGACTGTGGGTTGAGTGGTCAAGGTGCTTGTTTGATCATTGATTGTACGCTTAACCACATAGCCCTGAAGATCACTCTCGGTATTGTGTTGCCAGTTAAGCGTGATATCAGCGCCGTTTATTATAGCAGTCAATTCAGCAACTGCGGCTGGTGCTGTCAAATCGGCATATTCAACAGCTAATTGTGCGGGCGATGCATCAATTTGTGCACTGGTATCGGTCGCAAAAGCTCTGAGGAAAACCTCACCAAATGTTAAGTTCAATGTTTGTGGGTTAAGGCTGGTTTGATAAGGTGGCTCTTGGTCAATGGCCATTGGTAGCCAGTTGAAGCCATCGGTTGAATATTCAAATGTAATGTTGGCTAAATCGGTATCTACACTGATGGCCTCAAAAATGATGGGACTTTCAATTTTTTGTCCTTCAAAAGGCGTAATGATACTGGTATCAGGTACTCTAGCATCTATATTGACAGAATAATCATTGCTAATAGCACTTAAATTACCCGTTAAATCGATGGCAATGATATTAAACACATGATTGCCATCTGGTAAGATACTGGCTGTAAAACTGGTGGCATCGATGGCATTGGCTATGGTTGCATTTCCATCACCTGCACCACTGATGACCACACCATTGAACAACACCAAATACCCTGCTAAATCACCATCATTATTGGCATCCCACTGTAATGAAACGGCATTGTTTCCCTGGAGTTGCCCAGTTAAATTGAGCGGCATTGACGGAGCGGTATTATCAACATATATTTGCTGCTCCCAAGTGGCGATATTGTTATTATTATCTAGTGCTTGTAAACGTATGATGTAATGATGATCCTGTATCAGAGCAGTGGTATCAAACTGAGCCAATAATCCACTGTTGACGGCAATTGGCGAAGCATTGATCAATGTACCAGGAGCCGTATCGCCCTCTGCCCGCAGATAAACTTGATAAGATTCAAAATCCAATTGACTATAAGCATCACCAAACACTTCAACTGTGTTATTGACTCTTTGACCATTTGCTGGCGTGATGATATTGACCATTGGTGGTGTGGTATCTATGGTCACAGCCACGGTATTACTGGCATCACTGACATTGCCAACAACATCAATTGCCACAACCCAGTAGTGGTAGTCCCCATCAATCAGCGCAACATCGGTATAAGTGTTATTGGTTATGGTTTGTGCAGTCTGTAATTCACCATTTCTGTAGACTTGATAACCAGCTATGTCATTGCTGTTGCTTGATTGCCATTGTAATGAAACATCTCTATTATTAATGGTTTCAATGGTCAATGCATTGGGCGCTTGTGGAGCTAAAGCATCGAGTGTTACCCTTATATTGGTTTGTGTAAACTGCCCTGCTTTATCATAAACTGTCAATCTCAAATCATATTCACCATCAACCAGTGATTCAGGTAATTGTCCTAGCAACCCATTCTCAACAGAACTTTGGCTGGTGTGGAACAATTGCCACTGGTCGCTGGTATTGAGTCGATAAGATAAGGTGTAAAAATCAAAATTCTGATCCTGTGCCGTACCTGAGATTGTTTGTGACTTTCCTATTATTGCAGTGTTTTGTGGTGTGGTGATTTCTGACTGTGGTGCCGTTTTATCAATGGTCACAGTAATGATCTGATCAGTCATCCAATTGGCTTGATCTATCGCCCTGATCCTCAATAAATAGTCACCATCGGTATGATTTGTTTGCCACAAATATTCAAAATCAGTGCCATTTGTTAACTCATTACCCGTAAAAAGTGACTGCCACATTGGCACGTCGGCTGATTCAGCAATACTGATCTCATACCGTTCAAAGTGCTCATCAAGGATACTCCCGTTGATGGAAACTATGGACTGAGAGGCACTGATGACAAAACCTTGCTCCGGAGTCACCACATCTAATTGAGGTGACGTATTGTCTATCACAAAATCCAGGGTCGATGAAGTCATATTACCAGCCAGATCTGTAACCTCAGCAGTGAATTGGTGGGTGGTTTCATTGAGCTCAGATAAATCCATCACATCAATGATACCCGTTTGCTGACCATTGAAAATACCATTCAGTGGACTCAGCGGCTGCCGTTGTTGATGATTAACCAGCACAGATTGGATATTGCTTTCACTGATTGAAACCTGCGCATTAACAGTGCCTTTGACCACTGCCTGATTCGGGTAGAGCCATTGAAGCTCAGCTGCTGTATTATCAATGGTGAAAGGTAATGTTAATGTACTGGTATTATTAACATTAAGTACGTCAGTGGCCTCAATGCGAACCTGATAAACACCATCATTCAATATTTGTGTATTGTGCATACCATTGAATGACAACTGTTGCACACCAGTATTAAATGTCTGATCACTGATCACTGTTGTGATGATATTATCATTGATATCCACTACCGAAACACTGATCACAGCCTCTACTGAGAGACCGAATGCAATATTCAGCGCATCTTGTCGGTTATCAGCATTGGGTGAAATGTATAAAGGCGTAGCACTGAAGCTCCAGAATATATTTTGTGTTGAAATCAATTCAGGATTGATTTGTGTACTTGAACGATTGCCTGCCCTATCTTCAATGTTGATTCTTAAAGGGTAAATTGCTGCCGGCAAAGCTGTTAAGTTCCAATCCAATTGGGCTTGATAAACTGAAGTTTGCGGGTTAATGATCAATTCTTGCAAACTTAAGGCATTCCAGACATTGTTATAAAAGAATTCAACATGGATTCGTTCAGCAATTTGTGACTCAATTTCAGCACGGTTATTGAGTAAATTGGCCTCTTGAATGTCAATAATGACTCTGTTGATGCTGCTGAGGGCACTGGCATCAGTTGGTGATATGAATGTTGCTGATGGCGCAGTGGTATCAATAGTGATTGGAAAACTCACCTCTTCGAACAAACCACAATCATCACTGATGGTCATCACCATCTGATAATTTCCATCGTTTACTAACTCACCATCCAAGAAACCATCCCAATTAAGTTGGTCAGTGGTGGTGTTGAATAATGAACGCGAAATGATGGTACCGAGCAATGTGTTGGCAGGGCTTTCGTACAATTGTACTTCAATGTGAAGGTTCTCGTTGGCCTGAATGGTTACCAAACTGAATTGATCTTTAATACCATCATTATTTGGAGAGAATAAATTGAATAACCGACCATCTTGTTCAATGGTTGGAGCCGCATCAATCAGGTCATAATCAACCATGGCATCTACATTGAAGTTGACCGTGCTACAAGAACTTATGCCTGACGCATTGAAGGTTTCGACCAATAAAGTGGCTTGAAAATTGCCTTGATTGACGTTTTCCAGTGTGGTCATCAACTCCACTTCATTGGCATTATCTTTAAGAATAGAAAAATCATTGTACCCTTGATATACGACATCATTGTTGTTGCTATTGGCCCCATTGACAACCAATTGCGCATCCAGAAAATATGCAGAAGCACTGTCCACTGCCACCCTTGAACCCAGCATGATTTTGCGATTATTTGAAGCTTGTTCAGCACAAATCAATACATTTTCTTGTGGTTGATTAATCATGTTTACTGCGGCAGAATCATCTATTGTTAACTCGATACCTTCGCCCAATATATTTCCAACATCATCATAGATCACCATATTAAAACGGAATGTGCCTTGGCCAATTGAAGGTCTGTCAAAATCAAAGCTACGACGATAACTGAAACCACCCTGTCCATCACTTTGTAATTGTGGATTGGTGTCAGCAAAAATCAAATCTTGTTGATTGGTTTCATGTGTTTGATAAAGCTCAACCAAAAAAGGTCGGTTAGACAGTGCATCAATGTTGTTGGCCTGTAAATCAAACCTGATGGCAGTGTTATTATGGTCAGTATTGTTACAAAATTCTCCAACATAAAATTTGGATGATAATTCAGGAGTTAAACAAAAATCGTTATTTATCTCCAACACATTTGAACCCAATGATTCATTATTGGATAGAGTACCATTCCATACCAGTTCTCTATTCACTTTACAGGCATTGGGGTTAAGGATATATAATCTTGAAACATAATTCTCGGTTACATCAACAAAATCAGGACTGTAGGCTTGTATGTTTAAAACTGAACCCAATTTAGTGTCAGTCGCGATGAGTGTCTCATTTGTGGTATCAACCGCTCCATTTTGGTAAGCCCAAATATATTGAAATGATTCATTATATGGAACTGTATTGATGATATCTAAATAGGCTTGTTGGGCGTTTAATCCCAATGATGATGCATCAAAATCTGTGCTGAAATCGATTTCTGACAAATTAACAGCCAATTCACCATCATTGTTTTGATTGTTTATAAATTGAATTTGAGATGTCAATAGGATTGGTGTTTCTTGCCCGATTTGTTTTAATTCAATGCCAACATCGATAGGATTTTCTGTCTGAGGGAAATCATTTTCGTGTAATTCAACAATCAGTATCGGTAAAGCCGTGTTATCAATAGTGATATCGAACAAGGCATTTACATTGGCATTATTACCCACAAAAACCGAAGGTTTGTAGCGCATGGCCGAAGATACTGGTAAAGCGTTGACCAATTTTTCATTGACAATGATATTTTGCTGATCATTAATGTGACTTGTTCTGAATGTAATGGATTCTATGGCCTGATAATCAAAGGCTTGTATGGCATAGGCCAGAGTTTCTCCATTTGACCAGTCGACCACTTCTGGCGCGCTTGAGGGGTTCGGAAATTCATTAGAAAACTCAAATAATTCGAATGAACCAATCTCATTATTTTCTGTAAATTTAAGCAGTTCAACTTTTTTATAGTGCGTTGCAGGTATGTCAATCATTGAAAATCCACGATTGCCGGCTTTGTCTGTAATTTCAAGCCGCAATTGACTCATCATGACTTGCTCGATATTTTCGTTATTCAATATGATTGATAACGGCTCCATTGATTGCCATTGTCCAGTGTCTAGATCAAATATTTGATAGTCATGAGATGCATAATCGTCATGCTGGCTTTTAACAATGTCCACAAGATTGATGGGAAAACTCAATTGCGACACATAAGCATAACCTTCTGATGAAACGGATGGACGATTGAGCGACATGGCTAAATTGTTGGTGACTATTGGAGTGGTATCCAAAAATACGGTGTAGACAAACCCTTGAACCTCTACTCTGTATTCTCCATCTGGCAATTGTGCTCCGTTGCTGTCTTTACCATCCCAGCTTAACTCATCAATCGCTGGTACTGTCAGGTATTGATTGTTAATGGTACGAACGAGTTGGCCATTTTTATCAGTAATATTGACCAACACTTCTGTGGCGGTAAGTACTTGGTAAGCAATAGTAACATTGTCATTATTGCCATCGCCATCGGGCGAAAAATAATTGGGTGAAACAGTGATATCGGTAATGTCTGAATTGCTGTTATTTATTGAGATATTTTCGATGTCTTGTGCCTTGTTGCCTGCCCGGTCATAAGCTTGGATACGCACTTGATAAAAACCATTGTCATCAGGTATCCAATTCAACACCACTTCTTGATCAGTACTATTGACCGAACTGTAAAGCAGCTGCCATACATTTGGGTTTTCAGATGATGCCCAATGTATGTCGTAGTGATCAAAATTCTCATCAAAAGCAGTGGTTTCAATTTCTATGGCTTGTTGATTGCGTGTCAAATGAACATCAGCATAGAGGTTGTTTTTGGAGCGATAAATATAGTGATAGTTACCATTGGCTTCACATGCTCCCAATTGATTGAACGTGTTAACATAGAATTGATTAAAGATATCAATGGTGTTTCGGCTGGGAATTAATGTATGAGAATTATTAATATCAGAGCTATAAAAGTGAGGAAAGCTATTAACAATGGTTATGTCCTGATCATTGTTTTCAGTAATCAAGACCCCGTCAAGTAATTGACGGTTGAGTATTTTTTGTTTCGACCCTGCTCTGTCATTGATGCGAACATAATGACTGCGCCCTTCTTGTATGGGATGCAAACTCAATAAATTTGATTCTTGCTCAAAAGTTGAATACACATCAATAACTGAGGATTCTACAACTATATTTTGAGGGTCTTGATAGTTTAATTTGATCGCGGTTAATACGGCACCCACTTTGCCTTGAACGGTATCTGGCCATTGATTACAATCAAAAAAGAAATCACAAGGCGGCGAATTGAACACTTCTATTAAATTATTTTCCACCAATAACAACATTTCTTTTTTATCTGAACTGACGGTAAAATCAACCAAATTTTGAACTGGAAAAGCATCAATTGCGGCTGTTCTATCAAAAAATATTTCATTATCTGATGGCAAAATTACAGCTACAGAGAAAACATGATCAAAAAGTGTACCAAAATCTTCCATGACAAAAGTGGTATCGGTTTGCAAAAGGGTTGAATCATTTAAGTTTTTTAATGTAATACTGGTATCACTGTTAAAGAAAAGCAGTTCATTGTGGGTATTGATACCCACATCATTGATGTTATTTGCACTTTGGTTAAAAAGATTGATTACAACATTATCTTGTAAAGAATAAACTTTGATTTGGTTCTGATGATTCAAAACGAAGTTTTTTTGATCACTTGAGAGGGTTAAATTGAGTTGAGGTATATCATCTGGATGTATATCTTCAACAATTAATTGCTCGTTATTGAAGGCATAATCAATGAAGTATAGATCTCTGAGTGGGAAATCGCTTCCACTGACACTCATTAACAAACCAGTATTGAGTTCGGTTTCAAAGGTCATGGATTGGGAAAGTTGCATGGTTTCAAGCCCAATCGTGTTGTCAAAGGGTAATTTCCTTAATACCCCATCAGAGCCTTGTTGAATGATGGCAAATTCTTGTGTGATGGCCATAACACTTGGGACACTGAAAGATATTCCGGATGGGTAATTGAGTTGGTTGATCACGCCATCAGACTGTTTTTTTATAAAAAATTGATAATCACTGCTGTTACGTTTGAGCAAAAATAACAAATCACCATTGTCCAATACATAGTAGATAATCAACTCTCTGCCATCAAGGAAACTATCAGAAATTACTGTTGAGAGATTCGAAGCATCATTTTTTACTTGATAGATACCTCTTCGAAAGACGCCATTATTGTCTATGAACCCTTTGACAAATGCGCTTTTGCCATCTTTAGCAAAAACAAACTGGCTAAAACTCCTGCCAAGACAATTCAGGTCAGAGAAATAACCATTATTTTCTGCCAATGCGGCAATCAGGGAAGACTGGTTGTTATCCAGTGTCACCAATGATTGTGCTATTACCGATTGTTGGCTATTAACCAGTTGAATCACGTATTGCCCATCACGTGCAACAACATTGTCATTATTGCGGCCATCCCACAGCACCTCGCCAAACTGACTATTGAGGAATGTGGGAGGTGATAATGTTTTTATGGTTTGGTAATTTTCATCAAGCACTGTGATTTGATGATTTGATGCTTCATCAACATTAAAAGCAATCACAGTATTGTCTTGATTGCCATCTCCATTGGGCGAAAAATAACGGTGGCTGACGTACAATGATTGATCCTGATTGCTGAATTGTAGAGTGGCAGTGTTATTATTTTCGTTGGTTTCCTCAATGAGGTTGTTTTCATCTACCCTGACTGTGAGCGAATCAATGTCTGCATTATCAGGAAAATTGAAACTAAAATTAACGGTTTGCGACTGCCCCGCTAAAAGCAAGTCAATGACTTGATTGTCTATAAATACTGGATTGGATTGTGATGAAATATCATGATAAAGGTGCACATTGACATTATTGGCATCTTGTTCGCCCAAGTTACTGACATTAATAACAACATCAAGAGGCACACCCAAGACAGGAATTGACGGCGTCAACTGTACCCCTGCTCTCGATACGTAAACATCCGCTTGAGATAAGATATTGATGGTCTTAAATACCGTATTGTCATTTTCATCAGACTCAAGGAGATCATTATCGCTGTCAATGGTGATGATGAATTCGATGTGTCCACTTAATGGCGTTCCCTCAAGCATGAAATTCATCATTTCAGAAGCATTTGCAGCCATTCCATCATTGATTAATGTGGCCAGCAAAGTATTGGGCTGTCCATTTTCATGTGATCTGTATAAGCTGACAGCAAAGCCATCTGCATTGATTGAAGAATCATTGTGAATATTGACAGACAATTGTAAATCCTGACCTTGCAAACCTGGATCGGGCATCACAATGACATCATCAGCATTAATGCGCACATTGGTTTGTGTATTGGCCAGCACTTGTACAGGGATTATTACTTGATTATTGTTTTCATTAGTTTCAGGTAAAACCGCCAATTCATCAACGATAAATGTCAATTGGTGGTTTCCTGCTGCAGACGGCTGCCAATTAAATGTTCTTGACAAAGCTGATCCTGCAACTAATTCAGAAATTTGTGATTGATGTATTAATTGACTGTTGCCATCTTTTTCTGCATAGACTTTAACATCAAAAGCCGATGCTAAATCAGTGCCTATATTTTTAACCGCGTAATCCACATCATAATTATTGCCCGCAATCAATGCTGATGGAATATTGATGTCCTCACTGTTTAACGTGACATCTACAGCAGAAACTTTGACACTTCTTAAGTCGTGTTGATTGTTGTTGTCATTGACTTCTGTTATCGCATTCAAAGGGTCTATGATGATTTTGAAATTCAAGTCATTATTGGCCTGATTGATCTGAGCAGAGAGTTGATAGTCTGATGAGGATTGGGCACCTAAACTCAGTGTTTGTGAGGTTAATTCGGTCATTGACCCGTCTGTATTGATTACATTCAATGTGACCAATACATCATCAACATCGATCAATGATAAATTCATGACTTCTGCGTTGACAGTGACCAAAACGGGCAATTGATTAAACTGATCTGGCGCAATATTAATGTGGTTGTAATTAAATACCAACTCTGGTGTATCAGAGACTGGCGTGACATTGATAACCGTTGTGAAAGTATTGTCTGCTTCATTACTCTCTGAAACGGTATTGGCTTGATCCAATACAACAATGAGCCTATTGTCGCCGCTTAAAGTTGAGGTATCGATGGTAAATGCACCACTGACAGCATCATTAGCAGCCACCAATGCCAGCTGGGTTTCTAACAATATATTGTCAGTAGATATATCATTGCTGTATACAGAAACCTCTACATTTGTCGCATCTGTATTGCCGGTATTGTTGATCTGATAGTTGAGCGTTATGTGTTCACCTGACACGACAAAAGTGTTATTCAGTTCTACCGATGCAAAAGATAAATTCGCTTTATCATTGTTATTAAAAACCGATATGGCAAGCGCTGTTGAATACACACTGCCACGCATAGAGCCATCTGTACTTTGCATGGTATTTAATGCAGATCGAGCCAAATTGATGGTATTCTGATTCGATTCATCATCGATTGATTGAATTGACTCCAAGGCTTTAATCACCAAAGCCGTTTCGTGTGGGCTCGAGATTGCTTCACTGCCAAAACCGTTATCAGGTAATTTTGTGTTAATCACATACTGTTTTAGATCAGCTAAATCCTGTGGATCATTGGAGATTTCAGCAACTATGGGCAACAACAGTGATGAGGCAGAAATACTGCTGGTGCCATTTTCAGTGTACGACAGGCCATGGTCAGTATTGATCTGATCAATGATGTATTGTTTGTTTTTGCTGCTAATTAACGGGTTTATACCTTGAGCGGTCATCAAACCATTTAACACCAATGTGGTATCGTAAGATGATGATTGATCGTAAACAGAAAAGCCCCAACCGCCATCAGCGTTGACAGCGTTGAGTAATTGTTCAATAACCGATTGGCGTTTATCGGTATTCAACACTCCACTGATCAACATCCATGCCAGTTCATCATTATTCGCCGCTTGATGATTGTTTATCCATAAGATGGCAGCATTTAATGCTGATTGCATTTGTGGAAAATCTTCAACAATCAATGCTAAAGCCTGTATGACATTAACAGTATCTCTGACTTTTGTTGCCTTGGAATCTTGCCAGTGATCATCATTGAGTGCGTTGTTCAAAAAGTTGACCGCACCATTTAAATCAAAAGCATCATTAAGTTGAGCGTTAAAATTCAGTGTTGCAGGGTCTGATATTTGCTGATCATTATTGTTCTGTGGAAATATGACGTGCCCTACACCTCTGGTTTCTGCATAAAAACGTTTCTGAAATGCATCTTGTAACAAATAAAGACTGGCCAATTGAGATTCATCGAGTTGTTCATCTGCAGATTTAAGTAACACAAATTTTACGTTAAATTCATTTTGGGCATTGAGGTGATTGGGCACCCTTGGTCCTTCGTGAGCAATGATATCATTGATTGAAATGGTTTCTTTTTCTCCATTAACACTGGTGCCTATGGGCGGAGGCAAATCCGTGCTCTCGCCAGAATCGGCATTATTGATGATAAAGAAATCTGGAACTGATTCCTTACCTAAAAAACCTGCAAGATACAAATCTAGGGGACTTAAGCCATGGCGTATGTCAGTTGTGTCGAATGCACCTGGTGAAGTTTCTTCCCAAAAGGATCCATACATTACCGAAGCCTGAGAATTGAGAAAATAGTTCCAGTGTGAATTACTTCTGCCCAGCAGTCGATCACTGACTTGTCCATTGGCATCAAGATAGTTGACTGATATACCCCAATGGTGCATGGTTTCATGCACCATTGTGTCCAATAACGGATCATAACCATTGCCATTGGGGTTAAAATCCCTACGCGATAATGCCGCCATATCAATGATATTTTTCAACCGTTGTGAGAAAAAATGCTGTGAATTATCAAAAGCATCAATCCCAATGCCCTGTGTCGTGTTTTTCAGAGAAACAGCAAAAGCATTTGCTAAACCAGTATCAAATTCAAATGTGGTGAAAATATAAACGAAATCATAAATATCTTGATGATGATGATACAAGGACCTTAGAACGGCTTGTCTGGCTTGTATATTAATATCATTATTGATATTTCTATCATAGTTACCAGTAAAATTCATGACAGAAATGCCCAGATCATCCTCAACATATTCGACAATAAAATCATCCAATGACTTTTGTTCATGTGTTGTGTAATTGATGTGATCGGAAGAATCTGGAAACTTGATCGCATGCGCTGATTGTGTAAAAGACATAACAATACAGATCAGAATAATCAATGCAGAGTGAAATTGAACGGTCTTTGTCATAATGTCATTCCTTTTTTGTTAATCAGTTGGCAGTTTTGATTTAAACATTGTATTAGCACTTTATAAATATAATCCAGAGCCATTCATATTTACAAGTTTGTGTTGACAGCATGGTCTCCTCAGACCTATACAGTTGAGTACTAAATTTATTTTCACATCAATACTTTCAATAACTTAAGAGCTCTATGTATTAACGCGTAAATCACATTCAATAAATGTTAAATATTGTTACATTATTTTAATAATGCCAGAACTGACAAATAGCGTCTCTTTATTCATTCGCATCACAAGCATGATAGGAACATTGACGCACTGTCAATTTTCAATTAAACTGAGCAGGATTTTATCTGCGCATCTGACTGTTCATGATTCATTCTTTATTTAAAGCGCCACTTGATTTAGTTTTAATTTTATTAATTTCAAGTGCTTTAATTGTCCTTTCAGGTTGTATGCCAAAAGCTTTAAAAAATGAACGTCAGTATTTGAATAGCTACTATCAAAATCATACAAAACCCATTTCACAACAAACACAATTGGAGATGGGCCAATTGAATTGGGTTGAAGTTGGTAACCACGATAAGTCCACAATTATTTTTATTCATGGTACACCTGGCAGTTGGTCATTTTTTTCTTCTTTTCTACACCATCAAAAATTACTCGATAATGCCCACATTATTGCCATCGACAGGCCTGGTTGGGGTTTATCTCAGTTCAATGATAAAACGCAAAGGTCTTACACCCTGAGTGAACAATCTAAGTTTCTTGGGCAATGGTTATGTGAAATAGCAGAAAAATCACCTGATAAACAGGTACTATTGATTGGACACTCTTATGGAGCAACTTTGGCTCCGAAAATGGCCATGGATTACCCTGATTGTGTTTCCGCATTATTGTTATTAGCCGGCCCTGCTGATCCTGAATTGTCAAAACCACGTTGGTATAATCGCATAACTAACACAACCGTTTTTGGCCGTTTGGTAAGGAAAATCGCACCAGAGCTTAAATATTCCAATAAAGAAATGATGAACTTGTCATCTGATTTAAAATTGATAGAAGATCAATGGCAAAACCTCATACAACCTACGATTGTTATGCAAGGTAGAAAAGACTTTTTGGTCAATCATAAAAATGCGGATTTTATTGAAGAGCATTTAATCAATGCCCCACTCAATGTGATTCGCAAACCGAAACAAGGACACTTTGTGTTGTTTGAAAATAAAGAGCTGGTCGTTGATGAAGCTTTAAAATTACTGAGAGTCGATAATTAAGAATGGTATCGAACATTCATTGATCGTAAATTCATAACCAACCAAAAACTTATCAGCTTGAATATGAGTTAATAATATTCACCACATTTTTTACTGTGCATCATAATTACCCAATTGTTACCCAATTGTTACCCAATAGTTATCTAAAAGAATCATGATGATTTAAGAGGCCTTTGCTTAATTCGTGAATAAAGCAAAGGCCGCTTAAATCATTGAATTTCTTCTAGAGAGTCTTTGAGATCTTCATCAAAAATGATATCTTCTATCAAATCATTGACTGCTTCACTCATTATTGTTTGCCAAGTCTTTTTTGCGCCACCTGCTTTCTTTTTAGCATAATGACCACTGTATTCTGCACTGTAAATTTCTTGCCCTGTTTTGGTATCAATGAAAGCTAACTGACATTTAACATCACCAATAAATTCAACTGTAAAAAAATTGATGTCAAACTCTAACCAAAAATTTGATATTTCACCAACAATTTTAATTCTGCCATCATCAATGACACTGTGACCATTTTTTATAAAGGCAGTGGATATCGCATCTGAAATAATTTCCTTTACTGGCTTTTCAGTAATGACATCCCCAACATCACTACCATAACCATTCTTCTTTGCCCCGATTCTGGTTGTATCGTTTCTTTTATCTGTTAATTCAGGTGCCAAAAATGACAACTCGCTCAGTTCCTTGAGCGGGCCATTATATTTTCCAGTGTCATCATGTTGCACTTTTAGCGTAGTCGGTTTGCCGCACGCTTGTAAAAGTAAAATAAAAATCAGTAAAGTTAATTGTTTCATAATATTGCTCCTTGTCTATTGGTAAATAATTTTATTTGCAAGTCTCTTACCTGCTTTTATTAAAACAGAGGTTAATTCGGCATCAAGTAATTCGGCATTTGTGCTTAATTTTTCATATTCATATTTTTTTTTGGCTACTATCGAATACCTTTCTTTACTGTGAACAACGTTTTTTATTTTTACCGTTGTTTTATATTCAACAAAAGTGAAAACTTCATTTTTATTACTGTTTGCCTTTTTTACGCCACATTTCTGAATTTTCACATCCAGCCAGAAAGTGCTTTTTTTGTTTATTTTGGGGTCTTGTTCCATAGTAATGCAAATGTCATTTTCTTCTAGTTTTTTAACGAAACTATTTAACATGCGCTCTTTGCACGAGGAATCAGTGATGATTTCCAACAATTGATTTCTTTTACTAACATCTTTGCCTTTCCGAACCCCTTCTTCAATACTTCCACCAATTAGTCCACCGATCACAACCCCTGTTGTTGTCGATTGTGGGCGATGATAGAGCACATCAAAGGTCCCAGCATCAGAGACCGAGAAATTCAGCTTTTGAGGTTTTTTTGCACAAACATGTGCAGATAATATCAATGATATCAATATGAAAGTTTTCATCATTCCTTGGTCTTTGTTCTAGTCAGGTTCCAATACTAGTATAAGCAATAATATTATTCAAGTAAGCTGTCCATCTTTTGCAATTGTCTGCGGGTGTAAAGATATAAAATAAAGGCGCTGAAATTAACAATAACCACAATGGACCAGAACAAACTGTCTATTGGGTAGTTATAACGCACTATCAAAAAATAGTTGACTAAAACAGGTAAGATCAATTGCCTCAAAAGACCAATGACCAGTGGGAAATTGGGTTTTTTGATGGCTTGCAATGTTGAAACTGCTGCAAACAACACAACATAAGCATAAAAAGCTGCTGCATCTGCTCTTAAATATTGAGTGCCAATAACAATGATTTGTTCATTATCAGTAAAGAAGCCCATCATTAAAGGGCCGGCAAATATCATGATAGGAATAAAAACCAATGATACCACAAACCCTATTTTTAGTGCTGTGGTAAAAGTCTGTTGAATTCTATCATGGGCAGCAACCCCAAAATTTTGTCCCACTATTGCCATAACAGCTGAACTCAATCCCAGAACCGGCAACAATAAGACCTGCTCAAGCCGCACAGCTACTGAATAACCAGCGACGGCTTCACTGCCAAATCGTCCTATAAATGCCATAATCACAAACGCTCCTATGATAACAGTCAAAAAATTAAAACTTGAAGGTATGATTTGTTTTAAACATGTTGCCCAATGACGTATGTTAAAACGGGGCCAATTAAAATTATTGCTGTGTTTTCTCAGTGCATTAAATAAATACACAGCAGAAGAGGTTTTGATAATCAATGTAGCCAAGGCCAAGCCTTTAATGCCCATATCTAGTTGAAAAGTGAGGATAGGATTCAGTACTAAATTTCCAAAAAAACCAGCAATCAAAACATTTCTATAAATAACGGTATTACCCATGGCAATAAAGGCGCCTGCACAAACGCCATTGATGGCATACGTGAAGTTACCAAGGATGATGATAGATAAGTATTGCCAGGCTTCTGACTTGGCTTGTTCATCATCACTGATGATCCCCATCAATTCATCAGTAAACAAGAAACCCACCACTAACACAATAACGCTCATTAAGAGCCCTATTCCAAGGCAATTACCAATCCAACGTTGTACTTTATTCAATTTACCATTGGCAAATTCTGGAGCCACCATAGCTGAAGTGCCACTTTGCAAGCCAATCGTGACAGCGATCAATAGTATAAACACCATACCTGCTATTGAAAGCCCAACCAAAGCTTGGTCTGAAATCATGCCGGCATACCAATTATCAGTAAGATTATAGAGGGTATCAAATATCATGCCCATTGCTGATGGAATGGCCAACTTGATTAAATGCGATTTAATGGAACCTTGGGTCAAATTAGAATGTTTTTGAGTCATAAAGATCAAGCTGAAAAACCTTCATTATACATGTATCATGAAATAAGTAATACTGAATGACAGTGATCTTATCTATGCTTTTACATAACAGTAATATCGAGAAAAATAGTTAACTTCAACAAGCCTCTGCTATAATTAATGTCCGATTTTACCTCCATATTAAGCATCATGATCAACACCATAAAAAGAAAATTGCGCAATCGACTGAATGTATGGTTAGCGACAGACGATATGATTCCTTTAGAGAATCCTGTTGGTCATTTTTATTCTGCCATTTGCGACCCTAACGAATTACGCGACAATGCTGAACAGATATGGTCTGATAAAAAACATAACTTTGGTATTGATATGAATCAAGGCTATCATCAAGATGTATTGAATCATTCGTTTCCTCAATTCATTGAAGCCTTTAATTATGTTGAAAAAAAGCAAGAAACCAGCAGTGATACACAATATTACATTCAAAACTCTCAATACAGTTGGTTTGATGCGCGCTTGTTGTTTGTGATGTTAAACAGACTAAAACCTCAAAAGGTGATTGAAGTTGGCAGTGGTTTTTCATCACTTCTAATAGCTGATGTCAACCATCGTTTGTTGAACAATGCTTTTGATTTCACTTGCATTGAACCTTTTCCCAGAGATTTTTTGCGTAAGGATATCAAAGGATTAAATCAGGTTATTGTTGAAAAAGTACAGACTCAGGATGTGAGTATTTTTGAAACTTTAAATCAAGGAGATATCCTTTTTATTGATTCATCACATGTTTCAAAAACTGGCAGTGATGTGAACTATATTGTTTTTGAAATATTACCACGATTAAAAAAAGGAGTTATCATTCATTTTCATGACATCTATTTGCCTTATGAATATCCAAAAGAATGGGCCATTGACTTAAACAGGAGTTGGAATGAACAATACATATTACAAGCTATGTTGATGTATTCAAGTGCCTTTCGAGTGCTGTTTGGTTCTAATTATGCTTTTAATTATTATCCTGAATTGGTCGCAAAGGCATTACAAAAACCATTAGAAAAGGCTTTCGGTGGCGTCAGTTTGTGGATTGAACGCATTTGATATTGATTCTATCTCTCATACACCTTAAACTATTGCGCTGATTTAAAACTTTACTTAAAAGAATTATGAAATTATCTCACTGTTCAATATTTACATTGGTATGTTTTTTACTTTTTTCCGTTGAAATATATGCTGAATCTTCAATTAATAGGGTTAGCAGTGCAGATATCTCGGTCAATAGGCAACAAGATGGACGCAAACTCCATTTAATTAACACTAAAGTTCTGGATGGTTTTTATCACATCACCATGACAAACTCTGAAAATGATTATAGTAAACAACATTTTAAAGACGGTTATTTAGATGGCTTGTCAGAAGTATTCATTGGAAAAAAAATAAAAAAAGTCATTGATTATTGCAATGGCAATTTTTGCGGCACATTCAAAAAATACCACAACAATGGTTATTTGGCATTGGAGACCCGCTATAATAATTCAGCAAAAAGAATGGGTGAGTACAAACAATACCAAGAGAGTGATGGCCGTTTAATTCTGAAAAGGCATTATAAGGATGGCTTAATTGATGGTGAGGAATCGCGTTACTTTGGCAGTGGTGAAGAAGCCGTCGAAGTCCTCACCAATTACCATAATGGTATGAAACATGGTGTACAAAAACATTTCAAACGGCACAATAAGCACCCTAGCATTACCCATTATAAAAATGGCCTTATGCATGGCGAAAATATTACTTATCACAACAATGGGCAAATAATGACACGTGCCAATTATACAGATGGCATAAAAAACGGCTTGACAGAATATTATGATGATCAAGGGAAGTTGATCAGCAAATACTGATCAATCTGGTTTTACTCCAAGAAACCTGAAAGTTTGACTCAGAGAATTGGCAATGCCATGTGCCAATACCAAAGGCAGGATATTGGTTCTGCCAAACCAGAGATATAATAGTGCAAAACACAATCCTGCTGCACCTGTAGTTAATGCCCCATACATGCCTTGATAATAATGGTGTCTGTACCCAAAAAATAACGCTGAAAATAACACTGCAATAATATGCGCTTTAACCCCATTACCCAATGCTTGGCTGGTTTTATTGATAATATAAGCTCTGAATAATAATTCTTCAAAAAGTGAAGCATGAGTCCAGGTAAGGAACATCACGATTAGATAAGCTTTGATGTTTCCTTGCAAATGGTCGAATCTTCCACTGGCATTGGTATGTTCAAAATATATACCAACAATAAAGCTCATGCCTTTCATTGCTAATACAAATAGTACAAAGGTCATGATGGTCAAACCCAAGGTATTTAACCAATTCTGTGGCCAACGTAATCCCAAGTCTTTCCAACTCAACCCTCTTTTATGCAATAAATAGGT
This sequence comes from uncultured Alcanivoracaceae bacterium, assembly GCA_964352735.1. Lineage (GTDB taxonomy): Bacteria > Pseudomonadota > Gammaproteobacteria > Xanthomonadales > Marinicellaceae > NORP309. Next base: position 441 of record CAYGTC010000051.1, on the reverse strand, counting down.
TGCCATTATCATTGCAGAGAATGTTGAAGCAGGTCCTGCATAAAGAAATGTTACAGGTATTAATAGTTGCTTGATAACGACCAGAACACCAACCACAGATAAAAGATCAATTAAAGCCAAGCCATCAAATCCTTTTATTATATCTGTGTTATTTTTATTTTTCATTGTATCTCCAGTAACTGTTTATTGATAGAATTTGCAATACTGTAATAAAGCAAATCTGAATCATTAACCCGAATATTTCATCATAGAATGGATTTTAGGGTAAAAATGGCAAAGTAGATTGGATAAACATCGCTTCAATGCCCTTATTAATAGTTTATGAAGCTTCATGGCTTTGAAGTGATTAACATGATCATTAAATTCATGTGTGAATTTAAGCAATCTATGCAGCCATTTTTTTCATAAAACCATTCAGGTACAAAGTGTACTTTTATAAAT
>CAYGTC010000050.1:0-33708 GCA_964352735.1 uncultured Alcanivoracaceae bacterium | reverse complement strand
CTTTCATAATCCTCGCGATATTATGATGGACAAGTCAAAACATCATATCTAGTTCATTACCTACGCTTAATAACATCAATAAAATAAACCTCAAACACTTTGCTTATAAATAAGCAAAGTGTTTTGTGGTAATTTAAAAGATCAAACAAAGGGTAGTTATTTTGTCTATACTGATTATGAAATGAAACAAGTAGAAATATTTTAGTGTGTTAATTGAAGTAAGTATTCTGCAATTGTGATATGGCTTTATGAAAAAATGGTTACATATCTTGAATAAAATCTATTTCGTCACAATCCACTCTACGATGAAATATTCGATTTAAGTAAAGGAATTTTATCCTTGAATGGCCAACTGATTGATACCGCTTGGACCCGGATAAAAATTTAACGAAGCCGGTGCTTTTTTGTGACTATCTAATAAATCTACAGCCATAGTAGCGCAACTGCCACAACCTGTTGCACAGCCGGTCATGTTTTGTAAATCGCTGAGGCTTTTAGCGCCATTTTTTGAGGCCTTCTTGATATCTTTATCAGTAATGCCGTGACAGATACAAACGTACATAGGTTTTTGAGTGTGTGATTTAATTTGAAACAATCTTAATGATAATTGTTCTCATTGTCAATATTGTTTACTAAAAAATAAATGTTTTTTTATTTTTTATATATTAATTGGGCATTTTGTATTTAAAGGTTGCTGAGGGCAGACCAGACTTACTTGTGTAGGCTAAAGTTTATCGCAACTACATCAGGTTTAGTTGGATAGTAATCGTTAGAAAAATTATTTCACTATTAATACTATTAACACTTGATGTGTTGTTGAATGGTCGTTAAGTTCTGTTGATATATTTTCTTTAACCAACCATTAACAGCATCATTGATACCTTTACATTCTGGCACACAATCTTTTACATGTATGTATTCTAGGCACCTCATACCAGGCCTCAGAAAACCAATCGTTGCATTGATTTGTGAACAGCTTTCTTCTTCATGCTTATGGACAATAGCCATGGTGCCATTGTTCAATTCAATCAGTGTATTTTTCATTTTTCTTGTCCAACCAAACGTAAAGCTTTAATTCTACCGAGAATATTTTCATATTGCTCAGAATTACTTTCTTTTGCAAAACTGAGTTCTACCAGTTTTATTTGTAAGTATTTTATTTTGGCATTGATGTTGGTATTAATCGATTGTCTTCTGCTTCTGATTTTTCTTGCTCTGTAAACTGCTGATTTCATATTTTCTCCAAAATATGTACCTCGAGGTACATTCTGTACATTAGAGTACATAATATAAGAAAACATCAAAAAAACCTAGTAATTTATTAAAAAGTTTATAAAAATATGGAATTCATCACGAATTTTAACTGTATTGTCATAAAGAATATGAGCAATGAAAATTTATTTACTTTTTTCGATATTTTTACATAAAGAGGTTTCAGTAAGGTTTTTAATGATCTGTAATACCAGAAGGTGGTTGAAATATATGAATCATCATATAATTTGAGATCTCAATTTAAAATTTAAAGGCTTATATACAAACTATGAATTGGCACAATGATGATTTAATACGAATGAAACACTATCACCACGAGCGTTTAAAACATGTGCCACTACAATCGATCATCAAAAGGTATGAAACCCTGATTAAACCACGATTAAGTGCTGAAAATAATGACACGTTCAACCCAGAAAAAATGCAACGTTTTTCAATACAGTTAATGCAGTCTTTGCTCAAAGATGAGGACATATATCCATGCATTGATTTAATGGTTAAAAATTTTTGTAAACATCACACCTTGACAGAGTTTGAAGCAAGCTTTGCTGTTGATTTTATGCTCATGATCTATTTGGATCAATTGTCAAATGATCATCTGATCGCTGATGAACATATGGTTCAACTGTTTTTAAAAATCCAATATTGTGATGTGGCTTTGCTCAATGTGATTGTGAGGAATGCTTGTGGTTACCATGTCATCCCAGGATACGATCATCTTCTCAATTGGTTGGCATCTGATGCATGCCAAGTCAAAAAGATTGTTAAATTTAGTGAGAATGATCAATCAATGGTGTTGAAATTTGATCAACAACAAGATCATTTAAACATGATTCATGACGCGGCATTACATCAGCAATATGTAGAAAAAAAGCTGACACAAGCAAAAGCACGCTATGCAATTGGATTATATGGAGAGGACCGTGCCTGTTATCAGGCGCCAATGTTTGCCAGTCCAGGTTGCGCAGAAAAACGATCTGTTCATTTGGGTTTGGATATATTTACCAAATCACAAGAACCCATATATGCTCCAATTCCGGGGAAGGTCTTTAGTATTCAATACAATGCAGAAAAACTGGATTATGGCCATACTTTGATCATGAAACATAAAATTCCAGGTCATAATATATCATTCTATACGCTTTATGGACACTTATCTGAAGGCACGTTGTCGTTGGTTTCAGCAGGAGATAAGATTGATGCTGGGCAAAAGATTGGGTATCTTGGTGATCATCATGAAAATGGTGGCTGGAGTCCTCATTTACATTTTCAAATCATTACTGATTTGTTGTCCTGTGAAGGCGATTTTTATGGTGCATGTGAGCCTTCAATGTGGTATTTATGGCAACAAATTTGCCCAGATCCATCATTGCTGTTGAAAGTCAACATTAACAAGGGTAATGGTGTTCTTGATTGAACACCATTTTTGATTGATTACTTCTCCATGTCGAGAAAATATTTGAGTACTTTTTTTTGCATTTTCCCCCCATCAGGATCAGCACTGGTTTTTAAGGCACACAGGTTTTCGCCCCACTCAGAGGTTCTCATACGAATGGGCGGTTGATCCGTATCCATACAACCCATAACCAATTCAGCTATTTCATCTGGCGTTTGGTAAATACCACTGTCAGATCTGCCTTGAACTGTTGACATGTATTTTTGAAGTATCGGCAAATATTCATCATCAAGCATGCCTCCTGATTCCTGTACTTTTTTCATCACATTATTGGCAAATTCGCTAACAATACCACCGGGTTCAATGGTAGAAAAGTGCAATCCAAATGAAGGCCCTACGTAACTTGATAAGCTTTCCATGTAGCCCTCAACAGCAAATTTTGCGGCGCAGTAAATTTCATTAAAAGGTTGGCCGACCAGTCCGCCTACAGAAGAAATAGTCATGACATGACCACTGCGCTGTGCTCTCATGTGGGGAAGGACAGCTTTAGTGCATCGCACAACTCCCATAAAATTGACATCCATCACCCAATTGATTTCTTCTTCAGAAGCTTGTTCGGTTGAACGAACAAAACCAGCCCCTGCATTATTGATCAAAACATCTAAACGTCCTTCATTTTTAATGATGGTATTTACTGCATCATTGATACTTTGAGTATTTTGAACATCTAACATGATGACATTCAGATTTATACCAGTTTTGGTAGCGGCATCATCAAGAAGTGTTCTTTTTTTCAGATTACGCATGGTGGCATAGACAGTATGTCCTTTTTGGGCTGCCTGAACGGCAAGGCTGATACCAAGCCCGCTAGAAGTTCCAGTAATTAGTATTATTTTTTTCATTATTATTTTTTCAATTATTTTCAGATTCAACATCAACACTCTGAATGACACCATCCACAACAGTAACGGTCAAAATCAAAGGCCGACAACAAACATAGCAATCTTCAACGTATTCCTGTTGTTCAACAGAACAGTCAATGACGACTTCAAAAGTTTGCCAACAACAAGGGCATTGTACATTTGTGGTGTCAAGTCCGTTCATAAGTCATAAGGTTGATGATCATGGTTCATTGTTATTACATTTATGGTTTACTGATTTCAATGTGTCGTATTTTGCCGCCATCAATGACCAATTTTTCAATACCTGTGCGAGTAATGTGTTTATCCGACTGGTCTGTTGCCTTAAAAGAGAATTGGATTTCAACAATGTAATCCGTGATGACATTAAGTTCATTTATATTCCAATGCAGTGCTTTATACTGACTGAAGAAATCTGTTATCATTGTCATGATATCATCGACACCATAATACAATCCCGTTGCAACAGAAGAATAAGTTGCATTTTCAGAAAACATCGTTCTTATAACGCTTAACTTGGCTTTGTTCGATGATTCAAAGTAATCCCTAGCAATTGATTCAATAGCATTTTTCATATAATAAAAGATACATAGTTCATGCTTTAATAGCTAGAATTTTTTTTAATATTTCTATTATTAACCTGAATCCAGTCCATACTGGTGCCAACTGTTAATTCTTAATGTATTTTTTCCACCAACGATCAGTGATCGCTGGTTGTTTGGGTTTAAATATTTCACCGATGATAGGGGTTGATAAGTTAATTTGATTTTTCTGTGCAGCAATATGAACACGTTCTAGGGGTTCATACCATGGATGAAAAGCCAGATCAAAAGTGCTGTTATGAATTGGAACCATTATGGTACTTTCAAGATCTAAATGCGCTCGTACAGAATCCTCCGGTAACATATGAACTGTTGGCCAGCTTATGTTATAAGCCCCTGTTTCTATGAAGGAGATGTCAAATGGGCCATATGTCTGACCTATTTTCTTAAAACCATCAAAATAACCTGAGTCACCAGAGAAAAAAAGGCTATCCTGACGGGTCTTTATTACCCAACTTCCCCATAGTGTTGTATTTCTGTCACTGAGTCCTCGTCCAGAAAAGTGACGAGCTGGTGTCAGTGCCACTAAAGTATCACCGTTTTGATACTCTTGCCACCAATCAAAATTGATGATTTTTTCCATTGGGATGCCCCATTCTTGTAGGTCTCCTTCGACACCCAAAGGCAGCAAAAATAATTGTGTTTTTTTTGCTAACTTTATGATGCTGTCTTTATCTAAATGATCATAATGGTTATGAGAAATCAGCACCCGTTCAATATTTGGTAGGTCATCAATACTGATAGGAGGTTGCTGAAATCGTTCTGGGCCAATAAAAGCAAAAGGCGATGCACGTTGAGAAAAAATTGGATCGATTAACCAATATTCACCATAAACTTTCAATAATAATGTAGAGTGTCCAAGCTTCACTATAAACAAATGGTTGTCACTTAAATTGTCCAACTGTTCTCTGCTTAATGGCGCTTGTGGTAGAGGGGATACCGGTTCGCCATCGATGCGTTTTTCTGTTATGAACCTTTTTAGTATCCCTAAAGTTTTTGTCACTCCATGTGGGGCCTCGGGTTGATCATTATGAAAAGTGCCATCACGGTATTGTTGGGAACTATCAAATGTGTTGATTATTTTAGATGATAGGTGTCGATCGATAAAAATAAAGGCAATCATCGCAACAATAACTAGGTAAAAGAGTATTTTTATAATTTTTTTGGTTCTTGGCATAATAAAATTTTTAAAAAGTGTGACTAATCATTTGTGTTAAGTAGATGAGATATAGTGAATCATTCAATTGATGAATTTTTTTGATAGCGTTTAAACCATGCCAAAATGTGATCAACTTTTGTTAGTAATCGTGATGGCCTACCAGCAATACCGTGAGGTGAATTCGGTATGCGAACCATGACTGTGTCTACCCCAAGTAATTGCAGGGCTTGGTAATATTGTTCAGTCTCAGAGATCGGAGTACGCCGATCATTCTCACCAGTGATCAACATGGTTGGTGTTTTCACATTACCCACCAATGACAGAGGAGAACGTTGCCAATAATGTTCATGATGTTCCCATGGCCAACCAGGAAACTGATGGCGTATTTGAGATATAGAACTGTCGGCTGTTAAGGTTTTACTGACCCAATTAATGACTGGTTTTGCGGCTACAGCAGCGTTAAAGCGATCCGTCAGTCCTATGGCGTAAGCCGTTGCAATACCACCAGCAGACCCGCCTGTAATGAAAAGATTGTTGTTGTCGATGAATCCTTTTTCTATCATCACATCAATGCCAGACATGTGGTCTGCGAAATCATCAGAACTGGAATATTTATGGTGTAATAAAAGTGAGAAATCAGTTCCATAACTGGAAGAACCGCGATGGTTGTTGTAAAAAACAACATAACCAGCAGCAACCATCTGTTGTAACTCTGCAGAAAAATAAGGGCCATAAGCCAACCCTGGGCCGCCATGTATTTCAATGATCAATGGGTACTTTTTATCAGGATTAAAATCAGGAGGTGTAATGTACCAGCCTTGTATTTCTTGGCCATCAAGTGAAGATTGATAAATGACTTCATTCACCTTACCTAAGTTTTTATACCCCAGAATATCTTCATTCACTTGTGTAAGCAGGCGATTTTTTCCTGAGTGATAAACGGCTAAATCAGCAGGTCTGCTTGATGAACCTTGAGTATAGGCAATATAACCATTATCACTGACCGAATAACTGCCACTGAGATATGGTCTGCCAATCGAGGTTCCGCTCAGGCCATTGACTTTAGGTGTTATTTTGCCTTTTGAACTGACTAAAGCGACCTTTCTGATGGCTCTTTCATCATACGCAAAATAAAGTGATTGATTATTTTCAGCCCATTGGAAAGAGATGATGCTGTGATCAAGTGCAGAAGTCAGGGTTTTAGCGTCAGAGCCATCATTATTGATAATAAATAATGATGACTTGTTAAAAGATAGTGTGGTGTTATGACGTTTTAAATAAGCAATCTTTTTACCATTAGGCGAATAGCTTGGACTGCTTTCTGAACCTGACTGGTTGGTAATTTGCCGTAATACTCCATCAATTGAAACATTAAAAATATCGCTCTCTATGGTCTGTTTTTGCCAATTTTTATGTCGGTTAGCAGAAAAAAGAATACTGCTGCTGTCTTTTGACCACGACAAAGGTCCGTTGTGATTGTAATCACCCGTTGTTAATTGCCTTTGGGTTCCACCTAGGGCTGGTATGATAAAAATGTGTTCAAAACTAGGGGGTGTAATGCCTTTTCCATCAGATTGATATCTGATGCTGTCAATGACAATTGCTGGCTTTGACCATTGTGCACCATCTGGTTTGGTGCGTTTTTTTATCAGTGTTTTATTTTTTGTTTTGACAGGCATCGTGAATGCAATCATGCTGCCATCAGGTGACCAAGTTAAAGAAGAGGGTGATTTTCTTAAATCTGTGATCAGTGCTGATTGCCCAGAATCCATCCATCGTATATACAATTGTTTAGAGCCACTTTTGTCAGAAACATACACAATGCGGTCGCCAGATGGTGACCAGCGTGCTGTACTGCTATGACTTTTATCAGCAAATAGTGGTCTGTGATGACTGCCATCGCTGTTAATCATCCATAAACTGGAAAGTACTTTGTCAGTCATGATGTCATTGCTGCGACGTGTGTATATGATGGTTTTACCATCTGGTGAAATGCGCGGATCAGTAACGTATTCTAATTGAAAGACATCCATGCCCTGGTAATATTTATCGTCCAATAAGGGTTCAGTAATAAGGTCTTTTGAATGGGTGTTCAATGAACTCAACAGTGAGAGAACAAAGAAAAGAAATAAATGAAACTGATGCTTATTCATATGATGTAATGCCTTAAAGTTTATGATCAACATTGATGTACATATCATACTAAAGAAATGAATGAATAACATAATTGACTGTGCATAATTATGTCAGTGAGGAAAAAACGACAAAGAATTTATATTTTTTGTTTGATAAAGTTAACAGAAGGATTTTATACAGTCAATCAGTTGCGGCTTATATGTTTGACTGATGGGTATGATGTGACTGTTTTCTAAATGAATTCTGTCATTATTGACCTTTTCTATTTTATTTAAATTGACGATGTAAGAGCGATGGGTTTGAATGAAGTGCTGACTTTTTAATTTTTCACCCCAGTTTTTTAAACTGTCCAATACCAAATATGACCTTTGTTGTGTGATGATGTTGACATAATCTGATTCAGCTTTGATACAAATGATGTCATTGATGTTGATATTGTAAAATGTTTTATCAGTATAGACAAAGATCTTATCATTAGCAGCCATCTGAGTCGCAAGTGATAGGCTGCGAACCCTGTCAACGGCTTTAAAAAACCTTTCATAGGAAAAGGGTTTAACTAAATAATCGACCACAGCCGCATCAAAAGCCTCAATTGCATAATGAGAAAATGCCGTAGTGACAATGACATGAGGTGGGCGTGATAAGGATTTTAAAAATTTTAAACCATTGATACCAGGCAGTTGAATATCTAAAAACATTAAATCAGTCTGGTCGATATTCTCATGGCTGATATCAACTCCAGACTCATAAGTACCCAATAAATCTAAAAATGGTGTTTGTTGAATATAATTCTTGAGTATTTTTTGTGCTGGTTTTTCGTCTTCAACTATTAAGCAGTGCATGACAAATCTATATTTAAATCAACAATGAATTTAGAATCATCAGCATTAATGACCAGTTCATGATGCTTTGGAAATAACAGCGCCAAACGTTTTTTTACATTTTGGATGCCAACACCACTTTTTTGCCAATTCAAGTCAATCTCATCATGATGAATAACTGAAAATGTATTGTCACACTTAAATTGTAGTGTATTGTCTTTGAGTGTTAACATGATATTTATTTCATGATTATCGCCAGTTAACATACTGCTGTATTTAAAGGCGTTTTCAACAAAAGAAATCAATAATAATGGCGGGATTTTTTTGCCAATATCATCAATATCTTCAATCCAATTAACAATGACTTTCTTTGACCAACGCTGTTTTTGTAAATCTACATAATCTTTGAGGTGACGCAATTCTGTCGCCAATGTCACTTCATTTTTTTGCCCTTCATGCAATAAATAACGAAAGTTATCAGACAGTCTTAATATTAAATCTGGAGTCATGTCGTCTTTTTCAAGGGCGCTGGCGTAAATGGTATTGAGTGTATTGAATAAAAAATGTGGGTTGATTTGGCCTTTTAATACACGTAATTGTGCTTGTTGTTCTTTGGTGGTAATTGTCTCGATTTCTTGTTGTTTATTGTACAGTTCTTTAATGGAAAACCAGGCATAGAAAAATAGACTTATCGTGATGTGGCGAATCAAAATGATTAAAAATGACTCCCAGCCCAGTTGGTCTTCGAGGTGAAATCCATCATCTATGTGTAAATAAACCCAAGCGTTGCAGATAAATATAAGCGGTATGCCGTAGAGTTTTAAAGCTTTGTTTTTTGTTGGCAAAAGCCAAAAGTACAGCGCATAAGCTGTGATCATGTTAAAACCTAATTCAGTAAAACAATGAGCTGGTGTGACAGCAGAGTCATTTTCCATAAATTTGAGGTATTGGTAAAACAGTGAACAAAACCAGAATAATACATGTAATATTGGTTCATACTTTAATAATTTTTGATAAGTTTTACTCATTTTGTTAGACAGTATAAGACTCCAGTACTTCAACAATAATTATTAATCGACATTCTGTCAATAAAATACGGCCAAGAAATATGATTAATACGCCATCTGTAACCACATTCAATGTAGGTATTGTGGCGCTTAAAGTCATCAAATAATTTTTGAGGAAGGTAATTTGTATTCAATGCGTTTTTTTTCAAGGATTATTTATCACTATTGACTTCGGATACTTGGTCTATATACAACTAAGGGGAAATTAATCTAAAAAATAAATAATAAAGACCTTGTATCTTTGCTCTATTCACGAATGAAGATAAAGAGTTGTATTATCCATCACTCAACCAGAATATTTGATGAAAGAATTGGGCTTATCGTTAAAAAACTTGCTAATAACGGGTTATCAAATTACGTTTTCTGCCTTGATAGATTAATCTTAGACTCTTTTTCTCAATCACTCAGAATCAGGCTATGGTCTCTAATATAAAAACTGTTCGGTTCAAAATAAAAACATTGCTGTGCAAAACTTTTTTAGCAATTCCATCAATAGCATCTGAATTTTGCATCAACTCAGGAATATTTTTATTGGTTTTTTAAGATGTCCACATGATTCTTTTCATTTATTGTGTTACTTATTTTGTTATAACCACGTTTATAGATTAACAAACTAAAAAAGAGAATGATGATGAACTTGAACAATGGCATTAAATTTTTATCTAATAAGCGTCTTATGTTAGTTGTTTTTTCATGTGCTGCGTTGTGTAATGTGTGTTTGGCTGGATCTGCCAAAACAAATAGCGGGTCGATAGATTTGGCAATAACACAGTTTTTATCTGATTTTGTCAAGACTCATCAAATACCTGGTTTGGCAGCAGCTGTGATAAAAAATGATCAAGTCATACATGAAAGTTATTATGGGCATGAATACCGAGGTGGAAAGGGCAGTAAGATTGACAAAGATTCTGTTTTTCGTTTGTATTCATTAACAAAAATATTCACAACAGTCAGTGTGTTTCAATTAATAAGTGAAGGAAAGTTATCGTTGCAAGAAAAATTGTCAGATCATTTTGTTGGATTGCCAACACAATGGAGTACAGTAAAAATTAAACATTTACTCAGCCACTCATCTGGTTTGCCAGATGTGCGTAATAAATCCAAAGAGTTAGCAGACCCCAATATTTCAGATGAAGCATTTATAAAACTTTTGTTTGATGAGTCCATGCAATTTAATACTGGTGAACAGTGGAGTTATAATCAGACCAATTTTCTGTTATTAGAGCAACTCATCGAAAAGGCATCCGGTATGACTTTTGAAGATTTTGTTTATAAAAATCAGTTTCCACATAAAAAAACAAATGATGTGTACTTTCTCTCTGATCCACATGTAGACCAGCCAGCAAGAGCTCAGTACTATAGCTATGATCAAGATGCTCAGATCTTTAAACAGAAAAAAGAACACATCGGTGAGAGAAATCATCCGCTCAGTGGTATCAACATTACCTTAAAAGCATTCATCAACTGGAATCAAAACCTTGACTCAGATGAACTGTTGAAATCTGACATAAAAAACAAGATGTGGCAGCCGTTCAAATTCACTCAAACCGATCGAAATTTCTTACACGGCTGGGATGTCTATAAAGTTAATCAACATGATTCATATGGGTTTAGCGGTGGAGGAGTCAGTGGTTATAGAAAGTTTATTGATCATAATCTCAGTATTGTGGTCTTTACAACCGGTTATAAATATTATTCCGTCCAGGACATCATCATTGACCATTTGGCAGGCATGGTTGAGGATGATCTGAAAGATGAAGCCGTAATTATTTCAGAAAAAATCATGTCTGATTATTTTTTGACTGACAATATCAATGACATTTCTCAGATCACAGATGAGATACATAAAACATACCCTAATAAAAATTTGCAAAAAATATTCAAATCAATCGGTTATCAATTGTATTTTGATTTACAGCGCAAGTCATTGGCAATAGGATTATTCAAACATAACGTAAGTCGATACCCAACTTCTTATGATACTTATGGATCCTTGGCCTATTTGTATTTTTTAACTGATCAATTGCAGTTATCCAGACAAAACTATGAGATTGCATTAAAACTGAATGATAAAAACAGCTATTCAGAACGAATGATAAAAAAAATTGATGATCAATTAAAAAACAAACTATAGTCTTGGTAACTACGTATATAAGTGATATCACCAACTCAGTGAATATTTATTTTAGGCGGGTTAAATTGTCTATATAAAACATTGTTAACCTTTTTATCACTTACAACCATCGTTGGGGTAATAATACTTTTTTAGGCTTCACATTACCTTTATTATAAGACTAACCTGAATATTTCATCAAAACGATGTTTCTCCAATCTACTTTGCCATTTTTACCCTAAAATCCATTCTATGATGAAATATTCGGGCAAAAAATGCCTCCGATTTTATTAGGTCATTACAGACATTCATACTGTCATATTTCGAATGCTATTTATAGAATATAGCTGAAACAATTGCCTGCTCTCGACATAAGTCAGAGGCAGGAATACTGGATTCGTTTTTCATCAGTATGGCCAATACCTGGTTATCTGTATATTTTTATTTTTTTTATGAAAAAACGTCCAATACAGTTAAAAGGCTTTTCTATTATTAAATTCATAGCTTTTTTTGGGGATTACAATACTACTGATGATCATATGAAAATATTATAAAAGTTCTCTTTTTACTGACATAGGGGTGTCATAGAGGCAGTTTACCATTAGATGATGAAATATATATTTGTAACAAACCACATTATTGATTTTTGCAAAATAGTAAATACCGATAAAGTTGGTTTGCCAATCGAAAAACAATCATCATGAATTTTAAATGGATCACATCAATGAAAAAAATTAACCTTGCCTTTGTATTTGTATTTTTCTGTTTTCCGACAGTAGCTCAAAATATAGACTTACAAAACATTACACTTCATTTGAACTTCGATTGGTTAAAAAACCAAGCAAATGGAACAGCCACCATCACTTTTTCAACAACAAAAGAAACGGATGAAATTTTCTTAGATGCGGGTTTTTTGAGCATTGAAAATGTGGTGTTGGATGATAAAGATTTATCCTATCAATACGACGGTAAGGATAGTCCCAAAAACCTTGCAATCACGCTGGATAGGCAATATAAACCGACTGAATTGATTGCAATACAGATTGCATATCATACCAATTATGTAAACAATGCCGACCCAAAGGTCATAGGTGGAAGCTTTGGCAAAGGACTGCGTTTTTTTCAACCCACTTCAACAACACCAAAAAAACAAAAACAAATGTGGAGCAGTGGAGAACCTGAGAGTAACAAATATTGGTTTCCCGGTAACGAAGATATTGCAGACATACATACCACTGAAATTTTTGCCACAGTAGAAAAACCATTAATGGTTATCAGCAATGGTAAATTAGTAGAAACCATTGATAATAAAAATGGGACGCAAACTTTTCATTACAAATCAGAGGTATCATTTCCTCATTATTTAGTTGCCATCGCGGTAGGTGAATATACCGATATCGTGCAACAAACAGGGAAAACCACAATACATACCTTTGGCTATCCAACAGAAAAAGACGCCGTGAAAGACACGGTTGTTTTGCTACCAGATATGTTGCAATTTTTGGAACAAAAAACTGGGTTTAACTATCCTTTTCAGCATTACAAACAAGTTGTGGTGCAAGATTACCCCTTTCCTGGCACGGTTGGGCAACACAATATGGCTTTGATTTCTGATAATTATATTGATGATTATGGCGTACACAAAGACTTTAAATACTTGTGGGACGGTGTAGCCATGCAAACATTGACCAATCAATGGTTTGGGAATATTATCATGCCGAAATCGTGGAATGATATTTGGCTTAACAATGCTTTTGCACAATATTTTGCCGGGCTTTATACCGAAAAAGACAACGGCCGAGCAGAATATCTTTTGTGGTATTACCCTTTTGAGAAAGGCGCTGTTTTAAACGATTGGCAATCAGGAAATAAACACGCCATTGTTCCTGAAAAAATAGAGGATTTGGCGACTTTTACTTCTGATAGTTATTCAAAATTTAGAGGGGCATTGGTTTTAAGAATGTTGCACAATGAATTGGGTGACAAATTATGGTGGAAAACAATAAAATATTATGTTGCTGAAAATAAACACAAACTGGTCAGCACAAAAGATTTTAAAAATGCAGTAGAAAAAATGAGCAACAAATCCTTTCAATGGTTTTTTGACCAATGGATTTACAAAACAGGTTTGCCCAAGTTTTTAGTCAATAAAACATTTAACGCTGATAGCAAAAAACTGACCATTGTTGTTAATCAAGCACAAGAAAAAGACGCGACCATTAACGATTCAATTACTGAGTTCTTTCAAGGAAAAATAGCCATAGAAATAGATGGCAAAATAGCAACTGTTTTTCTCAAACCTCAAAAGGTAAATACTTATCAATTTTCTTATGATGACGAGCCAACTTTTGTCAATTTTAATGTTGAAAATAGATTTTTATCAGTAGTAGAATTTTCTAAAACTAAAGAAGAGTATCTTGCTCAATTAACAAAAAGCACCGATATGTTAGCCAAGCAGGAGGCCTTAAATAAGTTACTGGTGATTGCAAATGACAGCCTGATAAATGCTGATTTTAAAAGTAAAATTAAAACCACAGTCATCAATGAAGTGCAATCACAACACTACTGGCGATACAGAATGATTGCCCTTAATTTATTATCAAGAATGACTTCAGCGCCATACAATCAAACCATAATTTCTCTGCTCAATGAGTTAATTAATAATGAAAAAGGATGGCTAAAAAGCGCGGCCATTAACTTTTTAGGCTCAACAAATGACCCAAAATTCACTGATATTTATATACAAGCGCTCAACGATGAAAGTGATCGGGTCATCAATACCGCTGCTATTGCATTAGGCAAAACCAAAAGCCCTAAAGCTTTTGATGTTTTAATGGGTTTAGAGAATCAAAAATCGTGGAAAAATCAAAACCGCATTTCTGCCCTCGACGGTTTACAGCAATTGGGTGATGTAAGCGCCATAGATTATGTGTTGAATTGCATTAAAGACAATCAATCAGCCCGTTGGTATTTGGCAACACCCAGATGGGATTATCCTTATGCAGCTGTAAACACCTTGGTTGCATTGGGTAAAGGCGAGTTGGCTTATCCAGTTTTAATAGAGCGTTTCAAAAAATCGTTAGACGATAATGATGTGAACGATATTTTTCAAAATGTGCAATTGATCAATCTATTAAAGGACAAAAGGGCCACAGAGTTATATGGTTTGTTGAAAGAAAAATACACAACAGATGACATTATTTTAGATGCAATAAAAAGTTATGAGCAACAATTTTTAGAAAGCATAAATGAAAAAGGAGTAAAATAACGTGAGTCGCTCAACTGGGGGGCTTTGCAAAATTAGGGGATTTGTGTGTTTATTCTTCTATCTTTGCAAAGTCCGCAGTTGCCAACAAACCAAACAACAGTAAAATCAAATGAACAGAGTTGACCGCTTAATGAATATACTACTGACGTTACAATCTAAAAAGTTTGTAACAACAAAAACATTTTCAGAACAATATCAATTAAGTGAAAGAACCATCTATAGAGATTTAAAAGCGTTACAAGAAATTGGTGTTCCCATTTATTTTGAAACCAATAAAGGATATGGTTTATTGGAAGGTTATTTTTTACCTCCACTGACATTTACCATTGAAGAAGCAAACGCTCTATTACTGTTACAAACCTTAGCAGATAAATTTACCGATGAATCCATACGAGAAAAATCACATGCTGCGCTTGAAAAAATTAAAGCCGTTCTAAAATACAATGATTGGAAAAAGTATGATGAAATATCTTCTAAATTAGAAGTTTATATTCCAAATGATATTAATAACAACAATGACTTTTTATCAAAAATTCAAAAGGCCATTCTTGAAAAATGTATTTTAAAAATCTCATATACTGATAATAACTACAATAAAACGCAAAGAGAAATTGAGCCTTTGGGGTTAATATTTTACACCAATCAATGGCATTTATTGGCTTGGTGCACTTCAAGAGAAGGCTATAGAGATTTTAAAGTAACATCAATCAATCAGTTGAGCATTTCTCCACAGCCTTTCACAAAAGAACATGCCTACACTATTCAGGAATATATGAAAATATTTTAATTTTTACTGACATAGGGTTGTCAGTAATGCCGTTTATTATTACTGCATGAAATATGCGGAGGTCTCATGCTATGAAAAATCAGAATTTTCAAATACCTAAAATATCATTCAATGCCAATAATGAACTCATTATTAAAGCATCACCTACATCGTCAAAAGATGATTTTGACTTTTTCCAAGGAAAATTTAAACTGCACAACAAAAAGCTCAAATCCATATTTAATCATTGTGATGAATGGGATAAATTTGAATCAACTCAAGAAATGTATAAAGTACTGCAAGGACTGGGTAATGTTGATAATTTTCTAGCAACAAGAGATGGTAAGGCTTTTGAAGGAATGACTGTCAGGCTTTTTGACTCCGAAACACAATTATGGAGTCTGTATTGGGCAGATTCAAATAGAGCAAAGTTTGATCCTCCTGTAGTGGGTTCTTTCGACAATAATATAGGCTATTTTTTTGCTAAAGATTTGATTGATGAAAATGAAGTTATAGTTGTTTTTCGATGGGATGCAACGGATAAAAACAATCCAGTTTGGAGCCAAGCATTTTCAAATGATAATGGTGAGCATTGGGAATGGAATTGGTATATGTATATGACTAAAGTTGATTAAAAAAAGTTGAAACAGCAGTATATTTCAATTCAAAAAACCTATGATGATTACTACCCTTTGAAGAATAAAAGACAAACAACCAATGGAGAATATATGATTATTGACCTTCGAGATTACACACTAAAACCAAACACACGCGATCAGTTTATCGAGCGTTGTGAGACAATAATATTCCCTGAGCAAAAACGCTTGGGTGCAACTATCCTCGGCACTTTTTGTGATGCCAATGATCCAAATCGTATTGTGTGGTTACGTGCCATGCCAGACATGGCTGAGCGCAAGCGCATTCTTACTGCTTTCTACAGTCATGGTGAAATCTGGAAAGCCAACCGCAGAGCAGTCAATTCTTGGATAGTCGATAGTAGCAATGTTTTACTGGTCAAACCTATTTCAGATTTGGTGACAACAACGACCAAAACGACCGATCATTCGATTGTGGTCATGTATACCTGCCTAAGACAAGAGCCATTTGATTTAACTGATGAAATCGATCATGTCGCTGGGGCAATCAACGATGTTGGAGGCCGCTTGTTAGTGAAACTTGAACGTGATCCTAGTGAGAATAACTATCCGCTCCATCCGATTCGTGCCGGTGAGTATGGTTTCGTTGTGTTGGCAAGCTTCGATACCAAGCGGTATCAACCTCTTGGGATTTCCTCTATCGATGAGCGTAAACTTCTGCCCACCCAGCAATCATGGTTGCGCTGATAGCACTTTGAGCAGTATTGAATATTGCGATTACAGACGCTCTGCTCATTAAGTAGACGAAAATTTAAAGTAATTAAAAAGGATTTGCACATGGTAGTGATATTGACCATTCAACTCCTATAGCTTTTTCATGCATTAAAAAATCTTAGTAATTTCCTTCTTATTACATGAGTACTATTAAACAATTATTTAGTTCAGACTGGTACGGCCTGAAAAAAGACCTTTCTGAACCGCAAAATATAAAATAAAAAATGCAACCATTATTTTGGTAACTGCATCTTAGTATATTGAAAGTGTTTCAGTTCAAATCTGACTTTATGTTTTACCTTAAATGGAAACTTTAACATATGTATTTATTTAGTAAACTCATTGGCAATACTCAGATTAAACTTGAAAATATTATATTAGTTGAAACCCATAGGAAAATTAAAATGAAAAAAACCACCAAATTATTAACATTTGTAACGCTGATAATTGTATTATCTATCACATGCTCTGCCTACGCAAATGATAAGGTTTCTGGAAGAAAAGTGTTTGAAAAATTAAAAACATTAGTTGGTACTTGGCAAAAAGAAGGCGCAGAAAATCTTGACTTCAATATTACTTTTGAACAGACGGCAAATAAAACCGTACTTATTGAAACATGGAATAGAAAAGGAAAGAAGCACTCTTTAACATTGTATCACTTAAATGGAGATGCATTAATAGCTACACATTATTGCCCCCAAGGAAATCAGCCTCGACTTCAATTGTCAAAAGAATCAAAACTTAATGACTTTACATTTGATTTTTGGGATGCAACAAACCTGAAAAATCTGAATGATTCACATCAACACTTTTTGAACTTTGAACTATCTGGCTTACCAAACCGAATCCTTCGAAAAGAGTCATATCTTAGCGGTTCTGGTGAATCGCCATCTGAATTAGAATTGGTTCGAATTCAAAAATAGTACTTGTTTAATTAAAGTGCATTATTGTGAAATCAATGGATCAGGGTAATTAGTAAGTGAAATAAGTGTAAAAGTGAAAGAATAGTCTTTTTGTAATGAAATGTTGGTTATTACGGACATTCTTTTGGGTTTTATAATGAATGTGTATAGAGTGTTTTGTAGGAAAAAATAAGCAGTGACAGACACTTCTATCTGTTTCTTTATGCATAAAACCTATACATAAATGAGCTGAAAAAATTAACTTTAATGACATAGATGACAAAAATTAAAGCTCTAGTGAACGATCAATGTATGAAAAACCTTGAAAAACTGCTTTTAATTTCACTACAATTTTTATACCCTAAATGCCTTTTCAACCATAGGTAAAAGTTAAAATGCAATTGATGTCAATTATGAAGGCTGCTGTGATAATGTTCACAAGTCTGTTGGCCTTGAATTCAGTTCAAGCCAAGGAGGTGATGACTCCAGAAAAGTTGTGGCAACTCAAGCGGGTCTCTGCTTTGGGTTTAAACCAGTCTAAAACCCATATGATTTATAAAGTCACCACACCCAGTGTGGAAAAAAATGATTTTTCCAGTAAGGTTTATCAGGTTTCGATCAAAGATGGCAGCAGCCAGCTATTAGAAGCTTATCAAGGTTTGTTGATCAATGACAAAATTTCACCCGACGGCAAGAAAAAATTGTTTCATGAAGCGGTGCCCATCGAAAAGGTCTTGGCCACTGATTTATATGCGTCTTTATCCAGTGCCAATGCTTATGTGTTTGATGACTTGAATTATCGCCATTGGGATCACTGGAATGAAGGCAATTTCAACCACGTATTTTATCAAAATCTTGAGACCGAAGAAAAAATCGACATCATGCTAGATGAGCCATTCGACAGCCCTCAATCCCCGTTTGGTGGGCCCGAGGATTACATTTGGGGCCCCAAAGGCAAAAACATCTATTATGTCAGTAAAAAATTCACTGGAGCAGATTACGTGACCAGTACCAATAGTGACATCTATCGGTACAACCTGGCCAGCAAAAAGACCCAAAACTTAACGGAAGGCAACGTTGGCTATGACACGAGTCCCGCATTTTCATCGAAAGGACAATTGGCTTTTCTCCGAATGGACGAACCAGGTTATGAAGCAGACAAAAATGATTTGATGGTCATGATTGACGATAAAGCCGTTAACTTGACCAGTCATTGGGATGGAACGGTCAATGGATTCCTGTGGAGTGAAGATGCCAGTAAGATTTACTTCGTGGCGCCTACAAGAGGAACCATCCAGTTGTTTCAGATTGTAGTCAATACGGATTCATCGGCAAAGCCTGAGATCAAACAGTTGACTGAAGGCCAATTTGATGTCAACAGCATTGTGGCACAAGCGGGTGGTCAATTGATTGTGACACGCAACAGCATGAATGCAGCCAAAGAGATTTATCGTTTTGATTTGGCCGATCAAAAGCTGTCTGCGTTGACCCATGTGAATGCTGAATTCTATGCAGATATAGACAAGCCGACGGTGAAAAAACGTAAGGTAAAGACTCAAGATGGCCAAGAAATGTTAGTTTGGGTGATTTATCCGCCTGGTTTCAATGAGCGCAAAAAATACCCTACTTTGTTGTATTTACAAGGTGGACCGCAATCGGCATTGTCACAGTTTTATTCATTTCGTTGGAATTTTCAGTTGATGGCATCACAAGGATACATTGTGGTCGCTCCTAATCGACGTGGTATGCCAGGACATGGTGTCAAATGGAATGAGGCCATCAGTAAAGACTGGGGCGGTGGTGCCATGCAGGATTATCTGGATGCCATTGATGATGTTGCCAAGGAAAGTTATGTGGATAACGATCGTTTGGGTGCCATTGGTGCCAGTTTTGGGGGATATTCTGCCTTCTATTTGGCCGGAAATCATGCGGGGCGATTTAAAACTTTTATTTCGCATGATGGCGTGTTTGATTTTCGCAGCATGTATGGAACCACAGAAGAGTTGTTCTTTGTCAACCATGACATCGGTGGCGCTTATTGGGACCAAGATAATACCGCTGCTCAAAAGAGTTATGCAGAATTCAATCCCAGTAATTTTGTCGCCAATTGGGATGCGCCGATATTGGTGATTCATGGGGGCAAAGATTACCGCGTGCCGCCAGGACAGGGTATCCAGGCATTCCAGGCAGCCAAACTGATGGGACTGAAAAGCCGTTTGTTGTATTTTCCAGAAGAAAACCACTGGGTCCTAAGCCCACAAAATGGCATAGTTTGGCAATCCGAGTTCTTTAAGTGGCTCAAAGAAACGTTGTGATCAAATGATTCAAATGATTAAACCAGCATGGAGTGCCATGCTGGTTTAATCATGCATCCGGATTCATTGGATAATCACCCTACTTAACATCAAAGACACTAAATTCCAAAGATAAAGACCATTCAACAATAGCTTTTTCTAGGTAACAGCTTAGTGGTCAGCTTTCTCTAAAAAAAGGGGCTTGCATTGTTATCTCTAAAACATCCTTTAAAAATGATGATGTGCTTTATGGTAAAATTAATGCCTGATTAAAAAGAGGAAATACTAATGGTTTCTAATAAGTCAATGGTTACAAATGCACTATTATCAAGTTTTAGAGGTTTTCTGAACAGGTCGGGCAAGAACATGATAAAGGTGTCATGTGTATTAATGTTCATCTCTTATTCTTCACAGGCTACGAACGAACACAGTCCGCAAATTCAAGCAGTAATCAGCATGATCGAATCGGTGAATGAACGTGATGAAGATAAATATGTTCAGCAATTTGCCGATGATGTCAAAGTGCTCGTTGAAAATGAATTAAAAGTTGACGGTAAGGAAGCTCTTAGGTTAAACAGAAGGAATCATTTTAAACAGCACCCAAACGTTCGTTCAAAAATTCAGCATCTGGTAGAGATTGATAATAAAGTGATCATGCATGACAAAGTGTGGTTAAATATAAACAATAACATTGAAAGAGACATCGTCGAAATATTTACGTTTACAGATGGAGAAATATCACGAGTCGATGTCATTCAACCTAAAGCACTGTTTGAATAGATGATTTTCTATTAGTCACGACTCATCAAATAAGCAAGTGAAAGGAGCAGTGAAGGCAGTGAAAGGGACAGGCGTTTTGTTATTATTGATATATTTGTACATTGGTGGGTAAAACCCACCCTACCGGATCATCTTTTTTTGTAGGGTGAGTTCTACCCACTGCGAATACTCATAGAATCGAGAAGTTCTTGTAGGAAATATCTGACAGAAATTTAGGAAATCTGCCACTGATATACGCTGTTGGGTTTAGTTATAATGGGGTTTTGACTAACGATAGTAAGGAGCAAACGGATGTCGGATTTGGCGGTGGTGTTTTCGCGGGCACAAAATGGGATTGATGCGCCTCTGGTGCGCGTTGAGGTGCATTTGTCTCGTGGTCTTCCTGGGCTATCGATTGTTGGTTTACCAGAAACAGCGGTGAAGGAGAGTAAGGACAGGGTCAGGGCTGCGATTATCAACAGTAATTTTGATTTTCCGATGCAGCGCATCACCATCAATTTGTCGCCTGCTGATTTACCCAAAGAGGGTGGTCGGTTTGATTTGCCGATTGCCATTGGTATTTTGGTGGCTTCTAAACAAGTGAGCAATGACCGATTGACTGAAACAGAATTTATCGGTGAGCTTTCATTGGGTGGGGCCTTGCGGCCTGTCAAAGGGGTTTTACCTGTAGCGCTTAAAGCCACTGAAAATCATAGGGTATTGGTGGTGCCAAAAGACAATGGTTCTGAGGCCGCTTTGATTTCTAAAGCCGTCAGTAAGGTTGCGCATGATTTATTATCGGTCTGTGCCTGGTTGAATCAAATGGATAGTCTTGATGATGCGATGGTAGAAAAATGGTCATTGAATGACAAAGTCGCTGATATTTCAGATGTCAAGGGACAGCAACAAGCCAAAAGGGCGCTTGAAATTGCAGCAGCAGGTGGACATAATATTTTATTTATTGGCCCGCCTGGTACGGGTAAGACCATGTTGGCCTCAAGAATGCCCGGAATATTACCGCCATTGACTGAAAAGCAGGCGATTGAGAGTGCTGCAGTGACTTCTATCAGTGGTATTGGGTTTGATATCAAACAATGGAATACTCCCAGTTTTCGTCAACCACATCATACAGCATCAGCTGCTGCGATTGTCGGTGGGGGAGCGAATCCACGACCAGGCGAAATATCTTTAAGCCATCAAGGCATTTTGTTTTTGGATGAGCTTCCAGAGTTTCCACGCCATGTTTTGGAGGTGTTACGTGAACCTCTTGAGTCAGGTAAAGTGACCATTTCACGGGCATCACGACAGGCTGAATTCCCAGCAAAATTTCAACTCATTGCAGCGATGAACCCATGCCCTTGTGGCTATTTAGGTGATAAAGATAGGGTTTGTACTTGTTCTCAACATCAGATTGAAAGGTATCGTGCCAAAGTATCGGGCCCATTATTGGACCGCATAGATATGCATGTTGAGGTATTGAGGATCTCCCATCAAGAACTGAGAATGGCATCTTGTTCTCAAGAAAATACTGAAATAGTTAAGGCCAGAGTCACAAAAGCACGCAATAGACAGCTTAATCGAAACAATGGCAAAGCCAATGCCCACATCAATAATCATGAAATGGAAAAGCTGTTGAATATATCTGAGCAAAACTTACAATTATTGGAGTCAATTGTGGAGAAGTTAAAACTTTCTGCCCGTGCTTATCATCGTATTTTAAAAGTTTCTAGAACCATTGCAGATTTGGATGGATCAGAGGCTATTGAACAACAGCATGTGTTGGAGGCCACTTCTTTTAGGTGTTTTGATCGTAATAATTAAAAAAGGTCAGATTTCTTTAGATTGAGCAATGATTCTGTCAAGAATAAGTTGATCATCATCGGATATGTCTATGATGTAAAATCCACATAAACAAACATTGGTATATTGAGATTCTGACCATAAGCATTCTAGCCCGACAGAGATGTCTTTGAGGCCACGAATGGTAAAACGCCAATCAGTTTGAAACATTTCTCCAACAGATATGAGTCGGTTAGATGACAGCAGTAAGCCGTCTGAGGAAATATTCAGTACTTCCCCTAATCTGGTGCCAATGATCATATCCATGATTTCTATGCTAAAACTTGGCATGACTCTTTTTGATTTTCGGTATTCTTTATTCATTTTTTTATTATTTTAACGGGCATCCGCTGATTTTTTCACCATACCTTTGAGCTTAGAAAAAATACTTCCAAGCACGTTATCAAAATATTTCTTTTCTTCAATGGGTACAACAATAATGTTTTTCCTGGCAATATCAATAGCAATGGCGTTGAGTGACTTTTCGTAGGGCTGGTTTCCTAATAAAGATACAAATAACGCCTTATTGCTGACAGGACTGAACCAGCTTAGCTTTCTACGGATTTTATCGCGCTGTTGATTAATAATAAAGTCAAATATGGTTCCATAAGGCATAAGTCTTACTTTTGTCAATTCTGTCTTTTCTAGATTGGTTAATGGCCTGAGTTCTTCAATCTTTACTGAACCCGCTTTTTTGACATTTTTTTTGTCTTTATTAATGGTTGCCACTTCTTGTAATTTGATGTCTTCATCCAAATTTTTGGTCATAGCAGCATTGGAACATTCTTTGATATTATTGATTGTGTTTTTTCTGTCATTTTCAGAAAAACCCAACTCATCCATGGTTTGATCAAGGTGGTGAAGAGATTCAATTTTTTGTTTTGGCGTACATTCTTTGACCAAATCAGGATTGGCCATTTTAGCAATGGTGGTGGAAGTATTGATATTTTTATGCCATTCATCTGAATCTTCACCGTGACGCAACAATGATAAAGTTAAGGCATCTTGTATAACGTATCTGATGACGTTTTTAACAAATTCAGGTACTGCTTTGCTGGATACGTTCTCAATCACTTCTTCGACTTTATGGCGTGAAATCTCAAGTTTTTCTTTCCCTTTTGCAGCATTAACCCATTTTTCTTCTGCTTTTATGGCCCGTCGTTCTGTAAGTCTTAAATAGCTTTCCAGTTCTTCATTTGCTGCATCAAATGAGTCATTGCTGCCATCGTATTCACTGGCAATATGTGAGCTGAATTTATGTAAATTCTTAACGACAGATGTACCGTGCCACTTTTGTGATGCATAGATGATTTTTTCTAAATATTCTCTTGCTGGGTGATCTGAACTATCAAAAAATACGGGATCTTTTATGGCCGTTCTGACCAATGGTATATTTATGGCATTGAGTGATGAAACAATATTGGAGTCAATAGAATGATCTTCTTTGACTTGTTCATAAAACATACCCATGATGTCCAATGAATTTTGTTGTTCAGTTGTTAAGCTGGGATAATATATGCCTGTTTCATTCCTGACGTCATCAAGTATCATTTCTTTGAGTTTGCCTATCTCTGTGCTACCAGCGGCTACACTGGTAATTTTTGATAAGTTATCTAATGTTTGATCCATCATTGAGTTGTCAATATTTGACGCTTCCATGGGTTGCATCCCACTTAATCTGCCTTGATTCATGAGATCAAAAATTGAGTTGACCAATTGTGATGATTTTTGTTTTATATCATCAATCGGAAATTGATTGCCTTGGTTCAATGCATTACTGTTTGCGAATGTTTCAGAGTTTTGTGCTGCAGTATTGTTTGTATCAAATTGATTGTTATGGCTTTGCCTTTGAGGGCTATTGGGGTTTTTATTAAATGGATCAAAATTTGCTGACTTAAAGTCATTTGTATTTTTAATGGGTTTATCTGCTTTAAGATTCGGTAATAACCCAGCTTGAACAAATTTTTTGTCAATGGCTTTATAGGCTTCTAATAATCTTACCGACAATTCTTTTTTTAAATATTTAATGATGCTTGATTTGGTTGATACATTTGCTGTACAAAGATCTAATGTTTGGCTGAAAATCCAGCACACTGATGTCACACCAAATGGCATGTTGGATTTCGAAATGTTTTTTGCTGCAAATAGAACTTTGAGCCTTTTTTCTAGGGCAAATAGGTATTTGGTGAATTTGACATCTAATACAGATTCAAGCTGTGTAAAGCCAAGGCTTATTTCTAGCTCTTCATCTTCGACCAGTGATAAGGTAAGAATTTCTTGACCTTTGCTGATTTGTTCGGTGATTTCATCCGGCATGCTTTCTGTAATGGCAATCATGGAATCGATTAATTTAGCGCCAGTTTTTTTTAATAAATTATACTGTTCGAACAGTTGAGTTTCTTGTTGATTTGAAGTCGCAACTTCTGCAGTTGAAAACAATTCATGTAATGTTTGATTGATAGCGGCTTTGAAACAAGTTGTTAAAGTATTTTCAAAAGGTGCTAAACAACTGCTGATCAGGTTGTTATGCCCAATTTTTGTTATTGATGATTTCATTTCTTGTTCAAATCCCACGATGCCCACTTAGTTAAAATATCAAATATACTGCAATGAATGCAAGTTATTGCGCTGTTAAGAGCGGATTTTAACAAAAATAATCACCGATAATATTGAACTTAACATTCCTTTACATTTAATTTGTGTAGTTATGGTTTTAATTCTCTTTATTCTCATATTTAATCAATGCGTATTTGCTTGCCATTGAGTGAGCAATGATGGCTATAATGAACCATATTGCAATAGAATTGATGGGCAAAAATTTAGGCCAATACACAGGCCATATCAATGCGGTAATAAAATTCATGATGGCTTCAATAAAAAAGTTAACAATCATACTAAAGCCAATTCTGTCTATAAAATCACTGATGTTGGTGAATTTTTTGAAGAAATCTACAACTTGATAAAATTCGACATGAAAGTATGTAATAAATGCAACCACGCCATAAAAGCCACCGCCAAATTTTAGGTATTTTTTATAAACCATTTGCCTAACATTTGCTTTTTTTGTAGTTGCTTTGGTTTTATTTTTATCATCAATCTTAACTTGATGGGTCAATTTTATTAAGTAATAAGAAAAAAATGCAATGGGTATGCCCGCAAGTAATATAGCTTTTATTATTTCTATGATCATGAAGTGAAAAAATGCTTTTTAATGTGATCTGTATAAACTTGGAGGTTTTTATATGTTTTGGCATTGCGATTCATGCTGTTATCAATGGTTGATTGATTAAATGCAGAAATAAAAGCATAGGCTGTGGCGTCAAAAACACTGATTTTGTCTCCAAAAAAGTACTGTTGTTCTCCTAAAGTATGTGAAAGTGCTTGAAATGTTTGGTTGGTAATGTCATGAATTTCTTTGTCTGTGTGTCTGCCTAGGCCTTGCGCATGGATGGCTTTAATGGCTTTCTTACGTAGCATATAAGGTATGATTTTATTCAATGGAAAAGGGATGTTTTCGAAATAGGCTTTTTTAACCAATTGCCATGTTTCCTCATGTTGCCAGCGTGACCAATATAGGCTCCAATACAGGTTTTCGTCCAGTGATTTGCCCAATAAATATGCCTGAGCTTTTTGTTGTAAGCTTAAGTGGCTATCAAGATTAATATGGTACTTATTGATTAAGTGTTCGATGATAAATTGCGAATCAGCAATTAAAACGCCTTCATCGATGATATACGGTAGTTTGCCTTTCGGGGCTTTTTGGTAATTTTTTAATTGATTAATGGTGTTGTATTGAATGTCAGCAAATCTTAAAAATGTATGTACTTTTGTTACAAATGGACTGGCATCAATGACACCAAATTTTTCTCCTAAGCCATAGAGTTTTATCATGATAGTTCTTTTCAAGGATTAAAATTGTATTATAACTCAGTGCGGAATAAATCAACCATCATTAAGCTAAGTCATCAATGATTTTTTTGATTTGATTGAGCGCTATTTGGGTTGTGTTGGGTTGTGTGATAATCTCTGATAATGAACCGAAATGCTGCTCAAGACATCGGCACAATAATTGCCTAATTTTAATTGTGTTCGGAGCATCTGGTAGTTGACACTTAGTAAAAGCTGATTCGAGTTGCTTTTCTTTGTCATTGAAGTAATGCTCTAATTTTATCTGACTCCATTCTCCTGCACGTATAGAGTTGAGCATTTCAGCATTTCTACTTAAGTCCAAATCTTGTTCTACCATGAGTTGCTCAACTTCACCTAGCAGTCGAACCACGTGGTAGGCAAATTTCACATCGTAACCGAATTCATCAATAATGGCTTTGCGGTTTCCAATGGGTTGCTTGGTTCTCATTTTATGGATTTGACCATAAGCATACCCTTTAAATTTATGCCAACAACCTTTATGTAAGAAAATATGGCGTTTCTCCCGAATCATTTGTGCAATTGGAGTGGCATGTAAAATACAATGCTGTGGCACATACAGCATATCAATGATATTGGGGTTGTTGTCTGTTAATAATCTGAAAAAACGCGCTATCGAGTACAGCGTAATGTCATATGTTTGCCCTTTTCCTGCTAAAGCCTGTTGGTCAAAGATGTGGTGTTTTTGGTATTGCCTGAAGATGATCTCACAAGGGTCAAAATCAGGTATTTCTCCTCTCTGGTGCGCAAACATGATGTGTTTTGGTGGTATGGCAAATCCATATATGTCAATGTCTGATTGATCATGATTGACTCCATAGGCCACTGATCCCATGATGACTTCATATTGTGAAGCATTTTTCAAAAAAGAGGGGGCATCTGTGATGAGTTGCCTTTCTACCAATTTTTTAAATTGACTGGCCATGAATCACAATACCATTTAATGTGTATTGAATTGATAAGATTTAAGGAATAAATTTTTAACCTTGAATTCACCATTTTCCAATGCTTGTCCGAGCCCAACAAATTGTTTGTTACCATCGTAAATTCTATAAGTGTTTTCTGGTAGGTTTTTTTCTATGCGAAGTCCGTGAATTAACCTTTGTATTTGCTCAGTGCTCAATTGGATATGATCATATTCTATTAATGCTGTATCCATGGGTAAAAGTAAATCGTGTGGATTTTCAGCTTTTTGTAGTTGTTCTATTGTGATCATTTTTGTAGGGTCATTCAATATGCCCAATTGTATTCTATGGAGCCCAGTCATGTGAGCAAAGCTACCACATATTTTGGCGAAGTCTTCAAGTAAAGTCCTGATGTATGTACCTTTGGATACTGAAATTTCAAAATCTATCCATTGATGACCATCTTTATTTGTTACTTTCAATGTTTTAAATTGATGAATAGTAATATTTCTGGGCGCTCTTTCAACACTTTTGCCAGCTCTGGCCAAGTCATAAAGTCTTTGACCGTTGTGGTGTAAGGCAGAATACATTGGAGGAATTTGTGAAATTTCACCAGTTAATTGTGTCGTTGCCTGTTTAATTTCTTCTGATGTGAGTTGTTTTTTTGGGCTTGTTAACGTAATTTCACCAGTGGCATCTGCAGTATCAGTCTGGCTTCCTATTTTGCACTGTGCGATATAAGTTTTACTGGCATTGAGCATTAAACCTGCAACCTTTGTGGCATCTCCAAAACAACAAGGCAGTAAGCCTGTAGCCATGGGATCAAGGCTGCCAGTGTGTCCTGCTTTTTTGGCACTCAAAATTCTTCTGACTTTTTGCAAGGCGAAATTTGATGAGATACCATCGGGCTTATTGAGTAATATTAAGCCATGAATATCTTGCCAATTGGACTTTTTTTGTTTATTCCTCTTCTT
The DNA here is from genome assembly GCA_964352735.1 of uncultured Alcanivoracaceae bacterium. GTDB lineage: Bacteria > Pseudomonadota > Gammaproteobacteria > Xanthomonadales > Marinicellaceae > NORP309. The sequence goes on along the minus strand of CAYGTC010000050.1, from coordinate 5,218 downwards.
CAATGTTTGGATCGCTTTCTCTTGCTTTGTTGATCAATGATTCCAAACTGGCCCCACGTTCTAATGAAGCATCATAGACAAATCGTAATTCAGGAACACGTCTTGCACGGATTTTTTTAGCGACGATCGAGCGTATGAATGCTGCATTGTCTTTTAGAGTTGATAATGCATCTTTATGATCTTCTGGGTTTAATGTGTTAAAGTAAACGGTTGCGATGGATAAGTCTCTGGTTAAATCGACATCTGAAATTGCCACATGCTTTAACTCTTTATCGTACTCAAACTCTTCACGTACTGCAACTGCAACAATGCGAAGAATTTGAGCGGACATTCTATCTGATCGTGTAAACTCGCGATAAGCCATGATATATACCTTATTTAAACCCTTTAATCTAAGGTCTTTTTGACTTCGACTCTTTCATAACATTCGATTTCATCGCCTGCTATGATGTTTTCATAGCCATGAACACCGATGCCACATTCGGTACCGGATTTGACTTCATTAACGTCGTCCTTATAACGTCTTAATGATTCAAGTTCACCTTCAAAAACCACCACGTTATCTCTCAATACGCGTATTGGATTTTCACGTTTAATCGTTCCTTCTAATACGATACAACCAGCAATTAAACCAAATTTGGATGAACGGAATACGTCTTTAACTTCAGCATTACCAATGATGACTTCTTTGGTTTCAGTGCCTAAGAATCCAGTGATGGCAGCTTTTATGTTATCAATGGCCTCATAGATGATACTGAAATAATGTAAATCAAGATCATTTTGTTTGATGACTTCTCTGGCAGCTTTGTCTGCGCGGACATTAAAGCCGATTATGATGGCTTTAGCTGAAAGGGCTAACTGAGCATCTGCATTGGTGATGCCCCCGACGCCAGTTGCTATGGCTCTGACTTCAACATCATCATTGCCCAAAGTAGTTAATGACTCCGTCAGTGCTTCGACACTGCCTTGAACATCGGCCTTAATCAAAAGATTAACCACAAGTTTAGCTTGTTTGTCTTTGCCCATACTTGACATTAAGTCTTCAAGTTTGGCTGCTTGTTGCGCTTTTAAACGCAAATCACGTTCATGTGCTTTTCTTTCTGCTGCTGCAGATTTGGCTCTTTTCTCATTTTTAACAACAAGAAAGTCTTCGCCAGCAATAGGAGCACCTGATAAACCTTGAATGACGACCGGGATAGAAGGTCCTGCTTCAGAAACTTCTTGACCCAATTCATTAAGCATCCTACGGGCCCGTCCAAATTGTTCGCCACTGAGTACCATGTCGCCTTTTCTTAATGTTCCTGATTTAACCAATACAGTTGCTACTGGGCCTCTGCCTTTATCTAGGCTCGATTCAACAACAATTCCTTGTGCGGGTGTATCGGTAACGGCTTTGAGTTCCATTAATTCAGCTTGAAGAGAAATGGCTTCTAGTAAACTTTCTACGCCCATTCCTGTTTTGGCTGATACGCCAATAAATTGAGTTTCACCACCCCATTCCTCTGGGATAACCTCGTGGTTGGAGAGGTCTTGTTTTGCCTTGTCCATGTTGGCACCATCCAAGTCCATCTTATTAACCGCCACAATCACAGGAACACCAGCTGACTTTGCGTGCTTGACGGCTTCTATGGTTTGAGGCATAACACCATCATTGGCTGCTACAACAAGTATGACAATATCGGTAGCTTGTGCACCACGTTTTCTCATGGCAGTAAATGCGGCATGTCCTGGAGTATCAATAAAGGAGATAACACCATGGTCAGTAGTGACGTGATATGCGCCAATATGTTGTGTAATTCCACCAGCTTCTTTGTCTGTGATTTTGGTTTTTCTTATGTAATCAAGTAGTGACGTTTTTCCGTGATCTACATGGCCCATAACCGTAACGACAGGAGGTCTGATGACTGCATTTTCGTTATCAGCTTCAGCCGTTTGTGATTGCAATTCTTCTGTAATGGTTTTAGTTTCAACGATATCGGCTTTATGGCCCATTTCTTCAACCACTAAGACTGCTGTATCTTGATCAAGAATGTTATTTATGGTCACCATCATGCCCATTTTCATTAGTTCTTTGATCACGTCGCCTGCTTTGACACTCATGGCTTTAGCCAAATCTGATACGGTAATACTGTCTGTGACTTTTATGACTTTAACTTTATCTGCAACAGGCTTTGTGAAACCATGTTTTTCCGGCTTTTTAAAGTCTGGTTTTACATGTTGATTTCTTTTGCCTTTTACATGCAGTTGTTTTCTGCCGTATTTGTTTTTGTTGTTGCCGCCTTTATTAGCTGCATCTTTATTATCTTGTGGCTGATTATTATCTTGTGGCTGATTATTATTGTTGTTAGCAACAGGTTTTTTGTCATTGCCTCGATTTTTAGATTTATTTTGCTGTTCTTCACGTCTGAGTTTTTCTTTCTTACGTTTTTCGACAGCGGCCATGACTTGTTTCTGGACTTGCGCTTCTCTGGCTTGTTCTTCTTTATTTTTTGCTTCAATTTCAGCTTTGCGCACATTTTCTGCTTCTAGCAGTTGCGCATCTTTTCGTTGTTCTTCTTCTAAGGCCTTCTGCTTTTCTAATTCTTCTGCTTCTTTGACCTTCTGCTCAGCTTCGATTTGAGCCTGTTCAAGTTGTTTTTCTTGTTCAGCTTTTTCGATTTCAGCTTTTTCTTCGGTTAGTACTTGAGTTTTCTTTTGTTCTTCGTCAGCCAATTGCTGTTTCCTTTGTTCCAGCGCTTTTTGTGCTTCTAACCTATCTTTGGCAATTTCATCCATTTCAGCTTTATCTGGTTTATTGAAGATTCTTTTCTTTCTGACTTCAACATTGACGGTTTTGGTCTTAGACCTAACACCTGTACCACTGGATATTTTTAATGTACCCGTTGATTTCCTTTTCAATACAACTTTTTTACGAGGAGATTCATCATTCTGATCTTTACCATGAGAATTTCGCAAATAGGCAAGCAACTGTCTTTTGTCTTCATTGCTGATGGTGTCATCTTCATTGGTGGCATCGATACCTGCACTTTTGAGCTGTTCCATCAATTGTTCAATGGAAATACCCAATACTTCTGCTAATTGTTTTACTGTTACTTCAGACATTCTGAACCTCTGTGTTTTTTTACTCTTCTTCAAACCAATGTTTACGAGCTTCCATGATCAACTCCGAAGCTTGTTCTTCGTTTAAATCGGAGATTTCCATTAGTTCATCGGTTGCTAAGTCAGCTAAATCGTCGCGTGTAATTATTTGTTTTGACGTTAAAGCGTAGGCCAATTTATCGGTCATTCCTGCTAATTTTAGGATATCTTCCGATGGTTTTGACTCTTCAAGTTTCTCTTCATTTAATATCAGCTGCGTCAGCAGGGCATCTCTTGCACGTTGGCGCAATTCTGCAACAATATCTTCGTCAAATCCTTCAACTGCCAATAGTTCTGATTCCTCTACATAGGCAATTTCATCAACTGAACTAAAGCCTTCTTGGACAAGCAGTACTGACATATCCTGATCAATATCCAGTGTTTTCATGAATGTTTCCACATAAGCCATGGATTCTGATTCATTTTTTTCGCTGGCTTCTTTGGCTGTCATTACGTTAATTTTCCAACCAGTGAGTTCGCTTGCGAGTCGAACATTTTGTCCACCACGTCCTATGGCTTGTGATAATTTGTCTTCTGCTACTGCAACATCAATACTGTTTCTGTCTTCGTCAACAACAATTGATTCAATTTCAGCTGGTGCCATGGCATTGATCACAAATAGGGCTGGATCTTTATCCCATAATATGATGTCTATTCGTTCACCGCCAAGTTCATTAGAAACTGACATGACTCGTGACCCTCTCATGCCAACGCAGGCCCCAATCGGATCCAATTTTGGATCAGGTGAGAATACTGCAATCTTAGCACGATATCCAGGGTCTCTAGCGGCTCCTTTGATTTCAATCAGGTTTTGATCAACTTCTGGAACCTCAATTTTGAATAATTCTATCAAAAATTCTGGAGCACCTCTTGATAGAGTAAGCAGTGGGCCTCTGTTTTCTTTATTAACCTCTATGAGCATGCCTCTGAGTCTGTCACCACGTCTGACAACTTCTCTTGGTATGCCATGATCTCTTGGTATAATGGCTTCAACTTTATTGCCTAAATCCAAGAAAATGTGCCCTCTATCAGCCCGTTTTACTACACCATTCAGTATTTCGCCTACTCGGCTATCATAGCGATCAACTACTTGTAAGCGTTCGGCCTCTCTGACTTTTTGTAATATGACTTGTTTTGCTGTTTGTGCGGCAATTCTACCAAACTCAATGGATTCCATTTCTTCTTCTAAAATGTCTCCAACTTCAGCTGAAGGGTCATCTTCCTGAGCGTCTTCTATCATGATTTGTTTGTCTTCAAACTCAAAATCTTCTGATGTGACGACTTCCCACCTTCTAAAACTTCTGTATGTTCCTGTTTGTGTGTCAATAACTACTTTAACATCCATGTCCTTTCGATGTTTTTTTCTTGTTGCCGTAGCTAAGGCAATTTCAATTGCTTCAAAAATAACTTCTTTGCTGACATTCTTTTCATTGGATAAAGCTTCTGCAACGTATAGAATTTCTTTACTCATTATTTAACTCCACCAAAGCTAGGGTTGATTCTAGCCCTCATAATTGTATCAAACTCAACCATAATTTCTTCATTGTCTGATTGGATGGTTATTGTACCATCATTGACTGATAATATTTGGCCTTTGACCTTTCTGCGCTTGTCGATCATTTGATTCAGTTTAATGATGACATTTTCTCCATTAAATTCAGAGAATTGTTCTGCACTGAATAACAATCTATCCATTCCAGGTGATGATACTTCCAATATATATGCCATTGTTATGGGTTCTTCAACATCTAAGATGCCAGATATTTCATGACTTACTGTAGCACAGTCATCAACGTTAATTCCTGTTTGATTACCTGGCTCTTTATCGATATAGACCCTTAACAGTGCATCTGCTTTACGTACTTGATATTCCAGGCCCCAAAACCGATAACCCAAATCCTCTACAATTGGGGCCAATAGCTCTGTTAATTTATCTTGTTTCATATCAATTATTTTTCACCATCAAAAAAGGCCCCTAAAGGAGCCTCTAAACTAGAAACAAATTTACTTTGTTGTCTACTAAATTTGGTAGCGGGGGCAGGATTTGAACCTACGACCTTCGGGTTATGAGCCCGACGAG
>CAYGTC010000049.1:0-33875 GCA_964352735.1 uncultured Alcanivoracaceae bacterium | reverse complement strand
CTTTTATAAATATCGTTTAACTCCATGTTTTTCATAGATAAAATCAACTTTTTTTACCGTTTTGATGAAATATTCGGTCTAGGTATGAAGTTTTGACTTGCCCATCATAATAGCTAGATAGCGCAGGAAAAGGCAGAGACTGTTGTCAAATTGATGCAGAAATCGTATGTTATTGACCAGATTTCTAACAAGAATAAGTGCTCATATTAAATTTCTTGAGCTCTAAACTAAAAAAACAAATCCAAAAAAAAACGCCTGTTAGACAGGCGTTCTTTTTAACGATTAAACGTTATACTGATTCAGTATATCATTTACTAGATGCAGCAGGAGCAGGTACATCACAACCAGTAACTCTTACATCATCAATAGTCCAACCTTCAGGTCTACCTACTGAACCATCAGTAACGATGCGGAATCTTACTTGAATGTCAGATCCAGCAAAGTCATTAATATCAACAGAGTTGACTTGACCAGCTTGTGGATCGCCACACCAAGCGTCATTACCATTTAGCGGTCCAGCATTCAATGCACCATCATAAGGATCATTGATCATCTTATCAGTTGCAACTTGAACAAAAGCACCACCGTTTTGTGAAATTTCTAGAACACCACCATCCCAACAACCGCCAGTTCCTCTAGACTCCATGCTTTGCTGATTCCAGAAGCGTAAAGTATAAGGACCACTACCAGTTGGTACAGAAATAACTGGTGAAGTTAATACATTATCACTGGTATTATCTAAATCAGTAGAATTATAGGCTTGTGTACCTGAATTAACGATGCCAGATTGTAAAGTCCATGTCGCAGCACCTGTAAGGGCTTCGCTAGTCCAACCTTGAATTGAACCACGAACAGCATCAGTTTCGTTAATAGCAGTAGGCGCTTCAAAACCGTTTGAATAAATCAAATCAGAAGATTCAAAATTGAAATTGACAACATCAGTTTGTAATTGACCAATTGCACAATCACCAGGTAAAGGAACTGTCGTAAAGCTTGAAACAGCACTGGATGTCATGCCACAACCACTTTGCCCCGTCACTCTCCAGAATAACTCTGTGCTAGAAGGTAAGTCACTGCCTGGAGTGTAGCTGTTGGTATCGACTGTTTCAGACATTACAACATTAGCAAACATCATATCTGTTGCTATTTCAACCAAATAAGTATTCGCATTGGCATCTACATCCCACATCAGAGTTGGCATTAGGGCCACATCTGTTGCCATATCAACAGGCGCAGTCAGAGCACTGCCAGCTGGAACACCTGCAGAGTAAAACAAATTAATAGGAATATCTCTCGTAATGGTATTCCCACCATTGATTTCATTTGTTGGCGCTTCATCACCCTCACCCTGTACAGTCAGAACATACTCGCCTGTTGTTTGACCAGCAAGAACATCAAAAGACAACACAGAACTGTTACCAGGAGCAACAGGATTCACAGAGAAGGCTTCGTTACTTGTTACAGTACTTGAACCAGATATTGAAAGTGTAACATTTTCAGCGTAACCTTGAAGTGAACTGACATCAACACTTACTTCAGTACCCATATCACCACCACAGACATTCAAGGCACTTGAACCAGCAGCAAGCAAGAATGTTGGGTTACTGAATTGATTAACTCCAGCGCCTACCATAGCTGTTTGACCAATACTAGGACGATTATCAGTCCAACTCATCACAAGCCTGTCTAGGACAACAGATAAACCATTGTAATCACCCCATTCCTGACCATTATTGATGTTCGCGGATGTTTCGGTTGAATATCTTTGTTCACCATCAGGTAACCATGTAGCACCACCGTCCAATGAAACATTGTAATAAAAATCGACACCCGTTCTATTGGTTGAGTTACGTGTATCGTAGAAACCCACGTGAACCGAATCATTTTCAGCAATTTTCAACCATGGATGATAACGGTCAATAGGGTTACCACTGGCAAGATCACCTGTAGCAGCATGTGGAGCTGTCGTCAATGCCCAAGTAGCACCACCATCTGTAGATTTAGCAATCTTAATGACCGCTCGATTACTCGCTGCACCACCAGTACCGCCACCAGTACTGTCATCGGCTTCGTCTGTAAATGCCACATAAATGTTATCATTGGAATCTACATCAACAGAAACATAGATAAACACTTCTCGAGATTCCATTGAAGGAACTGGAAAATCAAATCTACCATTAATTGGAGCTATTTGTGAACTGGCTCCAAAAGTTGCGCCTCCATCAGTTGATCTTAATAATCTTATACCGCCGCCTTGTAAGCCGGGATAAACATAATAGACGTTACCAGCAGAATCTGTAGTGATATCACTACCAATGCCAGTTTCTTCAGCAGAAAAACTCAAAGGTGTAGAGAAAGACAGGCCCATATCTGTTGAACGGGCAAATTGCATGACATTACCATCATGCCATGTCATATAGATATTATCAACATGTGGTGAAGTAGCAGATCTATCAACATGAATCCACTCTTTGTCAGAACCAGTAGTCGTAATAGATTGCATAGGTTCCCAAGTCACACCTTGATCTAGCGAACGAGACCATCTGACACCAATACCACCGTTTCTTCTTAAGTCACCTTGATATACGATCGAACCATCAGCAGAATAATCCATTGTAGGATCACAGCAGCTTGAGTCTTCATTGATTTGTGAAAAAGTCCACGTTATGCCACCATCTTGAGAATAATACATGCGTTGTCCACCAGCAGCATTGGTACCAGCGACACATAATAAATTATTCGTAGGATTACATTCTACAGTGACTTCATTTCCAGAGACCCCTTCTTCTAGAGGCGATTCAGCAAGTGGACTGACGACAACACCTTTAATTTCGACACCGCCAACTTTTCCATAACCATTGCCTTTGCCTGGCTCATCGCCTGCTTTAGCTGGGTCTGGTTGGTTATTAACACCAAGTCCATCTTTGTACCATATGCCATCGACAATAAGACCACCGTGGTCCATTTGAAAATGTTGTAGTGTTGAACGAGGGTAGAACTCCCCTATGTTTGGCTCCATTTTTCTTTTTTCTATTTTGAAAAATACAGGCACATGACTTAAATAATGATCATTCTCAGGTAGAACCGCAAGGTCTTCTTTTGTGAGTTGATAGTTTCTATCATCCCAAGGTCCTAATGCTTCAAGTGCTCTATAATCTACACGTTGATCTACTCCCAATTCTTGTCTGATTTCTGCAGAAACCAATGATATAGAACTGGCCAGCAGAGCAGAAAGTAATAATTTTTTCATTTTTGCTCTCTCGATTGTTGTTAATATAATTTCCGCGTAAATTTTATTGCTTTATTGTTCAGACATCAAATGAAAAGCCTTAATTTCTCAATATACATTAGATTTCACTAATTTAAGCGGACATTTTCTGCCATTTAAGGTTCAAAAATTTCTTTTTTTTAAAAAATATGTTGATAAATCACATAAAAGGATATTTAAAAGGTTTACTAAATGTAATAAATACTCTACTTTTAGTAGAGTTTTACCTACTATTTTTCTAATATAAACCTTATAATAAACATCAATGTACAAAACAATCAATTCTATTTTATTATTCCAATTTTCAAAATTTTATGAAAAATCGAATCAAAATCCTAAGAGCAGAACAGAACCTTTCACAACATCAACTTGCTCAACTTTGTGGAGTTTCACGGCATACCATCATTGCCATAGAAAAACAAAAACATGAACCTTCAATAAAACTAGCCAGTAAAATTTCACATATTTTAAATACTGATATTGCCATGGTTTTTGATTTAAATGATATTGACTGAACAGTGCTGACCTAAAGATCAATTCAAAAAATACATCACAAAATAGCTGAGTGCTTTTTTTCTCAAAAAAAAGCAGTGTTTCAACGAATAACAATCATCAATTATTGGTATAAATATCAATGATTTACTATTTTATCAATCATATCAATACAATCATTCCATTTTACAAATGATCCACTCATACCTATCATAGCCTCATCGAATTTATTAACAAACTCACAGGAGAAAATACAATGATCAGTGTAGGCGAAAAATTTCCCGAATTTGATTTAACAGCAGTTGACGGCAAACCTTTTAATGACATCAACATCGATAATGTTTTTATTAACATCAAACACGACAGTTTTCCAGGAAAATGGCAAGTGATATTCTTTTATCCAAAAGACTTTACATTTGTCTGCCCGACAGAAATTGCCGCCTTTGGAGATTTAAATGAAGACTTTGAAGACCGTGATACTCAATTGATAACCGCCAGTACAGACACAGAGTTTACCCACTGGGCATGGAGAAAACACCAAGATGAATTACGCGATTTACCGATTCCCATGTTGGCAGATGTTAAAAGAGAACTGACTTCAGCACTCGGTATTCTTGACCCAGTTGAAGGCGTTGCTCAACGTGCAGTATTCATCATTGATCCTGATGGCATTGTGAGGTTCTCAATGGTTACCGACCTCAATGTTGGACGAAACCCCAAAGAAGTACTGCGTGTATTAGATGCATTACAAACCGATGAACTGTGCCCATGCAACTGGAGCAAAGGTGATGAAACCATTGATTTAAACCAGGCCACAGCCTCATAAAAACCAACTGAATAATTATCCGGTCATTAAAGATAAATGGTCGAGGAGCATATTATGTCCATCAAAGAATTAAAAACAGCATTACCTATTTATGCCAAAGACATGAAATTAAATTTAGGCAGCGTTCTCACTGAAGAAGGCGCCCCAGGTTTGAGTCAAAGCCAAATTGCCATGATTGCATTGGGTTGTGCATATGCAGTTAAAGACAAAACTGTCATCCAAGGCATCAATGGTTCAGCAAGTACGGTATTATCTGAACAAGAAATAAACGCCGTTAAAGCAGCTGCAACCATTATGGCAATGAACAATGTTTACTATCGGTTCACACATCTGGTGAGCGATAAAAGCTACAGTACAATGCCAGCAAAATTGCGCATGAATATCATGGCTAACCCTGGTATTGACAAAATCGACTTTGAACTCATTTCACTGGCAGTATCTGCCATTGAAGGATGCGGTTTGTGCATTGACTCTCATGTCAATGTTATTACCAAACATGGCATGAGCAAAGAAGCCATTCAATCAGCCATTAGGATTGCAGCAACCATCAACGCCGTTGCACAAGCATTGGATATTGAAAGATAAAATGACCTTCCCCTATGGCCGCCTGCCATTTTCCATTAGGTGAGCGGCCTTTTTTAAATTTCACATATTTTATTTAATTTCAAATAGATACACCTCTTCTGTTCCTTTTTGTGCCTGAAAATTTATTGTTTCTTTGATCGTTATCCTTAAACTTCGGCCTACGATTTAAACTAAGAGAAACAAATGAAACAAAACAACAAAACATTCATCGCATTGATGCTAATGATCGGCTTTAATCTTACAGTGATGTCCAATAACTGTATCGCCGGAGGGTGGAAAGACTTAAAAAACAGCTTAAAATCTGATAAAGACAAAAAAGCAGCAAAAAAACTGGTCAAACAAGCCTTAAGACAAAAAAGCACATCAAACAACAGAAGCAGCAATAAAAGCACTTCATCCCAGAGGTCAACTTCAGTCAGTGGTTCACGCCCCAATCCAGAACTGAGAAACAACCTTTTAAAATGTGATGATGTCAATTTGAAAAACGTGCAAATAGGCAACTCTACCAGTTATGAAGTAACAGAAGGCTTGAGTAAAAGCAATTACACCGGTTTTATCAATCGGCGACCCGCCACTGTCACCAATCAGTGTTTTATTGGTGTATTAGACAGTGATGAGTGTGCAACGATGGAAATTACAGAGGCAGAATTAAAACAAGTGACTCAAGGGGATCGCAACAGTTTAAAGATGCAATGCATTTTTTCAAACGAACCTAGTAAAATAGCCAATCAAGAAGTCCCATATAGAGCCGACAATATTCCATTAAATTACATGCTACTGAAATGTGGCCATGATCAAGGTAATCAATACCCATGCGATGAAGGGTCAAACAGCAGCAGATCAGGCAAATACAAAAAGCAACAATTAAAAGGTAAAACACAATTGAGTGTCTGTGCCACAAAATACCACTTAGTCAAGGATGGTGGTCAACACATTTATTGTCAGTACTACAATAAAAAATCCAAGAAAAGCTTATTTGCCTTTGAGTTCTTCCAAAGCAAGGATTAATCAAACAGTGATCCTGTTCATGGAATAATAATACCGACTCAAGGACGAGCACATTTTATCAGCAACAAATAAGATTCTCATTGCGATAAAAAAACGCAGGCCATTAACAAAATTATTCCTTTATAAATTATGCTCAAAACGCTTATACTAATGGTGACCATATTGATTAAAGGTACATCAAGTGACCAGCATTTTAAGAATATTCATCATTTTACTGTGCAGCCAGCAATTGCATGCATTAGATAGTCATAATAATATCGCGGCACAAATTGATGGAGTGCGAATCGATTATAATGATCATTTAATCATTTCATTTAACAAGCCGATACAAAAATTTGATCCCAATCATATTCCGATCTCAATATCCCCTTCTCTCGAGTGCTTTTGGGTATGGATAGACGACAAAAACTTGTCTTGTCAGCTCAACGACTATTCTGAAATTGATGAAGAAGACATCGATTATACTCAAGATAATACCTTTCAACATGCCACCTTATACACAATTAAGCTTAAAGAAGGGCTGCTAGATATCAATGATCATGCAATTCCTGCGCAAACGATATCAATTATCCATGAACCTCCTACACTCGAAAACTTCAAAATCATTGATTGGAAAAGCCCCCAAGAGCCGATTGTATCACTTTCATTCAATCAGCAAATCATTCATAGCACATTGGATAATAAAATCTTCTTAATTTCTTCCTCTGATAAAATTCCATTGCTGGCTGTCACCAAAAAAGAATTGCCAAAAAATACCATGAAACTCAGTGGGACAGATACAGAAAGCCAATTTTATTATCGACCACAAAGCCCACTTTTAAATCAACACAAATACCATCTACAAATTGAAAAAGGGATTAAAGGGCCCGCAGGCACAATAGGATCAGAGACATATATTTCTGAAGAACAGATTCATGCACTTCCTAAATTTTCTCTACAAAAATATGAATGCTACTCTCAAAGGTCTTGGAAACCTCACAATGGTCCTTGCTATGCGGATGATACCATCGAAGTTCATTTTTCGTCATTTATTGAGAAAGACACCGTTTATCAATGTAAGAACCGATACAAATATAAAATGAATACTACTAGGAATGGTGAATATCATTCATCATTAACACTCATACCCGAACAAAACACACTGAAGAGGCAATATAACAATATATTACAAGATTGCATAGACTCATTTGTTGATGAGTTTGACAGAAAAATGATACCCAACAATCAAATCACGATTAAGACAGAAGGATTTAGACCATCAATAGCTCTGGTTACTAGCCCTAAATTGTTATCCATAAATGAAAAAATAAATCTTGAAGTCAAAAGCATCAATATAAACGAATACAACTTATTCATAGAAGAGATCAATCATGAACCAATCAATGTAAAACACACAATCAGCATTGATAATCAACCAGATCAAAAAACCATAAGCTCCATTCCTCTTGATCAGTGGTATAAAAATATTCAATCCATCAAAGCCCATATCAGCCTCAAAGATACAATAAATGCACGTGATACTCATCATACAATCCCGATTATAATCCAAAAATCGCCTTATCAGATCAACTTTAAATACAATGTTAATTATGCTGCTGTTCAAATAAATGACATCTACTCTGCTCAACCTATCATCAATCAAAAGTTCTCCTTAACACACGATGAAAAAACCTATGCCGGTATGACTGACGATCACGGCTTCGCTCAAATAAATTTAACAGACATTGCCACAGAAGAAAATTTGACTGACTTCAGCATAGAAATTGACAAATATAGGGATATACCAGCAACAAAAATAAGCAAGATCAATAACTATTCTGTTTACATTGATGAGGATGAAAGCATAGAACAAAACCATCATGAAGTTATAGAAAATGGGTTTGTTGTTTATGGTTTGACAGATAAACCTGTCTATCGACCTGGAGAAACCGTGAAGTTTAAACTTTTTTTAAGACAAAAAAAAGACACTAGGTTTAAAATTCCAGATCTCAACACCACATTCAAAGTTTATGCCAGTTACATAAACTCAGACTGTTGGGATGAATACGATGAATGCCATTCTTTTTATGTACAAGAAGTAAAAAAAACAGATTCGTTTGGCGGTTTCTCTGATCAATTTACATTACCATCTTCAGCAAACAACGGGGCCTATTCCTTAAACATTATTTTAAAAGACCTTGATGGGTGGAATAACCTTAATCAAGACACCAATTTACAATTTAAAGTCAGCAACTTTAAAGACTCAGCATACAAACTGAGCATAAGCACAACGGTTGAAAGCGTCAAAGGAAAACAAGCCATACCAATAAAAGCAACCGCAGAGTACTATTCTGGTGGATTTGTAGCCAATGAGTCTGGGGAAATCGCTGGTGAAATCATGCCTGTGGATATCGATGAAAAATTTCCTGAATTAAGCACTTATACATTTAAATCACAAATCGATCAATTCCATGAGAATCATTTCATGAAATACCTGAAATACGATGATCAAGGCATACTTCATGCTGATTATATTGTCCCAGAAAATGAAGTCGATTTTGGTTATATAAAACTCAATGCAGGCATTAAACCTGAAAATGGAGAATGGAACTACAGTTCCGATTTAATCATACCCTATCACCAAAAAGATTATTTTATTGGGCTTAAATTCAAAACTGACCTAAAAAGTATTAATAGAGACATAACTTTAGATATGATTATGATCAACCATAAAGGAACAATCACTCAAAGTGAATCTACCAAATATCAGATTCAGCACATGACAAAACATGGGCAATGGTCAGCCTCAAAACCACTGACATGTAAAAAAACATCGATAAACCAATGTGTATTTACCTTATCAACTACTGGCGAATACAAAATCACCAGTACAGCTACCATCAAAGATAATCAATATCATAATGACATAACATTCTTCGTTCATGACAGTCAATCACTTCACAAAGATAAACATAATAACAAAATCAACATCACTGCTGACAAAAAAGTTTATGAGGTTGGAGATACCGCACAATTCACCATTAACTTGCCACTGAATCATGTAAAAGCCTTTATAACAACTGAAAGAAATAGCATTCTCGATTTCTGGGTTAAGTCAACTCACGACGCTCAATTAAAATTTAAGCTCAAAATTAGAGACGAACATGCACCAGGTTTTGATCTGTCAACATTAATACTATCATTAAACTCAGATGATCAACTCACACCAGAAAAATCAACATCTACAGGGCAGAAACTTGAACACTCTAGCCTGAACATCAGAGTAAAAACAGTCAAAGAAAAACCGCTGTTTTCTATTAAGGTACAAAAAAATACTTACCGGCCTAAAGAAAAAGTCAATTTAAACATTAAATCTCGGCTCTCCAGCACCTATACAGTTGCGGTGGTTGATCAAAGCATCATCGATTTAGTTGATGAAAAATATTTGTATAACCTTAATGAGTTTGCTTACAAGAAAGCCAAACATAACTGGCAATTGATGGACACACATCAATTGCAAAAAAAAGCCAATCAACATTCAAAAATTTTGTATCATGAAGATACAGGATACTTAAATTATCATGACTATGATGATAATGATTACTACGGAGATTACGAAGAATTAGACAGCATCAGAGTCACCGGATCAAATATTCGTCGTGCTGACTTGGGAGTTTATCGCAATGAAGTCACTGGTCGCCCCATATCTGTGACTTCAATTAACAGAGCAACAATAAAAAACACCTTGCCATCAATAGGAAGGCTCACCATCAATGACATTGATTTACGCAGTTATTTTGCTGAATCAGCATACTTTAATACTGATGTTATAGTTGCGCCAGATTCCAGTCAAACAGTTACTTTTGAATTACCAGATAACCTCACACAATGGCGCATCATTGTACTTGGTACTGATGAGAGCGGCCAAATGGAATTCCAACAAACCTCCATTACAACTTCAAAAGATTTAGAATTAAGAAGTACATTGCCTTTACAACTCACACAAGGTGATCAATTTACAGCTGAGTACTCAGTGGTTTCAAAAACCAATAAAAAGGTGACGATCAATACTGCTGCAATAGCCTCCCAAAATAACAAAGAGAAGTCAACAGTAGAAGATACTTTCAAGAAAGTGAAAAAACTTAAAAGCCAGACATTTTCAATGCCCATTGATCCTGTTGAACCTTCACCACTTAAGTTAACCTCTGTTGCAAAAACGAAAAAAAATGCCGATGGATTAATCAATAAAATCCCTGTTCGCAAAGCCCAAATCCAATTATCCGAATCCCGCTATGGTCAATTGAATGATGAAAAACTTACGCTCACATTTAAACGCCACAGTAATAATACTAATGATGACGAGGCACTGCTATCTGTCAAAATATCTGACAGCTTATTACCCAGTCTTGACCCAGTATATCAATATATGAATGACTACCCTCATCAATGCTGGGAACAAAAAACAGCCAAAGCCATCATCTCAGCCATCGAAGTAGCAAGCAATAAATCTTTATCTGAGGCGCAAATCGCTCAAAGAAAACTGAATATTGAAACTGTATTAAAAAACGCACAAGACTATCAAGCCTCTGATGGGGGCATGACTTTTTTTGGTGGTCAAGAATCACACGTCAACTTATTTTTAAGCCTCAATACTTTAGAGAATTTTGATTTTTTGAATAAGCTTGGATACAAATCACCAATCACCGTGCGTGAAAAGCTGATAAACTTTATCAATGAAAATTTAGAAATTCCGGAATCAAACTGGGAAACACATAAAAATCTCATTGACCTGGATACCAATCAATTCAATCCATCTTTGCAGTTATTGGCTTTGAACTTTAATACTGAGTTATCTCAAGAAACTGTCGCTCAAATCAATGATTACTACTATCAAAACAGAAACAACCTGAGCGTATTTACTTTGAATCAACTCTTACAAATATACAACAACAGCCCTAACAAACTAAAGCAGTTACAAAAAGCCATTAATGGTAATTTTTATACCACTAATAAAAAATACACAATGAAATCAAAAAAAACCGACTACTGGTACCATATGCCATCTACGCTTAAAGATCAATGCAACCTGATCAGTCAACAACTCCAACTTGATGATAATCACATTGATAAAAATGATTTAATCAAACACATCAATGCAATTTTAGACAATAGAAATCGCCAAGGGCATTTTGGCTCAACACTTGAAAATGCTTATTGCAGTAAAGCCATCTATTATTTTTCGAATAAATATGAAAGCAAGAATGATCAGGCTCAATATTCGGTTTTAATGAACAATGATTCATATCCATTAGTGAATGGTGAACTACATACAAAAATCAAAGATCAAAAAGAATTGTCATTTACCATCAACAATCCAAACTTACAACAAAGTTACTACAACGCCACACTCAAGTATCTTGTTAATGCTCAAGATATCAATAAACAGTCCAATGGCTTTAATCTGGAACGCAATTATTTCATCTTCAAGAGTGGTCAGTGGCATAAAGCCAGCGACTTTAAAACTGGTGATTGGGTTAAAACAGTCATTACCATTCACTCTCCTATAGGTAGGAAATTTGTCGCAGTCAGCAATCCTGTACCAGGCGGCTGGTTACCGACCGATACTAACCTAGCCAGCAACATGCCAGTGGGCATACGGGAATCAGAAAATCCACAAGACAATTCACCTGCATTTTATGAACGTCAATTAAACCCAGCAACGACTAGATTTTATGCCGATTACCTACCAGCTGGTACTCATCACATCAGCTATTATTCTCAAGTACGCAATGCTGGCCAATATCTAATACTACCAGCAATTGTAGAAGAAATGTATGATGATGAGAACCGCGCAACCAGTGAAACACGTGAGGTAATAATCAGCAAATAATTTTCTTTTCACACAAAGTTCGGAGAAAGTTATGATTTTCTTTGACAAACTACAGTTGTAGTAATAACATAAACTACAGTTGTAGTAATTAAATATTATGAAAGAAGAACACATCAAACTCAGTAATTTACAAATCTCAGTGATGAAAATCCTTTGGTCACAAAAAAGACTCAGCGTCAGCCAAGCTCACAAGCTGCTCAACAAAGAAAAAACCATGGCATTGACAACAGTAGCTACTTTACTTAAACGCATGCATGAAAAAGGCATCGTTGGTTTTGAAAAAGTGGGACGACAGCATTTTTACCACCCTTTAATCTCTGAACGTGAAGTGAAATCCTCAATGCTGGGTAATATGATCAATCATTTATTCAACAATGAACCAGCCGAACTGGTCCACCATTTGGTTGATCAAGAAGACATCTCAGAAGATGAGCTGACCTTAATTCGAAAAATGTTAGCACGGAGTAAAAAATGATCACATTAGCAGCATTACTGTTAACCTATTTTATTCATAGCAGCATTTTTATCGCTTTGGCATTAATGGCATTGAGGTTTAAAGTTATCAAACCTGATGTTACTGGTGAATTACTATTGAAAACAGTCATGGTTCTTGGCATCGTTACCACAGGCATTCAATATACAACACTCAATAATCAAGTTAATTATTCAGGATTTTTACAGTGGCAATTACAGGCACACGATAATAGAACAACCACACAAATCAATATTCACAACGCAAAAAATCATAAAAACAAAAGCATAGAGCATGAGCCAAATCAAGCTGAACTACTATCTAAAATCAACCAAATTCATGCACCTATCAAGATAAATACAGAACCCGATCGAATTAATTTAATCAATGCTGAGCCAATAAGAGAAGCCAGTAAAAATAATCTGTTAACCACCCCACAACAAGGCATAAAATTACTAATAACACCCATATTCTTTGTTGTCTTATGGTTATGCTTCTCTGTTTATTTATTGGCCCGAAAAATTGACCAATGGCGCATATTTAAACAATTAATACAACTGCGTTTTTCTGTCAGTAATACACAAATCATTGCACTTTTTGATCAACTAAAATTGCAGGCACAACTTTTTCACAAAGTCAACTTGACTGAATGTGAATTCATCGATTCTCCCCTTGTATTGAATCGCAATGAAGTGGTATTGCCCCTGAATTTTCACCAGTACATGAGCTCTGAGCACATAAAAGCTGCACTTGCTCATGAACTTGCACACATAAAAAGACATGATCATCTGTGGCTGTGGTTCTGTACATTAATCGAGTCATTGTTATTTATACAACCGCTGAATCGACTCATCAGTCAACAGATTTATCAAATTGCCGAGCACCGCAGTGACCTTATGGCAAGTCAGTGGACGGGTAACCCCTATGCACTTGCTGAAGCGTTATCGAAGGTGGCTCATAAAAAATACAACCACACATCAACACAATTGGTACCAACTATGACATCAAAAAAAACACACCTTCTCAGTAGAATAGAACATCTTTTGTTAAGTAAAAGAAAAAACACCACATCACTGACCCTATTATTTGGGCTTTTTATCACCTCAATGGTATTGTTTGGGGCCCCTGGTTTTTCCATCAATAACGTTAATGCAATCACTCAAATCGACAACATCAATCATGAAAATGATAATGAATCCAGCATGCATAACATTCGCACTAAATACATGGACGATAAAGAAGGTCACTACAGCATTAATATGACTTCGATACACAATGGCAAAGTGTTAAAGCTCAAAGCCAACATCAATGAAGGACTTACATTCAATAAAGATGAGACAGCCATTAAAAGCTTCACCACAGGCAACAAATTAAGCTTAATGACCAAAGATGACAATATCAAGCGACGAATTGTGATCAAAAGCATAGATAACCAGCCTCATTACAATTATCAAGAAAATGGACAAGATCGACCATTCGATGACAATGCACAAGCCTGGTTCAGCTCAAAAATTCCTGAGATATTACGAACTACTGGTATTAATGCTGAGCAACGCGTGCAGAGCATTCATAAAGAAGGCGGTAATGATGCCGTGTTAGATGAAATAAAACTCATCCGCAGTGATCATAATCAAGCAAAATACCTGGAGATCCTGTTTTCAATGACACCCTTATCAACACATGATTTTTCAAAGGCAATTGATATCATTGCTCAAATCGGTTCAGACTTTGAGCAGGCCAATACCCTAAGTTTACTGGTTAAAACACAAATTGACATGACGTCAGATCAGTGGGTAGAAACTGTCAATACAACAGAAAAAATCAGTTCAGATTTTGAACAAGCCAAAACTTTGATGAGTTTTACCAATCATTTGCCCGATAATACTCAAGTCAACAATGCGTTTGCCCATGCGATATCAAAAATTGGTTCTGATTTTGAGTTAAGTAGGGTTATTGATCATTATATTGATAAGAAACAAGTCTCAGATGAAACCAATCTGGTCAGCATCCTTAAAAGCGCTAAAAGCATTGGCTCTGACTATGAGTTGACAACTCTGTTAATAAAAAACCACCACATTGCCGAAAACTCACCGCTGCTATTTACAACACTCATGAAACTTTCAAAAAGCATAGGATCTGATTTTGAGCTAAACAGATTATATAGTCAATTACTTAAATTAAACCTCAATAGTAATCAATTAAGCACCTTAGTAACATATGCTCGATCATCCATTGGCTCAGACTTTGAACTGTCGAATTTATTAATAGAAGTGATTTCTAATAAAACCATGAGTGATCAACATGTTGAACTGGTTAAACAAGCTGCGAAAAGCATTGGCAGTGAACATGAAAAAAACCGTGTATTGGTACAATTAATTGACAAAATATAAAACACTATTGCTACATTTGTCACTGAAAATTTCACGGTAAATGTAGCCATAACAATACATATTTTATTGTCGTTTAAGATACAATGAACTCTGAAAATGCCTCAATGTTTTTTCAGAGTTTTGACTAGAGTAATTTGTCAACAAGCCTATTTTGCTGATGTAAAAGACTCAACAATGGGTTTTAAGACTAATCAACATCAGAAGTTCTATTGATGAATTTTGCTAACTTGATCGCAAAGTATCTGACTTCGCCGATTCTATGAAGGTTTCCTGAAACAAAACATAAAATACATTCCTTATCTCCAAAATGGGTTTTAACCAAAAGCATATTGCCTTTTTCTGTTTCGATGGTAGTGGAGCTGAATTTTGCGCCAATCATTTGTTTAGATGCCGCCACACTCAAGGCTACAATTGAACTTGTAGCTGCAGACAACTGATTTTCTTCAATGTTGTTGGTTTCAAAATTATGCCAACAAACTGGGAAACCATCAGATGTGCACAAATTGATTAATTTGATGTCACTTACTTTACTTTGAATCAATTTAAATGCTTCCTGGATTACTTTAATATTATTCATTTATTCATTTTCCTCAAGTGCAATCAATGTTTCCATAATAAGTATTGCAGAAGATTCTTTTCTTGGGTCAATTGTAAAAATTGGCCCATCAAGGCCATATTGGTTCAAGCGTTTACGAATAGAATCAATGGTTTTTTGTGGATCACCAATATCGGCATATGTCACACCAACAACCAATGGTGTTTTTTCTGTCACTTCAAAATATTCAATCAAATATTCAAGCTCTTGAACTGACTCATGATCATCGTTTTTTACCAATATCACAACGGCCCATAACCCCTCTTTAACATGATCCCAAATTAAAGAAAACTTCCTTTGTCCTGGAATGCCATACAATCCCAATCTGGTGGTTTCATTGATTGAAATGTGCCCATAATCAATACCAACTGTTGTGGTATCTTTACCAATATCAATACTTGATTTCACATCAGTATCCAATGTATCCCCTTCACTTAAACGTCTGACAATGGTGGTTTTACCCGAGCCTACAGAACCTAAAAATGCTATTTTCTTCAACATATCAGCGCTCCTTATTGATGTTTGTATCATTTATTTTCGGTAACATCATTTATTTTTTACCCCAAAAAACAGAAAAAGATTTTGAAAAATAGGATTTAACCGATTTTAAAAAATCACTTTTTTTTGACTTAATAAAAGTCGAAACACCTCCGTTATGATCAGCAAAAGTCAAATAACCCAATAACAAATTGGCATTTAAAAAACGATTAATAATCGACTGGGTTACCTTAGATTGCAAAACAAGTTGACTGTAACTCATTTGATGATTAGAAATAATCACATTCAGTTTTAGAAACTCTTTTTCATAAGGTAAACTTCCATAATCTGGCCACTGGACATGCCTGATCACATCATCAGACAGTATGTATTTCTGGTCGACTAATTTTTGATGTGTCATCATACCCAGATTCCACAAAAAGACCTTCAGTGAACAGGAATATTTCAAACTGACTGCAGTTTCAACACTAGAATTGGGTTCAATGATGAAATCTGATGAATTACAGTTGACCAAGTTTTTACAAAGTGGGTCATCAATATACAAATTAGAATACATAATGCCATTTTTTGTATCCAGTAAACAATGAAAATTACACAGTTGATCCATAGATTCGACTTTGCCTTTAACTTTTATGATCGTTGTATTTTTAGCTGTCAAAAATTGATACAACTCTTCTACAAACGGGCTTAATTTATTCAACAAATTTGGACTTTTTAAGGTTCCTGAATCTAATGGATTTTTATTAATTTTATAAGATTTTTCCTTATATATCTTTTGATCAGAAAAAATCCCACTGATATTAGTTAACAAGGCCTTTAAACTCTTTGGGTTGAGCGTTGGCTCTATAGGAATGGTGATAGGATTATTGTTAATAACAGCAAAATATTCATCCTTTTTCTTAGTTATCAATATTAATCCTTTATGCGATTGATTGGTATACTCAAATCGGAAATCACCGTAATATTCGTCAACATCTAATATTGATTGTACTAAAATTTTGTCTCGTCCTTCAAATGAACAAGTCACAAAAACTGTGTTTGTATTATTTTTCATACTTTTTACTGAACAACATTATTTTATGTCATTCAATTTTTCCCAATCTATTATTAATTTAGTTAAATTATGCGAGTCTCCCATCAAACACATAACAATTATTCTACTATCAATTTCATTAAATGATCAAGTAAATTGATACCATATTCAACATATCACTACCATCAGTCCATTTATGGTAGCTATTCCTAGTATTTCATCAAATCGGTAGAAAAATAAATTTTATCATTCAATAACATAGGCTTATAGAGAATTTTGCTTGATTCTGAATGATTGAGAAAAAGAGTTAAAAATGTGTCAATCAAGGCACAAAATGCAGTCTAATAGCCAGTTATTAGCAAATTTTGTAACCAGCTCGAATATCTGATTAAATATTCAAACCAAGGCACTTTTTTAGACTTTTTATCTTCATTCACGGTTCGAGCAAGGTCTCTTATATTAAGCTAAAAAAATACAACATACATCTGACTGGTTTTATGAAAAAATGGTGATATATCTTGAATAAAACCCCAGCAAGCCTTGAATAACTGGCTTGCTAGAGATTTTTATCCTACATAAATTTGACCGTTTTTCTCCTAACCTAGATATTTCATCAAAGAATGGAATTTAGAGAAAAAATGGCAAAATAGATTAGTGAAATATCCAGGCTAAACTTCATTCTCTGAAGAAATACTCAGGCTCTATATTCAACCAATGAAATCGGTAATTGAAATGGCAGCTGATTTTTCATACACAAATAACAAATATTATTATTTTTTATACATTGCTGTGAAAATTATCACAGACGTAGTAAATTGATTTTTATTTACAGTAAAACACATGAGCTCTTTTTATTGGTATGACCTAGAAACTTTCGGCATCAACCCACAATGTGACCGCATTGCTCAATTTGCCGGTATTCGCACTGATTTAGACCTGAACCCTATTGGCCAATCAGACATGTTCTACTGCCAGCCTATTCTTGATATGCTTGTTGATCCTGAGAGTTGTTTAATCACAGGCATCACACCGCAAAAATGCCAAACTGACGGTTTACTTGAGAGGCAATTCATAGAAAAAATCAATGGCATATTTGCAGAACCTCAAACCTGTGTAGTTGGCTATAACTCTATCCGTTTTGACGATGAATTCATTCGTTATGGTAATTATCGCAATTTAATTGACCCTTATATGCGCGAATGGTCAAATGGTAACAGTAGATGGGACCTCATTGATGTCATTAGGGCTTGTTATGCGTTACGGCCTGAAGGCATTGAATGGCCCATGCATAACAATGAAAAGAAACAACCAAGTTTCAAATTGACTGATTTGACTGAAGCCAACAATATGGTTCATACCTCGGCACATGATGCATTGTCCGATGTTGAGGCCACCATTCAAATGGCAAAACTGGTGAAAACCAAGCAACCCAAGTTATTCGATTATTGCCTTAAATTAAGAAATAAAAACTTTGTAAAGGGCCTATTAAATTGGCAAATATTAAAGCCAATAGTCCATGTATCAAATAAAATCCCCGCCCAAAGAGGCTGTCTTGCCATCATGTTACCTCTCGCGATTCACCCAACCAATGCTAACGGAATCATTTGTTACGATTTGGCCTATGACCCCAGCGATTTTTTTGATTTAGATATTGAAGAAATCAGAGACCGTCTGTTTACACCACAGGCAGATCTACCCGAAGGGCTGGAGAGAATTGCGTTAAAAACCATTCACATCAATAAATCTCCTATAGTTGCACCATTGAGTGTATTAAAAGGGGTTGATTTGGATAGAATCCAAATGAATTTTGCTTTGAACAAAAAGCATTTAGATGCCTTTAAAAATCAAGCCAGTATGATTCAAAAAGCTCAAGAAGTATTCAATCAGCCCTTTGATAATCAACATGAAGATGTAGATTCTATGTTATATTCTGGTTTTTTTAGTCCGCAGGACAAAGACCATTTTAATACGATCAGAACCTTAGCAGATGAACAATTAGCACAGGCACAATTCCAATTCAAAGACCACAGAGCTACTGAATTACTCAACAGATACATCGCAAGAAATCACCCTGAATTATTAACCGATGATGAAAAACAGGCTTGGCACACTGATGTTAAGAAACGCTTATTCATCAGATATGGAGATGCTGCCCACTTGTGGTTTGAAAAACTCGCACTGCTTAAAAACAGCCAATTATCGGCAGAGCAGAAAGACATTTTAGAGTGTGTAGAAGAAGATGCTAGAAACAAATTACTAAAACTGTCGTAATTATCATTTTTTTGCCTTTTTTGCTGGGTAAATAAAAGTTTTTTGTGCTATCGTAAAATAAATCATCGATAAGAGAGAGGTTAAGTTATGCGAAAATTTTTGGTGACTTTATTATTCAGCTTGCCATTGCAAGCACACAATTTTGCGCCGTGTGATGAAAACGGCATGGCTGATATATATCCATGTGAGAGCATTGATCTTATGCATCGGGTTCATATCGATACCATGGGCGGTGATGCAGGCAGTACAGGTTCAGATATTTGGGGCTGGACAGACCCACAAACAGATAAGGAATATGCCCTAATGACGCTGAGTTTTGGCACATCATTTGTAGACATAACTGATCCGACAAACCCCATTGTTCTTGGCAGTTTACCTACTGCAACCAATGACAGCATATGGCGCGATGTTAAAACATATAACAACCATGCCTATATCGTTTCTGAAGCAACAGGTCATGGCATGCAAGTTTTTGATCTAACCCAATTAAGAAACGTCGACAATCCGCCAGTAATATTTTCTGAAACCGGACGTTATACTGGGTTTGGATCTGCTCACAACATTGTTATCAATGAGGCCAGTGCTTATGCCTATGCAGTTGGAACCACCAATTGTAACGGTGGTTTACACATGGTTAACTTGAAAAATCCAGCCTCACCGACCAATGCCGGTTGTTTTGACCAAGAGGGTTATACCCATGATGCACAATGTGTTAACTACATCGGTCCAGATCCAGATCACCAAGGTAAAGAAATTTGTTTTAACTCCAATGAAGACACTGTCACCATCGTTGATGTGACCAATAAAAATGCCCCAAGGATGATTGCCAAACAAAGCTATAATGGCTCTAATATTACCTATACTCATCAAGGTTGGTTAACTGAAGACCAACGCTACTTTTTGATGAATGATGAGCTCGATGAACAACTCATGAATCATCCGACCAGGACCTACATTTGGGATATGCTGGATATTGATCAACCCAGGTTATTGGGTTTTTACAGCGGTCCGACATTCTCAATTGATCACAATTTATACATCAAAGGTAATCTGGCTTATTTATCGAATTACACCAGCGGTTTAAGAATAGTAGATATTTCAAACATTGGTAATGCTGAATTAACGGAAATTGCCAGCTTCGATACTTTTCCAGCAAATGACCAAACTGTTTTCAGAGGCGCATGGAGCAGTTACCCATTTTTCCCAAGTGGCACCATCATTACCAGTGATTTTGATGGCGGGCTATTTATTTTTCAACAAACCAATGTTTGTCCGGTCAGAAATGCAACTCAGGGGTTAAGCCTACAAGCCAGTGGCGATAACACAATCACATTGGACTGGTCATTTGATTTACAACAAGGCGAAACTTATGCTGTTTACCGATCACAAGGAGGCTGCGATGCAAACAATTTTGAAAAAATTGCCGACAACATCGACACAACCAGTTTTATTGACAATGAAGCCTCTGGACAAGTCGCTGTCGGTTACCGCATCAGCAAAACAAGTACTGTGAATGGTAAGAGTTGTGAATCAGAACGCTCAATATGTGTAGAAACACAAACCACAGGCCATTGTACAGCACCGCCGATATTTGATGGCCTAAATACTGCTGGAAGTGCAGATACATCGATTTGTGGTATGAATTTACAATGGCCAGAGGCAACATCTGTATGTAATGCTCAAGTCTCTTATGATGTATTCAAATCAAGTGATCCAACATTTACTCCCGATGACACCAATCGAGTCGCCAGTAGGATCGAGGACAATCAGTGGCAAGATTTTGCTGTCCAGAGCGATACTCAATATTACTATCTGGTGCGTGCCATTGATGAAAGCTCCGGAAAAAGTGAAAACAATTCAGTCAAAATATCTGGCAAGGCCTTAGGGCCCACCAGTAATGGTCAATGGTCAGCTGGCGCAGAAATCGGTGATTCTGGCTTAAATCAAACAACCAGACATCTCGGTTGGGAGCAAACCAACAGCATTGTACATTCCGGCGAAAGAAGTTATTGGTCTCAAAACAATCCCAGTAGCTGCCAAGCATTGACAACTGAGTCCGTAACTTTAACGCCAGGAGCATCATCAGTCTTGGAGTTTTGGACAGCTTATGACATTGATTTTCAATTCGATGGAGGCGTGGTTGAAATCAGCACAGATAACGAAAACTGGCAACCCGTAAATCTTAATCCTGACTATCCAAATAGATTTCGATTCAGCAATAATGCTTGCGGTTATGATACAGCTGAGCCATCATTCACAGGCACTGATTTAAAGTGGCAAAAACACCAACTAGATTTATCTGAATACCAAGGGCAAGACATTAAATTGAGGTGGAACTATTCATCAAACCCCGTTAACAACGGTCAGGGTTGGTTTATTGATGACATTTCAATAAGCAATATACAAACTCAATCACAATGTCAAACCGCTCAAAGCACCATTCAACCAGGACTGTGGTTTGATACCAGTCATCAAGGCCATGGCTTTGCCATCGAACCGGTTGGTTTTGATGATTTATATTACACCGTTTTTTATACTTATGATGATCAAGGGTTTCCTGAGTGGTTTGTTTCACTGACCGCTCTAAATGGCGGCATTTTGAATCGTGCTTCACAAGCAGATTCCCTGCAAAGATTTTTGTATGATTATACAATTGATCCTTCTACAGGCACTCTACCAATCATGCTTGATGAACAACAAGGTGCCAATCAATTGTCAATTGACTTTAATGGCATGAATACCAACCACAATGATACCGTATGCGCAGATAAAGCACTGGCGCAATGGCAGCTTGGAGCGCAACAAGACAGCTGGTGTTTGCAACCTTTGATTGCTCAAGACAATGTTCCACAGGTTGATTTTGGCGGGACCTGGTGGAGTGGCAGCAATGATAGTGGCTGGGGTTTATCACTGGCTTTTCGACAAGAGACGATTATAGTCGTTGTTTATTTTTATGATGCTCAGGGCAATCCACGTTGGGTGATAGGGCAAAATTCTGCTTTTAGTATAGGCCAATCTATTGACATCGATTTAAATGAAATTCGCGGATATGGGCGAACAGAAACTCCAATTGAAACAAAAAGTATACCTGCTGGGCAGCTTTCTTTAATATTAAACAGCAATACCAATACGCTAGGTGATGGCAATTTGACTATTGATGTCACTTATCAAGGCACTCAAGGTGGTCAGTGGAGTCGATCCAATATTGCCATCGAAAATTTTACACAACCACATTGATCACATAAACATCAACCCGAATAGTTCGTCAAAGAGCGGAATTTATAGATAAAACGATTTTTCCTACCGATTTGATGAAATATTCGGGTTAATCACCACATAACACAACGCCATTACTATGTCATACGGTGAAACAAAGAAGACGTTCACTAATACTTGTAAATAATGTCACCAATGAACTCTTTGGAACGTAAGCTGAGCAATCATCGATAATATGTGTTATTCTAATGGATCAAACACATTTTGCGTTATTTAAGAGAGAGGTTAAGTTATGCGAAAAATACTAATCACATTGTTTTTCAGTGTGCATTTGCACGCGCACGAATTCACCCCATGCGATGAAAATGGCATGGCAGACATCTACCCATGCATGGATATCGACTTAATGCACCGAATGCACATTGATCACATGGGAGGGCAAGCTGGAGATACCGGTTCAGACATCTGGGGTTGGACAGACCCCGATACAGGAAAAGAGTACGCCATCACCACCCTTAGTTATGGTACAACTTTTGTTGACATCAGCCATCCTGCAGAACCCGTTTATTTGGGCAAACTAGAGACCAATTCTGTAAACAGTCTGTGGCGCGATGTAAAAACCCACAATAATTTTGCCTACATTGTCTCTGAAGCCAGTGGCCACGGCATGCAAATATTTGACTTAACCCGATTGAGAAACCTCAAAGATATACCCGTAGATTTCACTGCTGATGCCATTTATAATGAATTTGGTAGAGCGCACAACATTGTGGTGAATGAAACTACAGGCTTTGCTTATGCCGTTGGTACAAGACAAGGCAATCAACCTTGTGCTCAAGGGCTGCATATGATCGATTTAAGTAACCCAACTAGCCCTACATTCGCTGGTTGTTTTGATCAAGATGGTTATACACACGATGCGCAATGTGTCACCTATATTGGACCTGATACAGAGCACATGGGTAAAGAAATATGTTTTAACTCAAATACTGACACATTGACCATTGTTGATGTATCAAATAAGTCCGATCCAATACAATTATCAAGAACTGGTTACGCAAACTCTCAATATACACATCAAGGGTGGCTAACGGAAAATCAACGTTATTTTTTAATGAATGATGAACTTGATGAGCAACGATTAGGTCATAAAACAAAAACCTATATTTGGGACTTAGTCAACTTAGATTCTCCCCAGTTGATTGGTTTTTATAGTGGACCTAAACAATCTGCAGACCACAACCTTTATGTCAAAGGCAATCATGCTTATTTAACCAATTATTCAAGTGGGTTGAGCATTGTAGAAATCAGTGATATTGGTAATGCAAACTTAACAGAAGTGGCCAACTTCGACAGTTTTCCAAGCAATGACAATTCAGCATTCAGCGGAGCATGGAGCAATTACCCATTTTTTGAAAGTGGTATAGTCATCATGAGTGATTTAAGTGGTGGTTTATTTATTCTTGACCCGAATTTATGCCCGACTATCGCAGCCACGACAGGACTCAGTGGCCAAGCCAATGGGAATAATAGTATAAACCTTTCTTGGAATGATGACCTCAATCCTGGTGATTCTTATAATGTTTATCGTTCTGAAGGCGGTTGTGATGTCGACAACTTTTCATTGATTGCTCAGAGCATCAGTAATTCGTCATTTATTGACAATACTGTTTCAGGTCAAGTTACGGTGGGTTATCAAATCAGCAAAACCACCCCCGATGCTTGTGAATCAAATCGTTCGACATGTATAGAAACCACAACACCTGGCACTTGTACAGCAGCTCCAATCTTTACTGGGATAGCCTCTGTCACCAGCAGTAACGCCAATCAATGTGGATTAGACATAGGGTGGAATGCAGCCTCAAGCCAATGTGGAAATGCCCTCAACTATGACATTTACCGTTCAACCGATCCATCATTCACTCCTGATGCCAGTAATCTTGTGGCATCTTCTGTTCAAGGGGCTCAATGGCATGATGCCTCTGTATTGCCAGAAACAGAATACTATTATCTGGTTCGTGTCAGAGATGAAGGCAACTTATCTGTAGATGCGAATGTGGTTAAACTGGCAAATATTGCAACTGGCCCAGTTAAAAATGGTACATGGTCTGCTGGTGCAGAAATTGGCGACTCAGGATTTAATCAAGAAACACGCCATGTCGGTTGGGAAGTCAGTGAAGCAAGGGCAAATACTGGCAACAGAAGTTATTGGAGTCAAAGTCAAAGCAATACATGCAATGATTTAACCTCTGAGTCCATTCAATTGACTCCAGGCGAGAATTCTCAACTGAGCTTTTGGACAGCCCATGACATTGAAAGCCGTTGGGATGGCGGCGTTGTTGAAATCACCAATAATGACACAAAATGGAATCCAGTTTCACTGTCACCAGATTACCCGGGCACATTCAGAGATACCAACGACGGTTGTAACTACGCAGAAAATACACCCTCATTTACTGGCACAGATTTAACATGGACACAACATACTGTGGATTTATCCAGTTTTCAGGGACAAAGTATTAAGTTGCGTTGGAATTATTCTTCTGATGGTGCTCAAAATCAAGAAGGTTGGTTTTTGGATGACATTAATGTCACCAACACTCAAATTCCCGCTCAGTGCCAAGCTCAATCAGACTTTATATTCTCATCAGGATTTGAGTAAGCCTTTTTCTTGCTGAACAAAAAAGCCCCAAAAATTGATGGTTTTTGGGGCTTTTTTTGATTTTATCGTATTAATCAAAGCCAATTAAAGCATTCAATACTTTAACCACATACAAAAAAACCATACTGTAAACCAATTTTATTCAGCCAAAATAGGTGATTATTGACATTATTTCATTGATTATATAAAACAATAGTAATAACCTGACAATTAAATGGCCTGCATTATCAAATTCATCATGACCATGAGTACGATACATTGCACAGATACAACATTTGAAAAATTTGACAAAGGAGTACAAAATAATGACCATATACATAAAAATCCTACTTATCTCTATTCTCATTGGGATATCTTTACAAACACTATCCCACCCATTTACACCCTGTGATGAAAACGGCATGGCTGATTTTTATCCTTGTATGAATATTGATTTACTTCATCGGGTCCATATTGATCATATGGGTGGTGACAATGATGATATCGCCTCTGATATTTGGGGCTGGACAGACCCACTTACAGGTAAGGAGTATGCAATAACGGGCCTCAACTTTGGCACAACTTTTGTGGATATTTCCGATCCCAGAAACCCTGTTTATCTGGGCAAGTTGAACACCAATACAGTTGAAAGCAGATGGCGGGATATAAAAACATACAATAATCATGCATTTATTGTTTCTGAGGCCAATGGGCACGGCATGCAAATCTTTGATTTAACACAATTAAGGGATGTCACAAATCCACCTGTAAATTTTAGCGCTACTGCACTATATACAGAATTTGGTAGAGCTCATAATATTATCATCAATGAGAGCACAGGTTTTGCTTATGCTGTTGGTAGCAGACAAGGTTTAGAAACCTGTCTAGCAGGCTTACACATGATCAATATCCAAAACCCAACAGCACCATTATTTTCAGGTTGCTTTGATCAAGATGGCTATACCCATGATGCTCAATGTGTTATTTATAAAGGACCAGACGCCGAACATAATGGAAAAGAAATATGTTTTAATGCCAATACCGATACGCTTACCATTGTTGATGTTTCAACTAAAACCAACCCCATACAACTGTCACGAACTGGTTACGAAAACTCTCAATATACGCATCAAGGTTGGCTAACTGAAGACCAAAGATACTACCTAATGAACGATGAAAGAGATGAACAAAATAATGGTCATAACACCAGAACTTACATCTGGGACCTTTTAGATATTGATGCCCCTCAATTGATCGGGTTCTACAATGGCCCTGAAGAATCTACAGACCATAATTTATATATTAAAGGCAACTACGCCTATTTATCAAATTACTCAAGTGGATTGAGTATTTTAGAAATCAGTGATATAGGCAATGCCAACTTAGTTGAAGTGGCAAACTTTGATAGTTACCCGGCCAATAACTCCTCAGCTTTTGACGGCACTTGGAGTAACTACCCATATTTTGACAACGGTGTCGTCGTCATGAGTGATAAAACTGGAGGGTTATTTATTTTAGAGCCTGACTTATGCCCCAAAATACCTTCATCTTCAGGATTAAAGGCCAACCCGCAAGGAGACAATAGTATCAGTTTAAATTGGACAAATGATTTAACACCTGGTGATTCTTATAATGTTTTTCGTTCCCAAGGCGGCTGTTCAGTTAATAATTTTGAACTGATTGCACAAGGTATAGAAAAACCATTTTATACAGATAAAAATGCATCTGGGCAAGTAAGTGTTGGTTATCAAATCACAAAATCTAGTGAAATAGACGGGCAACAATGCGAATCTGATCGTTCTATATGTATAGATTCAACCACAACTGGTATTTGTACAGCTGCCCCTATTTTTACAGGCATCAGCTCAGTCAATAGCAGTAATGCAAATATATGCGGCTTGGATATTCAATGGAATCCAGCAGTCAGTCAGTGTAACAACGATGTCAGTTATGAAGTCTTTAGATCAGTCAGTCCTGCATTTATTCCAAATGAGAATAATCAAATTGCATCAGGGGTAAAGGGCAATCAATGGAATGATTCAACTGTTACAGAAGATAGTCAATATTACTATATTGTTCGTGCCAGAGATGAAGAAAATAATGCTCTTGATAATAATGTGGTAAAACTTGCCAATAGGGCAACAGGCCCAGTAAAAAATGGCACTTGGTCTGCAGGTGCTGAAATTGGCGATTTTGGATTCAATCAAGAAACACGACATGTGGGCTGGGAAACAGTGAAGGTAAGAGCGCACTCAGGAGACAGAAGTTACTGGGGACAAAATGAAGCCAATAGTTGTAATGATTTAACCTCTGTATCAATGCCATTAACCGCAGGAAAAAACTCACAACTCAGTTTTTGGACTGCATATGATATAGAACAAGGATGGGATGGCGGCGTTGTTGAAGTAACAAATGATGATAAATTATGGACTCAAGTATCACTCTCACCAGAGTACCCTGGGGCTTTTATACCCAGTACAGATGCTTGTGGTTATACTTCAGGAACACCATCATTCACAGGAACAGACCTAAAATGGAAACAACATACGGTTGATCTATCACAATATCAAGGGCAAAATATCAAGCTAAGATGGAATTTTTCAACTGACGCTGGAACCAATTTAGAAGGGTGGTATTTAGATGACATAAGCATCACTAATGTCCAAATCACATCTCAATGTAGACGTCAAGACTTGATATTCTCATCAAGTTTTGAATAAAAGCCCAATCATGGCATAAAAAAACCCCGAAAATCCTAAGATTTCGGGGCTTTTATTTATAAATCATTGATTATGAATCAATAAGTTTATTCCATTCAGCAACCCTATCGGCATTGGCTTCAAGGCAGGCTTTTGCATCGCCTTCAATTGAAATAGACTTTATTTCATCACCACCAGCAATGGCGTTAACCACATCCATATCCGCAGCACTTTCAACAGCGCCAAATACTGAATGCTTGCCATCAAGCCAAGGCGTTGCTTCATGGGTCACAAAAAATTGAGAACCATTGGTACCAGGCCCAGCATTTGCCATAGATAAAATACCAGCTTTATCATGCTTCAATCCTTCAGCGAACTCGTCTTCAAAACGGTAACCTGGACCACCAGTTCCGGTACCCAAAGGGCAACCACCTTGAATCATGAAATTAGGTATTACACGATGAAAAGAAACATTATCGTAAAATCCGTTCTGTGCCAAATTAACAAAGTTAGCAACAGTTACAGGCGTTTCTTTCTCGGTTAAAACTAAATTAATATCACCTTTATTGGTATGTATCACAGCTTTTAATGTCATGTTTTTACTCTTATTATTTGGATAAAATCAGCAGCTTATATAGGGACATATTTAAAGAAGCCAAGAGTAATACACAAATAATAGTTGCCCGTTTAAAATTTCTTTACAACATTATTGATCAACATTCCATTTTTTACCATTGACGTGAATCGAACCACTGCCGTCATCAACCAAGTTGAAATCGCCAGCTAAATCATCTACTTTGATAGAACCCGAACCATCATCTACTGTCACACTTCCGTCAACATGATTGATTTGAATTGAGCCAGAACCATCAACAATATTTACACTGCCATCAACATCACTGATTATTATTTCACCTGACCCATCATCAATATTAATATTATTGCCCACCATACTTATCTCTGTTGATCCTGATCCGTCATCAATATTTAGCGCTCCACCAACACCATTGATGACCATACTGCCGGAGCCATCATCAATGAGTAAATTTCCACCAATGTTTTCAATGACCATACTACCAGAACCGTCATCAATATCTGCATCCATGAATTGTGGGATCATCACTTCTAAATCGATGGCAATATTAGGGCTTGAAAATGAAATCCATTGCTTTTTAGTTAAGGACTTAAGCACGATTGAGCCACCTTTTTGTTCAAGGGACAATTGCATTTTTTTCTCTGTGGCATCTCTCAAATCATCTTCACTGCTGTATTTATCCGAATAGATTTTTGCTTTAACAGTAATCTCATCGACATCAGCACCGATAACGCTCAAAGAGCCAGCACCAACATCAGCAACAAAGCGCTTAGATTGATCGACATCAATGGCAAGATTTTGTATGTAAGAGTGCTGTGAAGCCAAAGTATTAAAAGATAAAAAGCACAATGTAGCCATGGTTAATTTTTTCATAATGTTCTCCAAAATATCAATTTAATAGTACTAATAACCATTCTTTCTGTGAAATGTTACAAATATAATAAAAAAAAGCCTGATTTATCATAAATATTAAATCAGGCTTTTTTTTGTTCTGTCAAAATTAGTGACGAATACCTTCAATAGCAACAACCAAATCCAATGTCTCTGAGGCTTTACCTAAATTTTTGGTGATGCCATAGTCTGCCAATTTAATGGTCATTCTGCCTTCAAATCCAACACGGTAGCCACCCCATGGGTCTTTACCCTCACCTACTTTCTCTACTGCCATTTGTACAGTTTTTTCAACGCCGTGTAAAGTGAATTTACCCGATACTGTACCGCCTTTGTCATTCATATCAAATGATTCACTGACAAATGTCGCCTCAGGGTATTGGTCTGTTTCTAAGAAGCCTTTGCCTCTTAAGTGAGAATCTCTCTCGGCATGATTGGTATTGATACTGTTTGTATCTACAGTCATGCTGATTTTAGAATCATTGGGCTTTGTTGAATCATAACTGAATTGACCATCAAATTTGTCAAATCCACCACGCAACCATGATGTACCCAAGTGAGATATCTTAAATAGCACGGATGCATGCATGCCTTTGATGTCAATTTTATAATCCTCGGCCATGCCATAAGAACTTAATAATATTAAAAGAAGTGTCAGTTTAGTTTTCATTTTTTACCTCGTTATTTTTTGTAGAAATTATTCTTAAAAGGGTGTTGTCTTTGTCTATAAAGTGATGCTTCAGTGCTGCTAATAAATGCAATGAAGCCAATATTATCAATGTGAGAGTCGAATATTCGTGAATCGCTCCCGCCAATTGCGCTTGTGATTCACCATTGGCAACAATTGCAGGCACTTCAAACAGTTCAAAAAAGCTGACTCCAGCATCTTCAGCCGTTGAAATCATATAACCACTGATGCAAGCCAGGATCATTAAAATGTACATCAACCACTTGATCATGGAAGACAATCTAATTTCCCATGATTTGTGTGATGGTAAAGCCCCAACATTTGGGTTAATGGCTTTCCACACTATTCTGGTCAACAACATGATAACAACCAACAAGCCAAAACTTTTATGCCACCAAGGACCCTTATGATAAAAGGGATCATAATAATCCAGACTGAGCATGTATTTACCCAGAATAAAAAGTCCAATAATGGCAATAGCAACCAACCAATGCAGTAATATCGCTATTGCACCAAAACCATTTTTTGTATTGTATATTTTCATTTCACGATTATACTCCAATTCGACCGGATTGATAATCTTTGAATGCTTGTTGAATTTCTTCTTTGGTATTCATGACAAAAGGCCCTCCACGAGCCACAGCTTCATTTAAAGGCCGCCCTGCAATGACCATAAATCGTGCAGTATTAACAGAACTAACGTGTAATTGTTGTGCTTGCGATAGGATCGCCATTTGCCCTTTCGACACTTCAATTCTATCATCACCAACAATAATAGTGCCTTCTATAACATAAATTAAAGCGTTGTGTTCAGAATTGATTGGTTCATAGAATTCTTTATTATTCAAAGTGACATCCCAATAAAGCGGTTCGATGGCCGTATGATTTATCTTACCTTTAACACCATGAGATGTTTCGCCTGCCACAACTTTGATGAAAGAGCCACCACCAATATCATCAATGGCAATTTCATCGGCTGTAAACTCTTGATATTGTGGTTCTTTCATTTTATCTTTTTTGGGTAAGTTAACCCAGAGTTGCAGCCCTGATAATAGACCCGATTCTTGTTCAGGCATTTCTGAATGAACGATGCCTTTGCCAGCAGTCATCCACTGCAAACCACCAGACTCAATGACCCCTTCATGGCCTGCACTGTCTTTATGACGCATTTTACCTGCCAACATATAAGTAACTGTTTCAAACCCTCTGTGAGGGTGTGGTGGAAATCCACCGATGTAATCATCTGCACTGTTTGAACCAAAAGCATCCATTAAGAGAAAGGGATCGTGCATCATTATTTCTGATCCACCAATCATTCTTGTTAATTGAACAGCATCGCCATCAGTCGTTTTAGACCCATTAATAATGCGCTTGACTTCTCTTACTTCAGTATTACTCATGACATCACCTCAATTAATCGATCTTTATCTAAAAGGCCTTTTTCACTGCCATTAATGATGGTCACATCATTTAAACCAATGAATGACAGCACATGTTTTAAATAACTTGATGAAAAATCCATCGCTGATCCAATTTCAACACCACCTGAGGCCAATACCAAATATACTTTTTTATCTGACAACAAACCTATTGGCCCTTTATTTGTATATTTAAAAGTAACGCCAGCTCTGGCAATCATATCAATCCATGCTTTCAATGTTGCGGGAATAGAAAAATTATAGATGGGAGCACCAATCACGACATATTCTGCCAATTGCAACTCCTTAACCAAATTATCCGAATAAGCCAAAGCTTGTTTCTGTTGATCTGTTCTCTGTTTTGCATCCGTAAAGTTTGCTGCGACCCATTGTTCATCAATAAATGACACGCCTTGTGCTACATTTCTTTCAATGACTTTATGGTTCTTATGTTGATGCTTTAAACGAGCAGTCAATTCGGATGTGACTTGTCGAGTGATAGAGTCTTCAGATCTGGCACTTGAATCTATGTGTAAAATGGCTTTCATGATTATTTCCACCTATAAATATTAACAATACAGCCATTATATAGTTGAATTAAAATTAATAAATAGTGAAAATATTAACTCAGAGTTTCCCAAAAGAGAACAATTAAAACCCTATGAATAAATTTGAAGACATGAAAGCCTTTATCAGGATTGTTGAAGCAGGCAGCATAACCAAAGCATCTGAGCAACTTAACATCGCAAAATCTGCACTCAGTAAGCGGTTATCATCCCTGGAATCAAATCTGGGCATTACTCTATTGAATAGGACGACTAGATCACAACAACTGACTGACAATGGTACAGCCTATTACCAACAATGCAAACGTATCATTGATGATGTCACAGAACTAGAGTCAACATTACAAAATAAACATTGCGCCTTACATGGAAGCATTAAAGCCACTGTGCCTTTATCATTTGGTTTATCTCACTTAACACCTGCAATCACACAATTTAATCAAATTCACCCAAACATCAATTTTGAATTAGATTTCAATGACAACAAAATAGCCATCATAAAAGAAGGCTACGATTTGGCCAT
Source organism: uncultured Alcanivoracaceae bacterium (assembly GCA_964352735.1). Taxonomy (GTDB): domain Bacteria; phylum Pseudomonadota; class Gammaproteobacteria; order Xanthomonadales; family Marinicellaceae; genus NORP309. Next base: position 1,331 of record CAYGTC010000049.1, on the reverse strand, counting down.
ACGTATTGGCCAGCTTGATGATTCTAACCTGATGGCAAGGAAAATCACAGCAGTCAAAACCCTATTGGTGGCCAGCCCAGATTACTTGGATAAATATGGCACACCCATTACTCCTGAGCAGTTATCAGGAAATCATGTTAAATTGCAATACAGTAATGCTTCATCTGCTTGGCATTTCATAGACACAAATGAGGTCAAAAAAACCATTCACTTGCCTATCGTACATCTTTCCAATAACGGCGATTACTTGTGTCAAGCCGCCGTCGAGGGTCAGGGCATCCTTAGTACGCCAGATTTCATCTGTCATGAACATATAAGGTCAGGGCAATTGATACCCATATTAACTGATTATTACGTGGCCAGTAACATTGGTGTTTATACCGTTTACCCACCAACTCGGCATCTGAACCGTAGAGTCAGAACACTAATAGATTTTTTAGCAGGTTACTTTTCTTCTCCAAATATTTGGGACATAGATTTAGGCTAAGATAAACTGCAATCAAGTAATTAACATCAGTTTTGAATGCGATACGGACTGAAGTCCATCTCATCCATATTCAATTTTTTTAAACCACGCCATGTAATGGCATAAATCATGAGCTGAATACAGGCACTGATGATACTTGCTTCAAGATACTCCAATTGAAAAATTCTTAATATCCCGATGACTCCAATCACAGAACTGATGACCATACTGAGCAGAAAATACTTTTTTACCTGCATTGTTATTTCCTTAATTCGATCCTCATAAACTTGATGAGGATTAAGTTTTTTACCATAGATGCATGAGTAAACTGAATAAGCTGCATAGACATTATATACCACTATTGCACCCATTATAATCATGCCTCGCAACTGTAAACCTTTGGCATAAAAGACCACACTTAAACAACCAATTAAAAGTAATAACGCACTACTGAAAAACACTGGAGAAATAAAATCAAAAAGTTTTCTTGGTTTTATTACCGCTTTTCTTGTTGTTACTTTGCAATGCTCTCGCATCATTTTAACAGAGTACTTTGCCCAAGATTGTAATTGAATCTCAGGAATCATTTGCAACAAAAAAACAAAACCGGTAGCAAAGCAGGTAATGTCACATTCATGAAATAATTGACTATAATTCCAGTACAAACTACACACAAGCCAATGACAAGTAAGACATTACTGTACATAATATACTTGTGAATAACATCACGATATTCTTGCTCAGAACAGTGATAAAGCTTAGGGTATTGATCGGCAGGGTATTTTGAGTTGAATTCCTGCATTTTATTCTTCGAGACCTCAGCATAACTATCTGAAAATTTAAGTACAATTTGTTAAAATGAGAT
>CAYGTC010000048.1:0-35001 GCA_964352735.1 uncultured Alcanivoracaceae bacterium | reverse complement strand
CATTGTTTCCAGTGAGATTCGCTTTTAGGAATAATGTTAAGTCGGCAATATTGGTCTATAAAAAACCTAAAACAACAGCAATTAACCATGGACATGTCACTTCAATAATTGAAGTTAATGCAAAACTATCGGCAGCAACCTTACACAAAGATGATATGATTGTATTGATCAATAACCGTGATTGTCAGATCATCAAGCTCATAACAGCCAAAAAACCTCAAGGCCTCATGACGAGCAATGAGCATATTTACTGTTCTACTGATGAAGGGCTTTTAAGCATTGATCAAAACACCCACAAAACGCAGCTGAGAACCACCATGAATTTTCATTGGGATAACCATTTTAATCAAATTGTGTAAAAACCTATAATGCGGCTATTGATAAACCATTGTTGTATTGTTTGCTGTTTTTTTGTGAGATGCCAGACCGAATATTTCATTAAATCAGAAGAAAAATAAACTTTATCTTTAAAGTTTTATTTGCTGTTTGATGATCTCGATGGTATTTTCTATGTGCTCAAATTGACCTGTTGCTCTTTTAATGATTAATGAACCTTGTAGTGAATGCAAGATATGTTGGGCCATTTTTTCTGGTTCGCAGGTGAAAGAGAGTTCAGCGTTATTCAACCCTTGTTCGAGAATGACTTTAAGTAAGGTTTGCTTCATATCAAAGAAGTGCATGACTTGTTTTTGTACGTTTTCTGGCAGCGCTGTGTATTCACCTGCTAATGCTCCGCACAGGCAAATCTTATTTTCTTCTTCTCCAAAAGCCCGATAAGGCATAAAGGCAAAATCTAACGCATTGTGGCTGTTTTTTGATGCATCATCCATAACATTTTTTAGTGCTGTTTCGAAGAATTCACTGTATTGAATGACCACAGCTTCGACAAGAGCGCCTTTATTGGGAAAATGATGCACAATGCTGGGTTTTTTAATCCCAACGGCTAAAGCAATATCGGCAAAACTGATAGCGCTGTAGCCGCTTTTTTGGATGAGATCTTGGGTAACTTGCAGTATACGATCTCGAGTTTTTGGTTGTTGTTTCATCCGTCTATTTTAAACATCTAAAGCCTTCATTGTAAAGGCACACATTCAACTGTCTTGACTAATTTGCCTATGTTTCTCACATCAGCAAATTATCATACATTCTATTGACTCCCTAACTTTACTTTTAATGATAGCAATTTTTCTGCTGTTTAGATTAAATCACACCAATTGCAGTTAAACCCAAAATCATTTGACAGATAAATCCAATGATAAAACATACTGTGCGCGCTCCAGGAACCCCCAATGTATAGACAACAAAATGAATCAAACGCACAATAAAATAAATCATTGAAGCTTTCGCTGTCAGATCTGTTGCTGTTGCAGAGAGATGAACAGCAATGGCTAATGGAGCAAAAACCATTATATTCTCTACAGCATTTTGATGAGCATTCATCATTCTTTGGGCCCATTGTGCTTGAGGCTTAGGGTCGGCTTGTGGATTCAGTATGGCTGTCATAACACCCAACTCAACAAAACGGTTTAAAATGTAAGGCACCCAAAAAAGCCCTGTCATCAGTGCTGTTAATGTTAACCAATATAATTCTTGTGACATGTTCATTCCTCTTGTATAAAAAAAGTTTTTTCAAAAACAGTGGTTATATTTATGCACTGTTTTTGATCGAAATCAATACTACCTAACGGTCGGTAGTTTTGTCAATAAAAACCATACTGTCTTTGATTCTTTTTATAAATAGACAACCAAATATGATCTTTCACCTTGATGATTTTGAATAAAAGTTGATCAAAGTCACAAACCATAACCACACCTCAAACAGGCCGTACCTTAAATTCAGTAATCAAATTCGGCTTTTCGGAACATGAAAAAGTTGATTTTTTCTATGGTAAAAAATGATTAATAGTGGCTAAAGAGTTAGCCCCAATGTTTCATCAAAACAGTAAAAAATTTGATTATATCCATGAAAAACATTGATTTAAACGAGTTTTGTGAAGTACTGAAATTTATCGAAGTGTTATTTGAAGTCAATAGCCAACCAATGCATTGATAGCAACATCAAGCCCATTAAAACTTTTTCATCAATCATATATCAATAGATCTGGTAGGAACGACTCAATCATGTATGGCCTTTATGCTTATGCCAAAGATAATGAAGCGTTCTTTAAAAAAGTAAAAAGCTTAAGCCGGATATTTCATCAAATCGGTAAAATAATCGATTTTATCTATGAAAAACATTGAGTTAGACGACTTTATTAAAAAGACACTTTGTACCTGAATGGTTTTATGAAAAAAATAGCTGCATATATTGCTTAAATTCACACATGAATTTAATGATCATGTTAATCGCCTCAAAGCCATGAATAACTGGCTTTGAGGCGATATTTCCCCAATCTATTTTGCCATTTTTCCCCTAAATTCCATTCTATGATGAGATATCCGGGTTAAGATTCATTTTAATCAAACCATCAAATGTACCAGACTTAACCCCAAGTGTGGGACGAAAAAACATATCAAACACTTGGGGTTGTTATTTACGGCACCGATGCTGCTAAAGGAGGTTATACAACTTTATCCAGAACCTGTAACAACTGACCGTCATTTAATTGATTGAAAGATTGTTCAATATCAGCAATGATGTCATCAACATCTTCCAAACCAACAGATAATCTGAGTAAACTTGGTGAAATCAAATGCTCAGCCAACTCTTCTTCAGTATAAGTGGAATGGGTCATTGACGCAGGGTGTTGAATCAGTGTTTCGGTATCTCCCAAACTGACCGCACATAAAATCATCTGTAAATTATTGACAAAATTTTCACCAGTTGTTTTATCACCATCGATTTCAAAAGCAATCATTCCGCCTGACTGGTCCATTTGTTGTTGTGCCAATTGGTATTGATCAAAGTCGGGCAAGCCTGGATAGTAGACTTTTTTAACTTGCGGATGCTTATCTAGATATTCGGCCACTTTATGTGCATTTTCACAATGCCTGTCCATTCTTACGTGTAAAGTTTTCAACCCTCTGAGTATCAAAGCAATGTCCATGGCCGAAATGACTGAACCTGTCATGTCTTTGAGTCCAAAATATCGAATCGTTTCCAATGTTTCTTTATCACCCACCACAAATCCAGCAATCAAATCACCGTGCCCACCCAAATACTTAGTCGCAGAATGCACCACTAAATCAGCACCTAATTCAATAGGCCTTTGTAGATAAGGTGTACAATAGGTATTGTCAATGATCAGTTTTGCCGAACGGCTCTTGGTCACAGCTGCTAAAGCACTGATATCTATCAACCTCATATTGGGGTTAGCTGGTGTTTCTGCATAAACGATGACTGTTTTATCCGTCATCGCTGCTGTCAAATTATTAACATCACTGAGGTCACAGAAAATGACATTGACACCAAACTTTCTCAAACCATGTTCTAAAAAGCTGAATGTACAACCATACAAAGTGGTGTCTGCTATGATTTCATCTCCTGGTTGAACCAATGACCAAAATGCTGAAGTGATAGCACCCATGCCTGATGCTGTTGCCAAAGCCGCTTCTGCGTTTTCCAGATTGGCCATTCTTTTTTCTAACAATGACTGAGAAGGTGTACCAAGACGTGAATAAATGTAATGTTCGTCTTCACCAGCAAAAGCCTTGCCTCCTTGTTGCACATTATCAAAGGCAAAAGTTGATGTCATATAAACCGGTGGATTCAACGCCCCATGAAATTGTTTACAATCATATCCGTAGTGAATGGCTCTGGTTTCAAATTTGTTATTTTTTTTGTTGTTTTTCATTTTCTTGCCAATTAACTATAATTTAACATTCATTTTACTAAAAATGATTGACTCTCAAATACAAATATTGTGTAACTTATTCCTTACAATTAAAGTTAATTTTTTGTTAAGATATTATAATTAAAGCTTTTTACAGCGTTAGTTTTTCGTTACAATTGCGCCCATGAAAATTAAATTGACAACTGAAAATAAATTTGGTCTTTCCAAAGAAATACTGGCATTGGTTGCCAACCATGACATTGACGTGAAAAAGGTTGAAGTAAAATCTGGCTTAATCTATTTAGCAACTGAAGATGTAGAAAAGCACAAAGAAAGAGATTTGGCCTCTAAAATGATGCAGATTGATGGTGTTAAATGGGTAGAAAGTATTCAACTCATGCCATCCCATGAAAAGAACCTTTTTCTCACATCATTATTGAACGCTGTAGCAGATCCCGTCATTGGCATCAATAATAAAGGCATCATCACTTACAAAAACTCCACCGCCAAAGCCACTTTTGATTTAACCATAGGTGACAAAAAAGCCCTTAAGGATATATTTTCTGAAAATGATTGGGCCATTAAAATCGACACAGCAGCCTCTGGTCCTTTGCCTGTCAACATAGAGACCACTGCAGGATCTATGCTAGTAGAAGTCAGTGCCATCTCACAAAAAGTTGATGCTGATAAAAACAACAATAAAGCCATAGGCGCAGTATTGGTTTTCCACAAACCTGAAAACATCACAGCTCGCTCTCACATCATTGAAGGCGCAGACATCAAAGGCTTTGAAAGTTTAGTGGTCAAAGATCCAAAAATACAAGACATTGTTAATCGCTCCAAACACATGAGTAATACACCTGTTCCTTTGGTCATTTATGGTGAATCTGGTGTTGGTAAAAAAACCATTGCACAAGCCATCCACTTTACAGGCAGACGAAAAAATCGCCTGTTTTCAACTGTGGATTGTTCTTCTGTTAAATCTACCCAGTTGCAAACACAATTATTTGGCTTGGCCAACCCCAAAACTGGTAAAGCTGGCTTACTGGAAATTACCGATGGCGGCACGCTTTACATACAATCCGTCAATGACATGCCTGAGGGCTGCCAAAAATTGTTGCTGGAATTCATACAAAGTGGTCAATTTGTTCGCCATGGCGGCAAGATTAAGAGGCGCGCCGACATAAAAATCATCGCATCAAGCACAGTACCCTTAAAGGAATATGTTGATAACAATCGATTCAATCGTGATTTATTTTATGCACTGGACATTACACAGCTGACTGTGCCGCCACTGCGAGAACGCCAAGATGATATTGAGTCACTGGTTCATCACTTTTTACAATTATTTGAACACCAAGGCAATAAATCCATCAAAGAAATCAGTTTCGCAGCGTTGAGCCAACTGAAGTCATATTATTGGCCTGGTAATATAGCTCAGCTCAAAGACATTTTATACAAAGCCTGTATGCTTGCTGATCATGAAATCATTGATGTAGAACACATTGAAATTGATGGCCATGTTCATATAGAAAGCCATTTAGAAAATCGCACATTACCACAGGCAGTTGCGGAATTTGAAAAACATTTTTTGCAACATTGGTACAAAAAGCACCCTTCAACAAGAAAACTGGCAGCTCAACTGGGCGTATCTCATACCACCATTGCTCAAAAATTGAATCGGTATGAAATCAGCTGATCATTAACTTTAATGATTATGTTTGGTATTTTGTTTGGTATTTATTGTATCGTGCTCAGTGAGATTCGCTGACTGAGCACAGGTATTATGCTTATTGACACCATACATTAATGCAATTATTTATAAGCATATTCATAAAAATTATAATAATTAGTGATCAGTATGGTTTTTTCTTTGTTACAATCACCGGCACCATAACAAATCAGCTTTTGGAGATACACACATGGCACTGAATACGCCACACGGAGGGGAATTAATCAATTTAATCCCTGATCTACAACGCATTGAGGCACTCAAACAAGAAACGCTTGATTTACCCAGTTGGGACCTGAGTGAACGGCAGACATGCGATATTGAATTATTACTCACCGGTGCGTTTTCTCCTTTGACAGGTTTTTTAAACAAATCCAATTATGAATCCGTATTAAAAGACATGCGTTTGGTAGATGGCACCTTGTGGCCAATGCCAATTAATCTTGACATGGATGCCAAAAGTGCAGGTACTTTAAAAAATGGCGATAGAATTGCACTTCGTGATGCTGAAGGTGTTGTGCTTGCCATTCTTACTGTTGATGACATTTGGCCTGTAGACAAAAAGGCAGAAGCTTTGTCTGTCTATGGTACAACAGATGATTCCCATCCCGCTGTTAAATACTTATATCAACACACCAACGATTATTACGTTGGCGGTCAGCTCGAAGGATTGCAAATACCCGTTCATTATGACTATCGAAAGCACCGTCATACTCCACAAGAACTCAGAGACAAATTCAATCGCTTCACTTGGGATAAAGTCGTGGCTTTTCAAACACGTAATCCCATGCACCGCGCCCACCAAGAGCTTACTTTTCGAGCAGCCAAGACCATAGAAGCCAATTTATTGATTCATCCAGTGGTTGGCATGACCAAACCTGGCGATATCGATCATTTCACTCGAGTCAAATGCTATGAGGAATTACTGAAGAAATTCCCTGATCGGACCACCACTTTGTCGTTATTGCCATTGGCCATGCGCATGGGCGGACCTCGCGAAGCCTTGTGGCACGCTCTGATTAGAAAAAATTATGGTTGCTCGCATTTGATTGTCGGACGAGATCACGCGGGACCAGGAAATGACGCCAATGGCCAACCATTTTATGGGCCCTATGATGCACAAGAGTTGTTACAAAAACATGAAGAAGAAATTGGCATCAAAATGGTGGCTTTTGAAATGATGCTGTATTCTTCAGACCGCAGCGAGTATATTCCTGAATCTGAAGTTAAAGAAGGCGAAAATATTTTAAATATTTCAGGAACAGAGTTGCGCAGACGCTTGCAACAGGGCTTAGATATTCCTGAGTGGTTTTCATACCCTGAGGTGGTATCAATTCTGCAAAAAAGTCATCCACCCCGCAACAAACAAGGGTTCACCATTTTCTTCACCGGCCTATCTGGTTCAGGCAAATCTACCATTGCCAATGCCTTAATGGTCAATTTAATGGAAATGATTGAGCGCCCAATTACTTTGCTTGATGGTGACATTGTTCGTAAAAATCTGTCATCAGAACTTGGGTTTTCACGTGAACACAGAAACCTTAACGTCTTAAGAATTGGTTTTGTGGCCAGTGAAATCACCAAAAATGGTGGTGTCGCGATCTGCGCACCCATAGCCCCCTATCAAGAAACCAGGGATCAAGTCAGACAATTAATTGAACCACTGGGCGGTTTTTTGGAAGTACATGTGGCCACTTCGGTTGATGTCTGTGAACAACGTGACCGAAAAGGCTTATATGCAAAAGCCAGAGCAGGTCTCATCAAGGAGTTTACCGGCATCAGTGATCCTTATGAAGCACCTGAAAATCCAGAGGTTTTGATTGATACTGAAAATTGCAAACCAGCACAAGCAGCTCAAAATATTGTTCTGAAACTTGAGTCAATGGGTCTTATCAAATAGTCAATTGTCAATCAATCGGGATGCGCCTTATCTTCGGTGCATCCCACTGGAACTCTTGACTGTTTTGCTGTGCTACAATAATCATCTATCAACACTATTTACAACCATGAAAAAATCACCTTCTTATACCGTTTTACTGATCAGCATTTTGCTTACATTCGTTTACACAAGTAATCTTGCCTTTGCCCACAAAGACCAAGACCAAGCACAAGCCACTTATTTGGGTAATGAAGGCGTCATGATCACCAATGGTGACACTAAAATCGTTTTTGATCCATTCTTCCACAACAGTTACAACACTTATCAGCTGGTACCAGAAGACATTCGATCTGCCATTTTTAATAATCAACAACCGTATGACAACATAGATGCTATCTTTATCAGCCATGCCCATGGTGATCACTTTTCAGCAGAGGACATGCTCACATTCCTCAAAGCGCATAAAAAATCACGCGTCGTTGCACCCAAACAAGCCATTGACAAACTCATGAGTCTTGCCGACAGTTCATCTATTGAAAAACAAGTCACAGCCATTGAACTGGCTTTTAATGATCAGCCCCAAACCATCATTATTGACAAATTAACCATTGATGCGGTGCGGATTCCTCACGCTGGATGGCCAGGACGTGCCGATATAGAGAATCTGGTTTTTCGAGTCACTCTGGATGACAGCGTAACGGTCATACACATGGGCGATGCTGATCCCAATGATACGCACTTTGCGCCTTATAAAAAGCACTGGCAAAAAACACGCACCCATACGGCTTTTCCACCTTATTGGTTCTTTGACAGTCATGAAGGCAATTACATTCTTGATGAAAGAATCAATGCCCAGCATGCCATCGGAGTGCATGTGCCCACAAAGGTACCTTCTTCATTAAAAGCTTCTAAAAATGCTTATTTTTCTCGGCCTGGCGAAATTCACACCATTGATCACAAACATTAAGCAGAGTATTGCTATACCAATATCCAGCCCTGATAAGAACTGGATATTGGTTAATTCAATCATATTTTTTTGTTCAAGTGACTGTCAATTGCTTGTCATTTAAAAATTAAGAGTTTAACAACTCAATACATTCAATCACATATTCATTGGTTGGCACAACACCATTTTTTACCAAATTAAATGTATTGCCTTGTGATTCTAATTTTAAACCACTGCATTGCAATAAGTATGCCTCCAGGAGTATATCTCTGACACCAATGGCATGTATTGAAACTATCACTTCAGGTACTTGATCAAAATTTTTCACTCTTCTATCTGTTGCATCCATCATCAACTGAAATATCGACTCTAAAGGTATCTCATTGAATGTAAAATCAACATTGTGATGTTTTTTAGCTTCACTACCTTGTGCAAAAGTCAGTGTTGCAACATTAAACAATGTTGTTGCTACTAATGCCGAACTTATCATTATATTTTTGATTTTTTTTGTCATATCATTATTCCTATGGTTAATTAATTAGATTCATAAGTATGTTAAACTATACTTTTTTGTTTTACCTTTCTACTTCAGAACTTATAACATGATTCAGTTCTTATTATTTGTGTAGTCTATTAAAATGAACCTTAACCATTAAAAGATTCTACACATTCGCCAATATCGTTGACCGTATTATTCTTTACATCCAGATTAACAAGCTCATATGCGTCGCCTTTGGGCACAAACGTTAATCCGTTACATTTAAGTATCAACGCTTGAAAAATTTCAGCACTGACATTTTCTGCTGCTACCGTCACTTTTATATCTGGGATCAGTGAGAGTCCGATAAGTTTTTTCCCTTCAGAATCCAGTGATAATTGCATCATAGACCTCAATGGAATATTCTCAAAATGAAAACTGATCATCCCTTTTGTTAATTTTTCACCTTGTTTTTCACTGGCCATACTTTTCGGTGCTTTAATCAATGAAAAAGCCAGTAAGAGCGCGCAAATAAATATTCCACTGATCCTGTTGATTTGTGATGGTTTATGACGCTCTAATAAAACAAATCTTTGCTTATGACCATTGAAAAATGCCATCATTGAAGGCAGAGCGTGTGCATGCAGTCCTTTTAATAAAGCCAAACCGTATTCATATCTCTCGTTGTGGTTACTTTCGGCCAAAACGTCATGGTCGCATGCCAATTCTTGATCATGCCTGAAAATTTTCCAGGCAATATGAACCACAGGATTAAACCACAGTAAGGCTCTGAATAACTCAGCTAACATTTGCCACCATAAATCTTTACGTGCAACATGTGTCAATTCATGCTTGATAATGCATTTTTGTTGTATCTCAGAATAATCAGAAAATTGCGTTTGGGGTAAATAAACCCTTGGTTTGAAAACGCCTGTTACAAAAGGAGCCTGTGGTATTGTTGTGGTATAGAACTGAACTGATCGGTGATTGGTTAAATCAGTAATATCGGCCATCACATCACCAATATTTATTGGTTTTGATCGCGCTTTCATTACCGACTTAAATTTTAACCAAGCCACGAATCGTAAAGCGATCCAAGTGCAGAAACCCAGAAGCCAGATAAACTCCAGTGATAACGCAGCAGGCCATACATAATACTCCGGATTATTAAACACTTTGATCATGATATTGTTATCTGGGAATGTGACTTTTTCTAAAATAGCAACTGGTACTTCTGCCTTATCCCAAATCAAGAATCTTAACAGGGGCACAAGCCATAACCAATACGCAGCTTTTGCTCCAAAATAATGCCTAACAGGGATTCGCAATAATAGAATAACTACGATCACTAATGTCACATCAATGCAGGTTTGATAAAACCAATCAATCATTGTCTTTTTTCATTTTTGACAGTATTTGCTCTAACTCACTGATTTCAGTTTTTGATAGCTTTTTGTTTTTACTGAAGTGTGCCACAAATGGAGATAATCCTCCATCAAAAAATTTCTTAAGAAATCCTTCAGCTTCTTCCATCACCACAACATCTCTTTCTATTGCTGGCGTATAAAAGAAGCGCTTACCATCTTTATAACGAGAGATTGCTTGTTTCTTTATCAACCGAGTCAACATGGTTTTAATGGTATTGGCATGCCAATCTGTCATGATTTGCACGCGCTCAATGACTTGACCGACCGTTAAGGGGGATTCAGACCACAAGACTTCTAGTAGTTTTAATTCTGCATCTGATATATTCATTTGTAAATTCTTTGTTGTAAGCTTTTAGTTTACATCTGTAGTCTTTGAATTGTCAAGTGTAGATTTTAAATTTCACAAAAAGATATTACCCAGAGTACGGTGAGGCATTCTCAAAACTGTGGCATAACACTCTGGATGATTCTTTTTAATAGTTATTGATTGGATCAAACAATTAAATCACTTAAGTTAAATTGTTACTGTTTCCAACTTTGAATTGTTTGAATGACGATATTAATTTGTGGTCTTGTTTGTGATGGATCAGCATAAAGTCGATTAACAGCTAACGCTCCCCACATCGATCCTAACAAATAACAAGCCGCATCACCAACATCAAGGTCGGATCGAATTTCTTGTCTATTTTGCAGACTTTTAAGCAATCTTTCAAATAACCCTATCATCATCATTCTGTATTTTTTCACATTATCAACGACAGATTTACTGATACTATCAACATTTAAGACGGTGTTAACCATCATACATCCATAGATAGCAGGCGATGTATCTTCTGCAACTTTGTTTCCAATCATTTCAAAAAATGACGTTAAGACTTGCAAGTCTGCTTGATCATTAAAGAGTTCAGTCAAATGACCCTCAGCGATTTGATGGTATTTATTTTGAACATCAATAAATAGCTTTTCTTTATCTGTAAAAGTATTGTAAAGACTGATCCGAGATATGCCTGTTGCTCTTTCCAATTCAGAAACAGATGCGCCTCCATATCCTTTTTCCCAAAAACACATCATGGCTTTTTCAAGCACATCATCCACATTGAATTTTCTTGGTCTTGCCACGTTATTCTCAAATTAACATTTATTGCCATTTATTATAACACCATAGAATTATATAACGATCAGTATATAAAACTGTTAATTTTAATGGAATGATGTAAAATACACGTTATATAACGATCGTTATATAACGTGTATTAATATATAGGAGAAATAAAATGTCGATAGAATTGTGGTCACTTTTAACAACAACAGTCATATTCTACTTAGCAATATTCATTCAACAAATAGCAAAAGATAGGATTTATGGAGTCAAATATGCATTATCCAACAGAGAGAGAGTCCCCACCGAAAGCCCATCACCAACCATTGAGAGATTAACTCGATTGGTCAACAATCATTCAGAAGGGATGATAATATTTGCAACTTTGATACTGATCGCATCGGTTACTGGAATTTCCAATGGTTTTACGCAATATGCTGCAATGACGATCGCGGTGATGAGAGGATTGCATTTTATTTTTTATGCTTTTGCAATAACCCCGTTCAGAAGCTTTGCCTGGGGTATTGGTTTTATTGCAGCAATACCTGTATTTGTATATGGGCTATTAAGTGGTTAACTTTATTACGCTTTAATTGATATAAGATGTAAGGTCTCTATGAGATAGGTATAAATCAATTTATACCTATCTCATCTTTTATGCCTTATTTTTTCTTGGCGTTTTTAAAAGCATCAGCCAATGCTCCAAAGGCATTATTATTCTGTTGTGGCTTTTGTTTTTTGTTTTTATTGTTGAAATTTTTCTTATGTGTTTGTGGCCTCTTATCAGTAGCCGTTTTTCTATCTGGCTTTGCGCCTGTTTTAGCAGAAAGCGCAATGCGTTTGCGTTGCACATCCACTTCCATCACAGTGACTTTTAATATTTGTCCAGCTTTCACAACATCACTTGGATCCTTAACAAAACTATCTGCCAATTGCGAGATATGGACTAAACCATCTTGATGCACACCAATATCAACAAAAGCACCAAAAGCAGTCACATTGGTGACTACGCCCTCTAGTTTCATCCCTTCTTTTAAGTCAGATATTTTATGCACAGCATCATCGAATGTTGCTGTTTTGAATTCGCCACGTGGATCACGACCTGGTTTTTTTAACTCTGCAATCACGTCTTTGATGGTTTCAAGACCATACTGATCATTGGCAAAGTCTCTTGGATTAATTCCTGCAAGGACACTGGTTTTTCCAATCACATCTTCAATTTTGCAATTCAAACTTTTAACAATATTCTCTACCAACGGGTAAGCCTCAGGATGCACTGCAGATTGATCCAATGGTTGCTCTCCATTACGAATGCGTAAAAATCCTGCACATTGGGTGAACATTTTTTCACCAAGTCTTTTAACATTAAGCAATTGTTTGCGATCAGTGAAGCGGCCATTTTCATCACGGTAGTTCATGATTTCTTGTGCGACTGATTCAGAGATCCCAGCCACATAACGCAATAAAGCTGGTGATGCGGTATTCACATCAACTCCAACCGAGTTCACACAATCCTCAACTGTGTCACCCAAAGCTTTATTTAACTGCATTTGGTTTACATCATGTTGATATTGCCCAACACCAATGGCTTTGGGATCAATTTTAACCAGTTCAGCCAATGGGTCTTGTAACCTTCTGGCAATAGAAACCGAGCCTCTAAAAGTCACATCCAAATCTGGAAACTCTTTTGCAGCAGATTCAGAAGCAGAATAAACCGATGCACCGGCTTCAGAAATCATGATTTTTTGCGCTTTAATATCGCGATTCTCTTTTAAAATCTCGCTGGCCATTTGATCAGTTTCACGCGATGCCGTACCATTACCGATGCTTATTAATTCGACTTCATGTTTGATCAACAATGCTTTGATGGTGTGTTTGGATTGATCCCATTGATTTTGTGGTGCATGTGGGTAGATCACTGCAGTATCAATCAGTTTACCGGTTTTATCAACCACCACCACTTTAACACCCGTTCTAAAACCCGGGTCTAAACCCAAAGTGGCTTTGCCCCCAGCTGGAGCCGCCAGTAGTATGTCTTTCATATTGCGGCTAAAAACTTTTATGGCTTCGCCATCTGCCGTTTCTCTGGCTTGATTTGTTAACTGTAAAGATAATCTAACATGTAATTTGGCAACCCAGGCCAGTTGTACGGTACGCTTGAGCCAAGCTGAGCTATCAACATCCCAATTAAGATGATGTATCACTTTCGATACACCTGGATGTTGCTCACCCTCCTCTACATTGACATCGATTTTTAAACTTAGCAAGCCTTCATTGCGGCCTCGTAAAATCGCCAACATACGATGTGAAGGGATCATATTGATTTTTTCAGCAAAATCAAAGTAATCGGCGAATTTTGCTGCTTCATTTTCTTTACCTTTTACCACTGTAGATGAAATTAAAGCATTCTCCCATTGCCAATCACGCAATTGTTGAATCAGATCAGCATCCTCTGCAATGTCTTCTAGGGCAATTTGGCGAGCACCATCTAAGGCCTCATCAGCTGTTTTAATCCCTTTATCTTCGTCAATATACGCATTCGCTATAGCATTGATGTCTTCTTGTGGTTGATCAATCAAGGCTTGTAACAAAGGCTCCAGACCTGCTTTTCTGGCAATTTGCGCCTTGGTTTGGCGTTTTTTCTTATACGGCAGGTACAAATCTTCCAGACGGGTTTTGGTTTCAGCGGACATGATGGCTGATTTTAAAGCGTCAGTCAATTTGCCTTGTTCTTTGATGGCTTCTATCACGGTTGAACGTCTGTCATCCAATTCACGCAAATAGGTTAATTTTTCATCCAACAATCTCAATTGTGAATCATCCAGCCCTCCCGTGACTTCTTTTCTGTATCGAGAGATAAAAGGGACAGTATCCCCATCGTCCAATAAACCGATGGCGCTTTGCACTTGTTGAGGTTGTGCGTTAATGGCTTGTGCAATGATGTTTGCGTGATTCATACAATTGTTCTGAATTTCAAAAAAACCGAATTATAATTTAATTATTAATCCAGCACCAGTATACATTTCATTCAGGGTAACAAGAAAGGGGTTAATTTTGTCAATCGCAACATGTTACAATCAAAATCATGAAATATGACTTTGATGAAATCATTAATCGCCAAGATACCAATGCCATGAGTGTGCATGGCTTTCGCGACTATCTTTTTAAAGGTGTTAAAAATTTACAACTGCCTTGTGCCGATGATCAGCTCGTTTCCATGTGGATTGCTGACATGGATTTTGCCATGGCACCAGAAATCATTGATGGCGTCAAAGACCGCTTGGATCAGAAAATTTGTGGTTATTCTCAGATTTTCAGCACCGATTACCACCAAGCCTTTTTGCAATGGTGTCAAAACCGTTATGGTTGGTCCTTTCAAAAAGAGCACTGCTGCAATGCTCATGGTATTGTTCCTGCTTTATTCGACATGGTTGATATGGTTTGTCGAGCAGATGAAAAAGTTTTAATTTTCACACCCTCCTATGGTTTTTTTAGGCATGCGGTTGTTGGTAAAGGCAGAGAATTAATATGCAGTGATCTCATCAATGACAATGGTTACTTCCACATCGACTTTGAGGATGTTGAAAAAAAAGTACGCGATCACAAGCTCACTTTGTGTTTGCTGTGCAATCCGCACAATCCAACAGGGCGTGTCTGGAGAAAAGAAGAATTAACAAAACTGGGAGAATTGTTGTTAGATAATAATGTCACCATAGTTTCTGATGAAATCCATTGTGATCTGTTGCGTGCTGGGCAAAAATTCACGCCATTGGCCAAACTTTTTGATAACCATGAGAAAATCATTACATGTATGGCACCCAGCAAAACATTCAACTTGGCTGGTATGATGTTTGCCAATGTCATTATCCATGATGAATATTTAAGAGAACAGTGGTTACATAAGAACTTTCCCATTGTTAACCCTTTGAGTTTGGCTGCCGCACAAGCGGCTTATCAAAACGGAGACTCGTGGCTTAAGCAATTGTGTCATTATTTAGATGATAGTTGTGAGTACTTACAGCACTTTTTACAACAACACCTGCCGCAAGCCCGATATACCATCCCGGAATCAACCTATTTGGCCTGGGTTGATGTCAACGCTTATTTTTCCAGTGACGAGAATTTGACCCGATTCTTTGCAGAGAAAGCTGGTGTTTTACTGGAAGGCGGCGATATGTTTGTCGCCAATGCCGATGGATTTATCCGTTTGAACTTGGCTTGCCCAAGATCGAAATTAAAAAAAGCATTACAAAAAATCAAGAGTGCAATTGCTTAGTTTTTGATTGCAGGTATTACCTAAAAACAGTGGGACTTTTAAATGCTAAAATCCCCACTTTATATCAGATGGTATTATTCTTTGACTGATATCATTCAACAACACTTTACAATTTGAGCTTAAACCCTTCATGTGTCGCCTGGAAACCAAGAGCCTCATAAAAACGTATGGCATCAGGACGCTGTTTATCGGATGTGAGTTGTACCATACTGCATTTTCTTTCTTGTGCCCGTTTAATGGCCCATTCGATAAATATCGTGCCACAACCTTTGCCACGATAGGGTTTTGCGATTCTGACACCTTCAATCATACAGCGCCAAGAACCGGTATGCGTTAAATAAGGAATGAAGGTGAGTTGCAACATACCAACCAATTGATCGCTGGATTCCACGATAACCAGTTCATTATTTAAGTCCACCTCTATGCTATGAAAGGCATCTAAATAAGCGTGATTTAGGGGCACAGAAACATCTTCTCTTTGCGCTCCTAATACATCATCAGCCAATAACTCAACCATCGCCAACACATCTTTTTCAGTGGCTTCTCGAAACTTTAAATTCATTGAAATTTCATGACCCAATAATTAATACTCAATAATTATATAGGCCTTTATGGAATACGTGTTCAACTTTTCATACAAATCATTCACAAAACCTCATGATTATTTGCACCTGAGTATTTTACTCACATCATTAACAGTCACCTACAGACACCTACAGACGTACTGATATTTTAAATGTAACATACATTTATAGCAGATCCTTCGACGGTCATAAACTATGATTTGTCAGGTGATTCAGTTATAATGGAATGATGTCAGTCGGCGAAATCACATTACTATTGAAACATGCCACAGCAAATGATATCTCTCATTTAGACCAGATTTATCATTTACTTTATCAAGAAATCAAAAGAATCGCTGCCTATCAACTCAACCAATTACACAATCACCAGACCCTCAGCCCTACAGTTTTAGCGCATGAATGTTATCTCAAATTAGCGGGCCAAGAAAAGCTACAGCATCAGGATCGCAAGCACTTTTTAAATTACTTGGCAAAAGCGATGAGGCGTTATATCCTGGATCACATACGCAACAAAAATCGAGACAAAAGAAGAGCACAGTTAGATAACAGTAAACTTTCACAAATATTGGGCTCACCAGGGGTATCATTTGATTTATTTCAAATTGATGAGTGCATAGAGCAATTGTCTTTGGTTGATGAAAAGCTCTCACAGCTTTTTCAACACAAATTGTTGTTTGAATTCACCTTTAAAGAAATGGCGGAGATTCATCAATTGTCTGAGAGACAAGTCATTAGAAAATGGAACCATGCCAAAGCATTGATCTTAACACTTTTAGAGTCCAGTGCAAAAACATAATGGAATTACAAAAGCTCAAACAAGCCAATGAGATTTATCAATTAATGGCTAATAAAACCATCGAACAAGCCATGGCTTCACTCAAAACTTACAGCGATTTAGACCAAGAAGTGAAGCAATTGGTCATTAGTTTGATTAAAAACGCTCAACAGTCCAGTGAATTTTTTGATCAAAAAGTGGCGCATCATTACAATGCCAAAACATTTAAAGTGTGGCAACCTGGTGATATTATTGGCGATTATGAATTACTTGAGCCCATTGGACAAGGCGGTATGTCAACGGTATTCAAAGCCCAGAGGGTCAACAGCGATACTCAAAAACCAGTGGCCATCAAGATTTTAAGTCTTGAAAACAACACTTCAGAACTCAAGGCCAAATATATTGCTGAACAACACATACTGGCCAGTTTATCTCATCCAAACATCATCGATTTTCATCATGGAGAGAATACTGAGGTTGGCGATGCCTATATTGTGATGGAACTGTTAGACGAAGGATTATCAATTGATGCCTATTGTAAACAACAGCAACTTGGTACCAAACTAAAAATTGCGCTGATGATTCAAGCAACCGATGCCATTCAATTCGCGCACAATCATTTGATTATTCACAGCGACCTTAAACCCTCTAATATCATGATCAATAACAGTGGGCAGCTTAAGGTTCTGGATTTTGGCATTGCCAAATTGATTTCACCCCAAACTCAAGGTAATGATTTGCACGATGAAAAAGCTCAACAAAACACATTGTTGGCATTAACACCGTCCTACGCATCACCAGAACAGATCAATGGACATAACATAGATGTCACCACTGATGTTTTTTCGCTTGCAGCGGTTGCCGTGGCATTGATCACAGACCAACAACCTTTTCCAATAGACCGAGTCATCAAGTCCTGCCAAACAGATACTAACCATGTGCGCCAATTACTAAAAACACACAATGTTGATAAAAACTTAAGCAATGTATTGATGAAGGCATTACACCATGACCGAACTCAGCGTTATGCCAATATGTTCGCTTTACGAGAAGATTTTCAAGCATGGATGGCACAAAAACCAGTCACTGCCAGTGGTGACTCATGGTGGTATCGACTGCAATGTTTTGCCAAAAGACGAACCGCATTATTCAGCCTGTCTATAGTACTGTTACTGACGGTGACAACAGCCATCGTAGGTTTAAGTTGGCAAAATCAAGCGATAAAAATGGAAGCACAAAAAGCCGATGCGGTGAAGCAGTTTATGCTGGATTCTTTCAGCGTGACTGATCCAAACATCAGTCAAGGCATTGATTTATCGACCAAAGATTTGTTGCGCCTGGCAGCTCAAAAAATCGATGAACAACAAAATATTGACAGCTACATACACTTCGAATTGTATCAGGCCATGGCCAAAGCCAATGGCCGTCTTGGGTATTATACTGAAGCCATTGAATTGCTAGAGAAAGCTCTGAAAATTCAAACAGGAGAACAACATTCATTGGCATTACTCGCACAATACTATTTATCGTCAGGAAAACGGGATGAATTGACGACATTATTGGCCAACATACAAGAAAATCTGTTTGACAGCCCTACTGATCGAGCCATGTTCAAACGCGTCAGGGTATTGAATTTAGCCCAAGCTGGTGATTATGAACAAGCCCTATCTCATTTTGGTTACTTAGATCAATGGATCAAAGGACCTCTTGATGAGATCAAAAATCAAGCGGTGTTGGCTGAAGTTTATTATTTAAAAGGGCAATCAGAAAAATCCATTGAAATCATTGAAACGGTCAAAAAAGCACATCCCTTGCCAGAAACACATGTACTGAATCTCGGTTTAAATACAGATTTGGTGGAATACCATGATCGAATCGGCAATTTTACCGAGGCTCTGGATTTGACCAAACAAAACATTGCCTTGTACCAAAAAATACTGGGGGACCAACACCCCAATTTGGGCCAAGCCTATAATGCTTTATCGGTATTTCAACGATTGGCCGGAGACTTAAGTGCTGCATTGTCGGCAGCAGAACAAAGTAAAACGATTTTTCGACAACGTTATGGCGATTCAAGCGAAGGGTTATCACAAGCCCTCAGCAACGCAGGCATGGCCTATTATTATTTGGATAAACCGGACAAAGCCATTGAGGAATTTACCGCTTCTGCTGACATGCTCATCAAAATATTTTCAGCACAACATCCTGAAGCGATCAATGCACAGGCTAACTTGGCCATGATATTGAATGCCACGGGTCATCCAGAGCAAGCTTTGCCACAACTGCAAGAGATATACAACACGGAAGTCCAGACCCTAGGCGCCACACACCGCTCACCCCTCATGACTCAACAAGCCCTAGCATTAACACTGAGCAATCTCAGCCAGCACGATGAGGCCATTCGAATAGCGCAAGAAAATTTGTCTGTTGTTAAGCAAAATTTTGCCAGTAGAGACAATATGCTTAATGGCTCGGTATCGATATTAGCACGCGTGTTATTTAATGCTGAACAGTATGAAACGGCATTGCCTCATTTCATGAGCGTTATTGAATCATCAGCTGAAGGCAACCAGAACAATAAGGCTCGATTCTTAAAGTATGTGGCAAAGAGCCATGCACAGTTGAACAACTCTGATCAGGCCAATCAATTTTATCAGCAATGGACAGACCAACTGCAAAACCTGTATGGTGTAACAGACCCTCAATATTTACAAGCGCTGCTGGATTGGGCCCAATGGTTAACACAAGTTGATCAGGCAAGCAAAGCATCCGAACTGATCAACCAAGTCAGTGATGCCATTGAAAATCACGACATAAAAACTGATGCGCTGATTCAGCATTTATCAGAGTTGAACCTTAATTCTAACAATTGATCATGAACCCTCACTCGAGACAAACTTATCATTCAAAACCGTTGGCATAAATCAAATCATCGGTTTCAAATTCAGCAAAGATGGTCATACTCTCGGTTATAACCACCTCACAATTGCCACTGCCATCAGCAAATGGGCAATCGTGCCAACCAACAAACAGGTTATCAGCACTGGCAGTGGCGGTTAACGTCACCATTGTACCGTTGAAATACACCTCTGAACAATCGCTGCCACAGGCAATGCCTGCTGGTGCACTCAAAACAATCCCTTCACCGGAACCCTGTTTTTGTACAGTCAATAAAAATTTGTCAGGGCCGATGTTATCGTACACCTCATCAAACCCGGCATCATATAAACCGCCATTCTCCCCCGGCATACCTTGTGGATTGGTATTTTCATTGACTGGTGCTGCTTGATATTCAATGTCTCTGTTGAGGTTCCATGAAAAAGTATCGGGCTGGCACATGTCCACCCCCGGAGAATTAGCCTGCTGCCGTGCATCACCACCAGCAACATTATTAAAAATAGCGGCACCCACAACAAACGATCCATTGGGCCAATCAGTGGCGTCATCCACCAGATTGCATTTGCCCACTGCAGTGCCATTGTCGATGGCCCCTTGAGTTTGTTGCCAAATTGAGTTTTCCACCAACATGATGCCAGCATTGAACCAGGCAAATGATGATCCGTTGCCTATGGCAGGCTCGTTGTAACCGTTATCTACTGCCGTTACATGCGTGAGTTCCACCGCTCCATAATTCTCTATCAAATGAAAGGCCTCATTGCTGATGAAATTACTGTAACTCAATTCAAGTTTACCACCGCTTTTGACCTCAATCATGCCATTGACTGCACTCTCATCGGTTGAAAAGACATTTCTGTCAAACAAAGTCCGGCTGATTCGGACCTGTGAATCATCAATATAAACCAGAGAGTTGCTGTGTGAATTGCGATCAAATTCAGAACAGCTGATCAAAAAAGGGCAATCACCCACTCGGTCCATCAAGACTTGAATATTGCTGTTACCCCCTTGGGCAGCATAAATACCGCTGCCGGTTACCGCATGATTATTGTTGATAAAAGTATTGAATAAGGTAACTTGTGATGTTGAACCCAACACATATATAGCACCACCAGTATTAGCGAAGTGGTCGGTAATCAAGACCCGTTGCTGACCACCATTGGCAAAGAATTTACCGCCAAAATCAACCGAAACCGCACCACCACTGCTGGCATCAGGATCACTGCTTGTACCAGCACCTTGGACAAGAGCGCCTTGTTCAAGCACAAAAAAACAATCATTACTCACATGGATGTTGCCACCAGCGCCTGATTTATTGCCTATTAATCGACCAGAAAAAGACACCTCTGATCCGTTACCATTACAGCTGATTCCACCACCTCTTGCGCCAAATGGTGTGCCAGTACTCAGCCTTTCATTGAACTGTACGATGGTGTTGCCGTCAGCTTGTAAAAAAGACCCTCCACTGACGGATATTCCCCCATTATTGAAAGCAATGTCAACATTTTCCAATCTTACATTGGAATCTTCTGATACCACCAGTCCTCTTTTTTCACCCAATGTGATTTCAATATTACGCAAAGTCACATGTGAATTATCGGAAATCTCAAAAATGGTATCGCTGCTGTTGCCAATGACCGTTCGACCATTTTGTGTGCCATTACAAGTGTTGTATCCCCCAGCAATGATCAGTGTACCATTGTCACCACTGTTCCAATTGGTTAGGACATAATCGCCTCTGGTTTCTCCAAAATATTCAACGCTGTTGGTCAATCTGATTTCATCGTCTTCAGTGCCATTGGTGATGGCAAATAATAGAGCCAAAAACAGATTTTCAACATGATTGGACTGAGTACACTCAGGTGCATCGCCAACCCAATATAAGGCGGATTGAGCATGACTACTGATGAGGATGCTTGATAATATAATGATTGTTTTGATCTTTTTCATGAGGCTAAGCCATAAGAGGAGTGAACTTTATTACGCCGTGAAAATTAAAATCATGACATCAAATGAAAAATTTAGTCCGAATATTTCATCATAGAATATATTTTAGGGTAAAAATGGTAAGTAGATTGGAGAAACACCGCTTCAATGCCCTATTAATAGTTTATGAAGCTTCATGGCTTTGAAGCGGTTTTATTAAGTCTGGTTAATGAGTATGAGCGTGAACAGAGATATCCTGAGTACGGCTCTCATCATTGGCTTGTTTCACTGCCGCTAACATCTCATCCAATAATGGCCTGTCTAATAGGCGGCCATTTATAATCACCGAATCAATGCTCTTGGTATGACTGATATCGATCAATGGATTTTTATCCAATAAGACCAAATTGGCCTTTTTGCCTGGCGCAATCACACCTGCGTTATTATCCAACCATAGCGCAGGCAAAATTGTTGAAGACCGTAAGATTTGTGTAGCAGACATGCCAACTTTCTTGAGGCTGATGAACTCATCATGAAGAGAAAAACCAGGCACTGTAGGTGGCAAATTGGCATCGGTACCGGTCATGATCATGACTTGGTTATCCATGAGACTACGTAATACGATTTGGCAGGCCTGAGCATACGTGTACCAATATTTTTTAATGCCCGCTTTTCTGTCTTCAGTGAGATCATCAGACAATTGATACCGATTGACCTCAGGCAGCCAGCCCAATCCACCTTGTGGTACTCGAGGGGTCCATTCACTGATACCTGGGTTTTCATAATCCAATTCAACTTCTTTTAATACTTCATCCAATGCAAATTTTTGTCTGACAAAACTTTCAACCAGCCACAGAGTTGTGGTTACAGCCATATTGTTTTGCTGCAGTGTTTTGGCAATTTCATCACTGCGTTTTTCAACAAATGTTAAAAATTCCTCAGCTGTTGTTGATTTAAAACCGCCAAATTCGCGGTTAATGGCATTCATCAACTCTTCCAAATGCGCAACACTGTCCTGATTTGGGTATATGTCTGACATCTCAACACTCCATGGTACATGACCTACCACTTTCATGCCCAAAGATTTTGCCGTTTTTACAACAGCATAATAGGTTTCTTTATTGATCTGGCTGTAAATTTTAACCGCATCATAACCAGTCTGATGTAACTCTCGCACCGCCTTATCAGCACTTTGGGCATTTGGTATGTTGAGAAAACCTTGTGACCACTCCATAAACCAGCCTTCCAAAGTTTCAAAACTGCCTATCCTTGGCGATGCAATGAACATGTCTGGTCCCAGACGCCCATGGTTAATTTCCTCACGCCATTGCAAGTGATCTTCTTCACCGATTAATTCGCGAATCTGTGTCACGCCATTGGCGACATATAACAACAAATCGTTTGGGCTCTTAAACAAATGTACATGTGCATCAGTTAAACCTGGAATCAGATATTGTCCTTGACCATCGATGGTGTAGGTTTTTTCTGAATGGCGCGGATGATTGGCGATTTGAGCAATGAGGCCATTTTCTATAGTAACCGTTTGCTTAGGAATAAAATGTGTACCATCAGCTGATAGAACATTGACATTGTTAATCACAAATGGCCCTTCATGGCCTTTAAAAACACTTGCATCAACGACCTTTGTCAGACCACCATAGATCCTTTTTATGTCCCTATTGGCTAAAAAAACAAACGTTAAAGAAGCCACTATCAACAATATGGACAGATATTTTATGGTTTTTTTCAGTTTCATTTTTATCACTCACTGCTTGAAAAGTCTATTCAGCATATCAGTGTATTTTCATGAAACAAGTCCTATGTGACCAATGGTAACAGCAGGGCTTAAATGCAAATACAAAGTGATGATTGGCAAGGCACTGGGACGAATGACAAAGAAAGAAACCAATCAATCATTTCTAAAAAAAGGCACAAAACTGCGTGAAACGGGGACTTTGGTCTCACAATCACTCAAGCTAAGCAATAATCCCTGCGCATTACCAGAAACAGCAATGATGGCGTCTTGATTGACTAAAAATGATCGGTGACACCGTGCAATATTTGCACAAGCATATTCATCAGACACACTTTTTAATGTGGCGCGTTCCATTTGTTCTTTTTGTTCGCCATGCACATTAATATAAATGATATTGATATAGTTTTGCATGGCTTCAATGTAGCGGATTTGATGACTTGAGATACTGAAAATGGTTGATTCATTATTTGGTGTATTACCGGAATCATTGATTTTTGTTTTTTCATTAATTTCACTGGCAATTTTTTGGTATTTTCTCTCTTGCCTCAATAATGCCAAAGCACCAACAATGATCACAGGAAATAGACCGATGGCAAAAGTACCTCGGATCATGTTTGGCAACAACCCCCATTGTATGCCATCAAATAAAGTGATTCTTACGAATATAAAGTTTGAAATACTGATCAGCAACATCACCCCTATCATGTAAAACACCCATTTGATAAAAGTAAAATTGCTTGTTGGGCCTTTTATTTTAAAGACTTTAACAATGATCCATTCATAAAGCACTGAAACAAAAAATGTAACCAGCCCAAATCCCAGGCACAATAAGAAAAGACCGTCATTGATGGTATGAATGCCAAATGGTTGGAAGATATAAAGAAAAAACACGATAAAAATACTGATAAAAGTAATGATCTTCAGTGATTCAGTAAAGCACTGCTCTTGAGGAAAAGGCTTATTCATGAGTGCAATTGTGTTGTTAAATAATTTCATTGCTTTGAGTATACAGTAACTGATAGTATTATTATGTTATTGCCAATGTTGACGTGTCAATAACTTACAGATTAAGTCATGTCAATTATCATAAATAGTTTACCATTGAAATATCTGATTGGCCTTAACTTACCAATGAGAAAAGTATCATGTGTGACGTATTCTATGGTTTTTATGATTGTATAGAGGGTACAATATCCATATGAAAAAGCGTTCCAAATACAACTGCCGTCACAAAGCTGATGCCTTGACCAGTCAAGTATCACAATACTTTGAAAACTGTGGCCAACCATTACCCAAATTGGCCAGCATATTCGATACTGAAATTGATTGTTGCATGAGCACACAATCCGTATTGGTTGGTCAGTTCACAGAGTCTCAAGCCATGATTGCAGGTTTGGGTCGTGCTTTGGGAGAAACAATAGAGTTTATTTTATCTGATTTGCCTGCATTGGGTATTCAACATCCATTGGCCCAGTTGGATCCACACCCACAAACCAAACGCAATTTTTTATGGGGACTAAAAGGCTATGCCGCCAAACACAATATTAAAGCATTGCAAGCCTATGCCCGTTTTAATAATCACATGACACAAGCTGTGACCGGCCATGTTGATGGCACAGATGAAGCACCAATGTTGTTATTAAAATGGCACCACCTAAATAACGATGAGCCAAGCAAACAAATAACCATTAACATTGAAGAAAATGAGCAAAGATATAGTTCCCTCTTACGACAAGCGCTGTTGTGGATTTTACAGCAAATGCAGATCACACTTGATGAGCAGGAAAAAATCACCTTGAATGACTTTTTGGCGGAAGAAGAATTCATATATTATATTGAGTTAATGCATGAATTGGGCGATAAAGACTGGCGTGAACTGTCAAAAAAATCTCACCCTCCTTTACAGCAATCACGATTGCCATCCATGGCTTTTTTGTTGATGCATCTAGAGTCAGAAGGCAATGATTCTTTTAATCGGGTTAAGCAAAGATACGATTGGTTGGAAGCCCATTGGAACTGCCACACGTGGTTATTGGTACTTCAAGCCAAAAAATACCAGGAAAGTGATGACCATGGTATTGATAATGTATCCGCTCAAGTATTGCTGAGGGCATTTAGAAAAAATCCAAGTAACATCAGAGTATTGCATACCATCATTGATATGTTGCTGTGTGCGGAACATTACCCCCAGGCGTTGGCAGTGGCGATGGAATTATTAAGAAGGCAGCCGCATCAATTTGAGAACTGGTGGAGCGCTTCTTATGCCCTCAGTGATGTGGCATGGGACTATCGGGGCCATGATTATTGGGACAATATTGAAGAAACAAACCAAAACATTTTTATTGCTGTCAGCGAAATGGCAGAAAAGGCCCTGAATGTGGCCATACAAATTCAACCTTATTGTCCACCATTGATTGAAGCAAAAATCAGATTATTACAAGGTAACTGTGAAGAGTTAAAAGCTTTGTTGGCGTTATCAATTAAAGTCGATGCCAGTTTCGAAGGCAGTTATGATGCCGCATTAAATTTCACACAACCACGCTGGGGCGGCTGGCTTGAAGAACAAATGCAAATAGTCAGTTTGGCTTATAAAAACAATCCACAAGAAAAATGGCCTTTGGAGTTATACAAAGACTATGTTGAATCAAACCCTGACTATAAATTGACCAATAGACTTAAATTGAAATTTAAACGTCTCACCAACAAAAACTGGCCGGATTGCGTGTTAGAAACCAGCGAAGAGGCTTAATCATCGCTGGTTATCATTGGATGCATTTTTCCTTTTTGACAATTACTCAAAACCATTGGCGTAGATGAAATCACAATCGCCACCGTCAATAATGTTCCATTTGTAAGTATTGATCAGGTGATTTTTAGCAGCCAGTGCTTCTTGGCTACAATATTGGGTATCGCCAACATCCAAAGTCAAATTACTGTTGACTATTTGCGAACCAAAGTTGATTAATATCTGGTCGTATAGCTCATTGGATAACGGTGCATTTCTAAAAATATTGTCCATATTGGTCACAGATGAGATGTCCCAGTTGGCAATGCCGGGAAAGACATAATCTGCCAAATTGAATAATGAAGACATGTCTTGTACGTTGGACGTATCCCAATTGCTTACATCAGCCATCATGTTTGTGACAGCAAATGTGCCGCTCATATTAGTCACTGACGAGGTGTTCCATTGTGACAAGTCAATCTCTATATTTTCAGCATTGGTAAACATATTCTGCATAGTAAAAAGTTCTGAGGTATTTGGCACATCTGAATTGACAGAAACTCGATCAGAAAACCTGAATAGATCCTTCATTGTGTACCATTTACCTGTACCCCATTGATCAATTGAAACCAATGGATTATTCTGAAAAACATTAAAAAATAAAGAGGGAAACCCTTCATTATTATCCAAACTGTGTTGTATTCTGATGGTTTTACTTAACCTATATTGATAATCAGGATAGAAACAACTACTGACTTGTATGTTGTATTGATCAATAATACCATCATTTTCACAATCAATATTAAAGCTTACTTCAGCCCCATTATTATCACTTGATGATCGAATATTGACATAGGGTTCTTCAATTAACATAGTAAAAACCAAGTCATTTTCTGGAGCTTGAAAACATTGCCAACCGCCATCTATGATTGATCAGCCCAAGTTTTTCAACAAGTGACGTTTTGCGGCCCGTGCAGCGGGTGAGCAGAGTGTACTGAAACCAGCAGAAAAGTCTAAGTTTATGATCTCAACTGTTTGTTGCATGTGCACTAACAATGCATCATAGGCTTGAATAGACAAGGTAACACCTGCAAAGGTGTCAGTCATGTTTTGGATCAAGGTCAGGTCGGGCAGGTCTTCAGCATTGATGGTCATATTGACGGCACCACTGAACGCTCTGTCAAGATTGATCCATGGGTTGTCGCCCCAATTTTCTATACTCAACAGTTTTAATTCATCACCACTGTTGTCAAATTGAATGGAGGGAAAGTGACTGTCTTGGTTTAAGTCATGAACGATTCTGATTTCATAAACGCCTGGTTGTGAATATTGGCAAGTATAATTGCCCACGATCATGTCGCTGTCTATGTATCCATCATTATTACAATCCACAGCATAGTTATGGCCTGTTTCAATAGGGTTAACGCCAATGATGAACTGTGTATCAGAAGATACCCCTGTGTTGTCTGTTTTGACAGTCATGATGAAGTGTTGGCCACAATAAAAGCCGCCATCGTCAATGATCCAGTTTTCATCTGTCACCAATCTTTCTCTGGCCTGCACAGCAGGTTGAGAACAATAGTGGTAACCTTGAGCCTTAAAATTAACATGTTGTTGAACGCTTTGTTGTGCAAAATCTACTAATAATTGATCATAATCATCAATCAAAGTGGCTTGAGAACCAGTAATGAAATTGATTTGCGAGTCAGTAAACATACTGGTCATATCTGTCACTTGAGGAATTTCTAAGTACCCAAAATTTAGATCATCAATATCAGCACTAGAAAACATAGTGTCCATACGTTCTACAGATGCTGTGTCCCAAGCGTTGATATTCAAGTTTGGTATTTCAGCATCCCGAAACATTCCTGCCATATAGCTAACATTGGATACATCCCAATCGTTGATGTTTAAGTTGGTTATTTCTGAATTAAAAAACATAAACCCCATACTACTGACTGATGAAGTATCCCAGCTGTTTAAATTCACATCCTGAAATTTTACATTGTTAAAAAGTCCAGTCATGTCAGTAACATTTGATGTGTTCCATTTTTGGATGTCCAGTTTGTCTAATCGGTGTCCTTCTGAACATAAGCCATCACCGCTATATCCAATTCGATTGAACAGCCCCGCCATATCTTCAACAGAAGAGGTGTTCCAGTGATTGGCATCCAAGGAATAAAGGCAAGATTCAAGAAACATATATGACATATCAGTCACGGAACTGGTGTTCCATCCACGCGTATTAATTTCTTGAATGAGTGATTCTTGAAACATATATGACATGTCGCTGACCATTGAGGTATCCCAACTGCTTGCATCAAGCGATAGGACTCTGGTTTTCTTGAACATGTTGCTCATATCAATCACAGATGAAGTGTCCCAGTTGGATACATTAATTGGTGAAATTCTGGTGTTTTCAAACATGGCACTCATGTCATTGGCGGAGGAGGTGTCCCAATCACTGGTGTCAGTGGCTCCAATGGATAAGTTGTCTTTGAACATGCCATGAAAACTGGTGACTTGTGAAAAGTCTGGGGTATCCTGATGGGCCCATTTGACAACATTCACATTGTAGAAGGCATTTTCCATCGATTGCCATTTGCTTGTGCCCCAGTGATTGATTAACCGAACTTTGTTGCCATTGGTGCTGTTTTGTCCAAAACGAAATGCGGGAAAGCCCAAACCTGTTGATGTGTCATGTTTGATCACAATGATATGTGTGTCTGCAATGGAATAATCACAGGTATAGTTTCCGGAGAGATTGTCTGCTTCATTGATGCCATCGTTGTCACAATCTACGGAATAGTTATAGTTGTATTGTGGATTCGTCAAAATATCAAAACTGTCTCCCGAAATGGTGAAGGTGAAATAGTCTGAAGATGAATCTGGGCAATATTTACCGGCATCATTGATGCTCCAACCATTGTCCAGTAACAGTGCTCGAGCATTTTCCGCTTCTTGACTACAGTATTGAGAGAATGAGATATCAAGCTCTACTGAATTATTCAGGCTAAATTGGGCCAAATTGGTCAAAAAATCATCGTATTGTTCGGCAGAAAAATTCTGGTTATTTAATGCCAACCTCATGTTGATGATGTTGGGCAATATCCAATTTCCGATGTCAATTTCAATACCAGATGAACCATGGGTGAATTGTGCTAAATTTTGAAGTGAAGACAAATCCCATGCTGTGGTGTCTAACTGTATGCTTCTGGCAAAACCGAACATGTTCTTCATGGTCGCCACTGAAGAGGTATCCCATTGGCTGGTATCTATTGAAATTAGCTCAGCACCTCTGAACATTTCTTCCATACTTGTGACAGATGAAGTATCCCAGTTGTCAGCGCTTAATGTGATATTTGTTGCATTTTTGAACATTTCTCTCATGGATATCACCGAAGAGGGGTCCCAATGATTGGCCATGATTTCAAGATTTCTGGCCATCCAAAATAAAGAGCGCAAACTTGTCAAATTAGAAATGTTCCAATGGTTGGCATCAATGATGGAATCTTTGGCATTCAAAAACACTAACGTAGTATCTGTTACTTGACTAAGGTCCCAGTGGGTGGCCAATACTTCTGAGTTTTCAATGTTTGCGAATATAAAATCGATATTGGTCACTGATGAGGTATTCCAGTTAGATACATTGATGACAGAGTCTTTAACTCCACCAAACAAAGAGTTCATGTTGGTAACAGATGAGGTATCCCAGTTGGACAAATCAATAGTCAAATTTTCAACTCCATAAAAAAGCGAACGCATATTGATAACAGAAGAGGTATTCCACTGACTTATGTCTGGCACATTGATGACATCTGCAAATAAACCACTCATATTCGTTACTGAGGAGGTGTCCCACTGACTTATGTCAGGCACTAGTCTGCCCCCAAACATTTGAGCCATGCCAGTTACTGAGGAGGTGTCCCAATTTTCTATACCTGGCAACCAACCTCTGCCATAGAACATTCCTGACATATTGGTCACAGAAGACGTATCCCATTGACTGAGTTCTGCTGTTTCGTTGAAGCTTTTTGGTGAAAGAAAGTTGGTCTCAAAACCAAACATACTACCCATGTTAGTAACATTCGACACATCCCAATTTGAAGGATTCAAGTTCTCCATTTGTGAATTGAAAAACATGCTTTGCATTGAGGTTACTTGTGAGAAGTCTGGGTTATCTGTGGCTGCTACATATAAATACCGGGTTTGCCAAAAAGCATATTCCATATTGGTCCATATGCC
The DNA here is from genome assembly GCA_964352735.1 of uncultured Alcanivoracaceae bacterium. Classification (GTDB taxonomy): domain Bacteria; phylum Pseudomonadota; class Gammaproteobacteria; order Xanthomonadales; family Marinicellaceae; genus NORP309. The sequence continues at coordinate 4,485 of CAYGTC010000048.1, read as the reverse complement.
TGTGCCCCACTGATCAATGGAAATCAACTTATCATAGTCTCTATGTGGTTGCCCTTGCTCATGTCTAAATTTTATAGAAGGAAATCCAAGACCCGTATCAACATCATGAATAATCCTGATGGTATATTGGCCAAACTCACCGTATTCACAAGTGTAATCCCCCGTAATATTGGTTGCATCTACAACACCATCATTTTCACAATCTACTGCATAATTGTATGTTTCAGATGGATTGGTCGGTATGGTGAATTGTTTGAAGTTTGATTGGCCATAGCCATTGGTTTTAATCGTGATGATAAAATCATCTGGGCTGGCGATGCAAATATGAGAAAATATGAGGGTCAGTAATATGAGAGTCAATTGTTTCATTGATAACATCCTTTTGTTAAGTCAAGCATCGTATTTACTCATGATGGTTTATTTGTTCAATGTGATTCAGTATTTGTGCGTTAAGTTGCACTAAATGAAGGAATGAAATCTGGTTTTGTGGTTGATTGTGTTTGTTTGATACTCTATGATGACATTTTTGATCTATGATTCTGGTGTAAAGGGTTGATGCACGATATTACTGTTTTTTTTATTGGATTTTCGTTTTTTTATGGGGTGGTATTTTTGCTCACCCACTTTAAAGATCCATTTTTTAATGATCAGAAACTGGCACAGATTTTTGGTATTGTATTGATTGTGGCTTTGATTGGCTTACAACTGTCACATTATTTGTACCTGACAAAAAATAATCCATTTTTATTCAGCCACCGTTATTTGGTGCTGTTGTATTTGGTGGCACCAAGTTTTTATTTTTACGCACGATCATTGTTGAAAGCACAAGATAATTTCAAAGCTTTGCACCTTTTGCATTTTTTGCCATTGATCGTGATTGTGATGTTGCCTCAGCGGTGGGCTTTTATGTTGGCCTTTGTTGTGGGTTGTGGGTATTTACTCTGGTTACTTAAAACGATTCATGCGTTGAAACAATTTAAAGATCAGTTTAAGTCTGAAATGTTGCTTTTATCTGTGGTTTTTATTGTTGCTGTTTGTGTCTCATTGATGACTTTTTTTACGGCATTTGATCAACCATGGTTTTATGAATTGTATGCCAGTGCCATCGGCATCGCATTATTGATGGTGGCATTAGTAATCAGTCATAAACCGAGCATTTCTGAATCCGTCTCTGAAATCGCGAAAAAGGCTTATGCTGTATCAACGTTAACAGCCATTGATTGTGAGGCAAAAATTGCCTTGCTAGAAGAACTGATGAATAAAGACCTGCTTTATCAACAAAGCAATCTGGACAGGCAAACCATTGCGGCAGAATTAGATTTAAGCACCCATCAATTGTCTGAATTAATGAATACCAAATTAAACATGAGTTTCTCCAGTTATCTGCGCGAACAAAGGGTCAATGCAGCCAAAGAGTTATTGGTAAAACAACCCAATGCTTCGGTTTTGTCGATTGGTCTTGAGGTGGGTTTTTCGTCACAGTCGAATTTTTATGATGCATTTAAAAATAATGTGCACACCACACCAGCCAAATTCAGAAAACAGGCATTAAAAGCTTCGCAATAAGCATTTGGGCCCTTGTTTTACTGCGGCTTTTACCAACTATCATATTTGAACACGTATCTTGGTCTTGGAACATTTTATGGCAGCACAATAACTGGCACAGATTTTTTTGTATGCTTTATTATTGTTACCAGGATACCTGATCATTAGCGCCCTTTATCACTTTGCTAAATATGGCAATGGAGCAGGTTTCCCTTACGATGCGCCTAAAATTTTAGTCACAAGTGGCGTTTACCAGTGTATCTCTAATCCGATGCAACTGGGCATTGTTTTATTGCAGTTGATTTGGGGTATGTTTGTCAATAGCCCTTCTGTGATTTTTACTGCATTAATAGCGACGTTGTTATTCATGGTCTTTAAAAAGATATGCAATGGTACTTTTCAGTTGTGCGCTCAAGACCCCAACCAGCAAACTTATCAAAATACCACCCCCAGATGGCTTCAAAACTTTTATGGGGTTTATTGTTCCACAATGATCATTATGTAACAACAAAACACCATATTATGCTCATTGTGGAGGTTCAAAAACTGTAATTTTCTATACTGAATACTCTTTTCAACTCAACGGGAATCAGTATGAACGCACTTACAGTTTTTATCATAGAAATCATCATCAGTCTTAGCATGAGTGTTGTGACTTTATGGGTATTGAATAAGCCATTGAAAAATATATTGCTAGACTTGTGCCCAACTCAAACACAAGCAGACTTTTGGGTGGCTTATACTCGCATTATGTTAAGCGCAGCACCTCTGTTATTGGTTTTGATGTTTACCAATACCAGCAAACACATCCTCATGAACCCCAATGCTGCAATTTTGGTGGTCAAGTCTTCAATCATTGCTGCTTTAATTGGCTTATTATTTGGCTTACTTATTGTTGGTCGTAAAGTATTCACTCCAGTCAGTACAGGATGTATTAACCAATGAATATATTAATAACAGGAGCCAGTGGTTTTATCGGTCAACACGTTATCAAACGTTTGCTTTCTCAAGGGTTCAATATTACTGCATGCATTCATCGGCATGAAATACCATATGACATCAAGATCTTCAGATGTGATTTCACACGGTTTATTGCGACAGAGCAATGGCTGCCCTATTTAAGAAAGATCGATGTGGTGATTAATTGTGTCGGCATCATTACCGAATCTTCTGAACATGACTTTGAAAAAATTCATGTAAAAGCACCCACAGCATTATTCAATGCTTGTGAAGTAGCTGGGGTGCAAAGGGTGATTCAATTATCAGCTCTGGGAATTGCTGAAGATGATACCAGTGTTGCTTATCAAAAGAGTAAAAAAGCCGCAGATGAAGCGCTCATAAATACCAACCTTGAGTGGTTTATTCTCAAACCATCTTTGGTGTATGGTGAAGGAGGCAAGAGTTTTCATTGGTTTAAGAAATTAAGCCAATTGCCATGGATTCCTTTAATCGATGGGGGATATCAATTAATACAACCAATCCACGTGGACGTCTTGGTTGATGTTATAGAAAAATGTATGACCTCTGCAAAAACCAATCACATCATTGACGTGGTTGGTCAACAAACCCTCACTTATCAACAGTGGATGAAGCAATTAAACCCAAACAGGGCCCAATGGCGCTTTGTCAATATACCAATGTGGTTGGCCAAGTCAGCAGCGTGGTTATTAAAACCATTGACCCCTCAATTCATCACATCTGATAACTTGTCAATGCTGGATCAACACAATACTGCTGACCCAGCACCCATGAACGCCTTTTTGGAGCATTCTTCATGACTTATTCAATCATAAAATATTTACACATCATCAGTGCAATACTGCTGTTTGGCACAGGTCTTGGTTCAGCACTTTATAAATGGCTTGCTGATAAATCAGGACAAATACAACACATTGCCCACACCAATAGAAATGTAGTCATGGCAGACTGGCTGATAACCACACCAACTGTAATATTTCAGCCAATTACAGGTATATGGATGGCACATACTGTTGGTTGGTCTCTTTTGTCACCATGGCTATTGATCAGTATCGTTTTATACATGATTGCCGGCCTGTGTTGGTTGCCAGTTGTTTATTTACAAATTCGTATGCGAAATATGGCTGATCAGGCTTTAATTGATAAAACGCCGCTGCCTGATATTTATTGGCGCTATGCGAAAATGTGGTTTGCCCTAGGCATACCAGCGTTTTTATCCATGATTATCGTGGTGTTTTTGATGACGGTTAAACACACTTTTGGATTAGAGCTATGAAAAAACACAAATTACCAATGATGCAACAAGCCTTAGGTGAACAATGGCAGCAATTACCTGAAGCATTAAAGAACCACTACCGTGAGGACAATAGAGGCAACAATTATGCCAATGGTCATATGGATATTCAATACCCATGGTTTATGCAATGGATACTCAACATTTTTTACTTTTTTGGCATATTGTTAAATCGTAAGGGTCAAATGGTGAAAACAGAAGTCACAAGAACCACGAAAAACGGCCATCAACAGTGGCATAGGATCATTACATTTGCTGATGGAAATATTAAAAAATTTAACAGTATTGTGGTTTTTGACCCTCAATCAGGCTGCTTTATTGAATTTGTTAATGCACTCTTGGGCTTACGCATGAAACCCATTGTTAACAATGGGGTTTTGCGCTATGAAAGCTACGGGTATATCCTTAAAATCAAGCAGTTTTCCTTACGTATTCCTGAATGGCTTGCCTTAGGTCATGTCACAATAATGGAAACACAAAAGTCTGTAGACAACGATTTTTGCTTTAATATGGACTTTCGTTTGAAGCATTGGTTATTTGGTGAGATTTTTTGTTATAGAGGTCAATTCATTACACAGAAGATAAACTGAAATTTTCGTTACTTAAATAAAACACCTAGATATGATGTTTTGACTTGTCCATCATAATATCGCGAGGATTATGAAAGA